>NZ_KB912942.1:1586432-1892651 GCF_000383915.1 Amycolatopsis benzoatilytica AK 16/65
GTGTGGAGCGTGGGACCTGATTCCGTAGTAGTCAAGCGATGGGGTGACGCAGGAAGGCAGCTCTGCCAGGCGATGGTTGTCCTGGTGTAAGCGTGTAGGCCGNNANNNAGGCAAATCCGNNTNNCANNAGGCTGAGACGTGATGCGTAGCCGTTTGAGGTGAAGCGAGTGATCCTATGCTGCCGAGAAAAGCCTCTAGTGAGTGCATGCACGGCCCGTACCCCAAACCAACACAGGTGGTCAGGTAGAGAATACCAAGGCGATCGGGTGAACTGTGGTTAAGGAACTCGGCAAAATGCCCCCGTAACTTCGGGAGAAGGGGGGCCAAGCGCGGTGATACCCCTTTGCGGGTGGAGCTGTGGTTGGCCGCAGAGACCAGCGGAAAGCGACTGTTTACTAAAAACACAGGTCCATGCGAAGTCGCAAGACGATGTATATGGACTGACGCCTGCCCGGTGCTGGAACGTTAAGAGGACCGGTTAACTCATTTCGGTGGGTGAAGCTGAGAATTTAAGCGCCAGTAAACGGCGGTGGTAACTATAACCATCCTAAGGTAGCGAAATTCCTTGTCGGGTAAGTTCCGACCTGCACGAATGGCGTAACGACTTTCCGGCTGTCTCGACCACAGGCCCGGCGAAATTGCATTACGAGTAAAGATGCTCGTTACGCGCGGCAGGACGGAAAGACCCCGGGACCTTTACTATAGTTTGGTATTGGTTTTCGGTTCGGCTTGTGTAGGATAGGTGGGAGACTGTGAAGCTCGGACGCTAGTTCGGGTGGAGTCGTTGTTGAAATACCACTCTGGTCGGATTGGGAATCTGAACCTCGGACCGTGATCCGGTTCAGGGACAGTGCCTGATGGGTAGTTTAACTGGGGCGGTTGCCTCCTAAAGAGTAACGGAGGCGCCCAAAGGTTCCCTCAGCCTGGTTGGCAATCAGGTGTCGAGTGCAAGTGCACAAGGGAGCTTGACTGTGAGACAGACATGTCGAGCAGGGACGAAAGTCGGGACTAGTGATCCGGCACCTCCTGGTGGAAGGGGTGTCGCTCAACGGATAAAAGGTACCCCGGGGATAACAGGCTGATCTTGCCCAAGAGTCCATATCGACGGCATGGTTTGGCACCTCGATGTCGGCTCGTCGCATCCTGGGGCCGGAGTAGGTCCCAAGGGTTGGGCTGTTCGCCCATTAAAGCGGCACGCGAGCTGGGTTTAGAACGTCGTGAGACAGTTCGGTCCCTATCCGCCGCGCGCGCAGGATACTTGAGGAAGGCTGTCCCTAGTACGAGAGGACCGGGACGGACGGACCTCTGGTGTGCCAGTTGTCACGCCAGTGGCATGGCTGGTTGGCTATGTTCGGAAGGGATAACCGCTGAAGGCATCTAAGCGGGAAGCCTGTTCCAAGATGAGGTATCCCACCCCTTTGTGGGTTAAGGCCCCCAAGAGACGATTGGGTTGATAGGCCAGAGATGGAAGCACAGTAATGTGTTGTCGAGTCGACTGGTACTAATAGGCCGAGGACTTGCCTACGAAGATGTTGCGCATCCACTCTACGGTTCTGAAACACCACACCGGCTGTCACCGGATACCGGGTGGCGGGTGTGTGTTGTTTCGGAGTGTTTCGGTGGTTTTAGCGTCAGGGAAACGCCCGGTCCCATTCCGAACCCGGAAGCTAAGCCTGATTGCGCCGATGGTACTGCAACCGAAGGGTTGTGGGAGAGTAGGACACCGCCGAACTCAACCAACAGGCTGGGTCCCGGTCGAGAACCCCCAACAGGTTCTCCCGGGGCCCAGCTTTTTTTCGCATCCACGAAACAGTGGCTGAGCAGGCACAAGCCTGATTCAGAAGCCAACGACTGACCAGGTGCCGCCGTGCGGCGGGCACTGGACGGTACACGCATCCACGTGAATAAGCGAGGCCCGGCCCCAACTTGGGAGACCGGGCCTCAGTCGTCTTGGGCAGTTAGCCGGGAACCGCTCACCGTCGTCATAGGGGAGTCGGCCGGGAACCGCTCACCACTGTCCGAAGTGGACGGTCTCGGCGAGCGGCTTTCGCTTGCGGGTGGCCGGCGAGGCGCCTTCGGAGACCTTCGCGTCGGCGTCGTGCCCGATCGCGATCGCGCCGATCGGTACGTGGCTCTCGGGTACGCCGAACTCGGTGCGCAGCTTGCCGAAGTCCTCCTCGCCGATGCCGAAGTACACCGCGCCGAGGCCCTCGTCTACGACCGTCTGGAGAATCAGCAGGACTGCCATTCCGGTGTCGATGTACCAGAACGGCACCGGCCAGTGTGCCTCGCTGCGGTCGGTCCAGCCCTTGTCCTTTTCGGCGTAGCGGTCCAGGTAGACGTCCTTGACCGCGAAGGGAATCACAACCACGGGCGCGTCCTTGGCGGTGTCGGACGTCCAGTACTGGACGGTGTCGGCGAACCGCTTCACGTCGTCGCCCTGCAGCACCAGGAACGCCTGGCCCTGCGAGAAGCCGGCGGATGGGCCGCGGAGAGCATTGCGCATAATGCGCTGGAGGCTTTCCTCGGACACCGATTCGTCGGTGAACTTCCGCACCATCCGCCTGCGCCGCACGACATCCTGGAACTCCACAGTGACCCCCTGTGTTCAGGTGTTTTCGGCGAGTGTATCTCGATCGGGTGGGGTGCCAACCCGTTCGCCAGGCAGTGCTCCGCTCCTGCGCCGGCCGGTGCTTCGCCGGCACCGATGATCGGGCGGCAGCAGCCGCGGCAGGTCGGGCGGTACCGGAGCTGCGCACCAGGCGGTCGTGACGCGGAAACCAGATCGCCAGATGGAAATACCCTGCCCGGCCGCTGTGGCGGAGCGGGGAAGGTCGGATTTTGTGAACGACGCGGCAACCGGGCACGGGCCGTGCCGTCGCCGCGGGGTGATGTGCCGGGGCTCGAGTGCGCGCCCGAACCTGCTAGCCCGCCTCGCCCGACTTCGCCGCCCAGATTCCCCGCACGTGCCCGATGTGCGCCCGCATCAACGCCTCGGCGCGGTCCGCGTCCCGGGCCTCGATCAGGTCCACCAGTACCGCGTGTTCGTGTGACGACGGGATCAGCTGGTCGTGTTCGGCGAGTGCCTTCAGCCCGTAGATCCGCGATCGCGCGCGCAGCGACTGGGCGATCTCCACCAGGTGCTCGTTCCCGGCGAGCCGCAGCAGCGTGGTGTGGAATTCCATGTCGATCGTGACGTGCGCGATGAAGTCGTGCTCGACGGCGGCGCGTTCGATGCCCTCGGCCAATTCGCGCAGCCGCTTCAGTGCGGCCGGGTCGGCTCCCCGTTCGGCGATCCGCCGGACGGTCGGGACTTCGATCAGGCTGCGGATCTCGGCGAAGTTGTCGAGTTCCTGGTCGCTCGGCTCGACGACCCGGAACCCCTTGTTGCGGATCGTCTCCACCAAGCCCTCTTTGACCAGGTCGAGCATCGCCTCGCGAACCGGGGTGGCGGACACGCCGAACTGTTCGCCCAGCGACGGCGCGGAGTACACCGTGCCAGGGCGCAGTTCGCCGGAAATTACTGCGCCGCGCAGGGTTTCGATGATCTCGTCGCGCATGTTCCGGCGTCCGCCGAAGGTGGGCAGGCCCGTCATCGCGCGGCCGTCCGCTGTCATTGTCGGTCCCCTTCAGCCGGTCTCGCCGGCGGTCGCGGTGTCGTTCGTCCTGCCCTGCGCGCGCCGCTCAGTACAATGTTACCGGCTGTTCGCGATGGCGCTCGGAAGCCCTTGCCCTATCAGTGCCATGTGACATACTACTGTGCATGGCACTCAGCGACGTCGTCGTGATCGGCGGCGGCATGGTCGGCGCCGCGTGCGCGTATTCCTGCGCTCGGGCCGGATTGCGGGTCACCGTCGTGGAACGGGGCAGCCCGGGCAGTGGAACCACCTCCGCGTGCGAGGGCAACATCCTGTTGTCGGACAAGGAACCTGGTCCCGAGCTGGACCTCGCTCTCTGGTCGTCCCGGCTGTGGCGGGAGCTGGCGGACCGGCACGGCGCGGACGCGTTCGAATACCAGGCCAAGGGCGGTGTCGTCGTCGCGACCACCGAAGCGTCCGCGGCCGGGTTGACCGGGCTGACGACCGGGCAACGCGCGTCCGGCGTGGAGGCGGTCGACGTGTCCGCGGCCGAGTTGCGCGAACTGGAACCGAACATCACGCCGGCCGCGGTCGGCGGGGCGTTTTACCCGCAAGACAGCCAGGTCCAGCCGATGCTCGCGGCGGCGCGGCTGCTGCAGCTCGTGCGGGCGCTGGGCGGACGGGTGCTGACCGGTGTGTCGGTGACCGGATTCCTCCGCGGGCCGGGCGACACGGTGCTGGGCGTGCGCACCGATTCGGCCGGGGACGTGCCCGGCAAGCACGTCGTGAACGCGGCGGGAACGTGGAGCGGGCAGGTCGCGGAGCTGGCCGGCACGCCGGTTCCGATCCTGCCGCGCAAGGGGTTCATCCTGGTGACCGAGCCGCTGCCGCGGGTCGTGCGGCACAAGGTGTACACCGCCGAGTATGTCGCGAACGTGGCCAGCAGCGACGAAGGACTGGAGACGTCAGTCGTCGTGGAGGGCACCCGGGCCGGCACGGTACTGATCGGAGCGAGCCGGGAACGCGTCGGGTTCGATCGGTCGTTTTCGCTGCCGGTGGTGCGCAAACTCGCCGCGCAGGCGATCGACGTGTTCCCGTTCCTGGAAGACGTCTCGCTGCTCCGCGCTTACCTCGGTTTCCGGCCGTACTGCCCGGATCACCTGCCCGTCATCGGGGCGGACCCGCGTGCGCCGGGGCTGTTCCACGCGACCGGCCACGAGGGGGCGGGAATCGGGCTGTCCCCGGCGACGGGGGAGCTGATCGCACAGCTGATCACCGGGGCGAGCCCGGAGATCGACCCGGCGCCGTTCCGTCCGCATCGGTTCGAGGAGGCAGCGGCATGAGCGTGCAGTTCCAGTTCGACGGCGAGGCGGTGACCGCTGAGCCTGGCCAGAGCGTCGGCGCCGCGCTGATCGCCGCCGGCCGTCGTTCGTGGCGCACGACGCGGCGGAGCGGGGAGCCGCGCGGGGTGTTCTGCGGCATCGGGATTTGCTTCGACTGCCTCGTCACCGTTAACGGGGAGCCGAACCGGCGGGCCTGTCTCACCGAGGCGCGCGCCGGTGACGTGGTCACACCTCAAGAAGGAGCTGGTCGTGCCGACCTCGCCTGCTGAACTTCGCTACGACGTCGTCGTGCTCGGCGCGGGCCCGGCAGGCCTCGCCGCGGCGGCGAGCGCGTCCCGGGCGGGGGCGCGGGTCGCGTTGCTCGACTCGGCGGCCCGGCCGGGCGGGCAGTACTGGCGGAACCGCGGTGGTGCCGACACCGGAAAGCTGCCTCACGACTGGTCCGTTTTCCTCGCGCTGCAAGAGGAAATCCGCGGCCAGGTCGACCAGTTCCCGGGGCATTCGGTCTGGCGGGCCGAGCCGGGTGTCTTGCGTGCGACCAGCGAGGGGACCGAACGGACCTTCCGCGCGGCGGCGCTGATCGTCGCGACTGGTGCCTACGATCGGCAGATTCCGTTCCCGGGCTGGACGCTTCCCGGCGTGTTCACCGCGGGCGGCGTGCAGGCGCTGCTCAAGGGGCACGGGGTAGTCGCCGGGCGGCGCATCGCGGTGGCCGGGACCGGGCCGTTCCTGCTCGCGGTCGCGGCGGGGCTGGCGGAGACCGGCGCGGACGTCGTCGGCGTGTACGAGGCGGGGCATCCGGGCGGATTCGCGCGGTTCCCCGGTGCACTCGCCCGCAATGCCGCGAAACTCACCGAAGGCGCGGGGTTCCTGGCGACCCTGGCGAAACACCGCATCCCGTACCACTGGCGCACGGCGGTCGTCGCGGCGCATGGAGAAGGAGAACTCCAGCACGTCACCACTGCCAAGCTGACAAACGACTGGCAGGTCATTCCCGGCACCGAGTCCGAAATGGACTGTGACACGCTCGCCGTCGGCTACGGGTTCACCCCACAGCTGGAGATTCCGCTGCAGCTGGGTTGCGAAACCCGGCTGGATGTCGACGGCAGTCTGGTCGCGGTCGCGGATGCACGTCAGCGAAGCACGACGGAGCGGGTCTACCTGGCCGGGGAAGTATGCGGAGTCGGGGGCGCGGCAGCCTCGGTGGCGGAGGGTCATCTCGCCGGTCTCGCCGCGGCGGAAGACGTCCTGGGCCGGGCACCGGAGCCGCAGCGGTTGCGGAGCCTGCTGCGGCAGCGCCGGGCGTTGCGGTCGTTCGCGCGCGCGATGCACTCGACCTTCCCCGTTCCGGCGGGCTGGACCGGCTGGATGACGCCGGACACGACGGTTTGCCGCTGCGAGGAAGTCGACGCCCGGACCGTCGACGCCGCGATCGCCGACCTCGGCGCGGCCGATCCGCGTGCGGTGAAGCTCTTCGCCCGGCCCGGGATGGGGCTGTGCCAGGGGCGAGTGTGCGGGTACGCGACGGCCTGCTTGGTCGCCGCACGTGCCGGCCGCGCACCGACGGAGAACGATCTGCGCTCGGTCGCCGCTCGTCCGATCGCCAGCCCGGTCACGCTCGGCATGATCGCCGCCGGGCGGGACGCTTGACCCGCTCGTGAACCCTGGCTGGCGCGCGACCGTCAGCCCCGGCGATCGAAGCACCAGCTCTGTACAATGTCACATTGCATATGGCATCCTGAGGGCGCTGCCAGTGCGGGCAGATACGCGAACTTGGAGGACAGATGACGACTCGACAGTCGCCGTGGCACGGCGTCCTGGTGGCGACCGCGCTGCCGTTGCGAGACCGCGGCGCCGCGACGCTGGAGATCGACTTCGACGGTTTCGCCGACCACGTGAAGTGGCTGGCGGACAACGGGTGTGACGGCGCCACGCCGAACGGCTCGCTGGGCGAGTACCACAACCTCACCGTCGAGGAGCGCGCCCGCGTCGTCACTACCGCGATCGAGGCCGCGCCGGAAGGCTTCACGGTGATGCCCGGCGTCGCGGCCTACGGCGCGGACGAGGCGACCCGCTGGGCCGCGCAGGCCGCCGAAGCCGGTGCGCCCGCGGTGATGCTCTTGCCGCCGAACGCCTACCGGGCCGACCGGCGTGCGGTGGTCGCGCACTACCGGCAGGTCGCCCAGGTCGGCGTGCCGGTCGTCGCCTACAACAACCCGCACGACACCAAGGTCGACCTGACCCCGGATCTGCTGGCCGAGCTCTACCAGGAGGGCCTGATCCAGGGCGTCAAGGAGTTCACCGGCGACGTCCGGCGCTACTACCAGATCCAGGAACTCGCACCCGGCCTCGACGTGCTGGCCGGCACCGACGACCTGGCGTTCGAGTTCGCCGTCGCCGGCTCGCCTGGCTGGATCTCCGGCTACCCGAACGCGCTGCCGAAGTCCTCGCTGCAGCTGTGGCGCAGCGCCGCCGACGGCGATCTGGCCACCGCGCTGCCGCTGTACCGGTCGCTGCACCCGTTGCTGCGCTGGGATTCCAAGACCGAGTTCGTGCAGGCGATCAAGCTCAGCATGGACGTGGTCGGCCGCTACGGCGGGCCGTGCCGTCCGCCGCGCGTGCCGCTGACCGCGGAGCAGGAGGCCCAGGTGCGCAAGGACACCGAGCGCGTCGTGGCCGAGGGCCTGGCCTGACATGCGGAGCAAGCGGGTCTTCCACGCGGTCGACTCCCACACCGAGGGGATGCCGACCCGGGTCGTGACCGGCGGCGTCGGGACGATCCCCGGTGCCACCATGTTCGACCGTCGCCGCTACTTCATGGCGAACCTGGACCACATCCGGCAGCTGCTGATGAACGAGCCGCGCGGGCATTCCGCGATGAGCGGCGCGATCCTGCAACCGCCGACCCGGCCGGACGCCGACTACGGCGTGCTCTACATCGAGGTGTCCGGCTGCCTGCCGATGTGCGGGCACGGCACCATCGGCGTGGCGACCGTGCTGGTCGAGACCGGAATGGTCGAGGTCGTCGAGCCGGTCACCACGATCTGGCTGGACACCCCGGCCGGGCTGGTGGTGGCCGAGGTGGCGGTCGAGGACGGGGTGGCGAAGAACGTCACGCTGACCAATGTGCCGTCGTTCGCGCTCGGGCTGGACCGGACCGTCGAGGTGCCCGGATGGGGCAGCGTCGGCTACGACCTGGCGTTCGGCGGGAACTTCTACGCGATCGTCGAGACCGAAAAGCTCGGCATCGCGTTCGACCGGGCCAACAAAACGCAGCTGCTCGACGCCGGGCTGGCGATCATGGCCGCGATCAACGAGCAGGACCGGCCGGTGCACCCGGGCAACCCGGAAATCGCCGGATGCCACCACGTGTACCTGCAGGCGCCCGGCTCCACCGCGGCGCACTCCCGGCACGCGATGGCGATCCACCCCGGCTGGTTCGACCGGTCGCCGTGCGGAACCGGGACCAGTGCGCGGATGGCGCAGCTGCACGCGCGCGGCGAGCTGGCGCTGAACACGGACTTCGTGAACGAGTCGTTCATCGGCACCCGGTTCGTCGGGCGGCTGATCGGCGAGGGCGAGCTGGCCGGGCTGACCACCGTCACGCCCACCGTGACCGGGCGTGCCTGGATCACCGGCACCGCGCAGTACCTGCTCGACCCGGAGGACCCGTTCCCGGCCGGTTTCGAGCTGTGAGACCGGAGCCGGGCGGCCGCCGTCCGCCCGGCTCCGCCGGATGTTTCCCCGATCCCCGCGGAGGGTGCCTGTGACGACCGTCGAGTTCGTGTCCGCCAAGGACATCGCCGAGACACTCAGCCCGGCCGGCGCGGTCGCCGCGCTCGAAGACGCGCTCCGTGCCGGGTTCGATCCGGCGGCCGACTTCCGCCGCGGCATTCTCGACGTCGCGGCCGGGCAGCTCTTGGTCATGCCGGCGCAGTCGCCGAGCGGGTGCGGGGTGAAGATCGCGAGCGTCGCGCCGGGCAATCCGGAACGAGGGCTGCCGCGGATCCAGGCGGTGTACGTCCTGTTCGACGGCGAGACACTCACGCCGCGCGCGTTGCTCGACGGGACCGCGTTGACCACCTTGCGTACGCCGGCGGTCTCGATCACCGCGGTCAAGCCGATCCTGCTGCAACGGACGGAACCCTTGCACGTCACCGTTTTCGGTGCCGGTCCGCAGGGGGCCGGACATGTCGCGACCATCGCGGACGTCCTGCGCCGGCCGTTCGCCTCGGTCACTCACGTCGTCCGGTCGCCTGAGGCGGTCACCGAAGAGCTGCACCCGCAGGCGCGGGTCGTCGCGGCCGGCTCGGCGGCGGCGGAGGACGCGGTGCGGCGGGCGCACGTGGTCGTCTGCGCCACCGGCTCCGCTGAACCGGTCTTCGATTCCGCGATGACCCGGCCCGGGGTCGTCGTACTTGCAGTGGGTTCGCACGAGCCCGACCGGCGCGAGGTGGACGCCGCGTTCCTCGGCCGCGCGCAGGTCGTGGTCGAGGACCGGGCCACGGCGGTCCGGGAAAGCGGGGACGTCGTCTTGGCGATCGCCGAAGGCGCGTTGAGCGAGGACGACCTGATCCCGATGGCCGACGTCGTAACCGGCCGGACCCAGCTGTCCGGACCGGTGCTGTTCAAGAGCTCCGGGATGTCCTGGGAAGACGTGGTGGTCGCCCAGGCCGTCGCGGACCGGCTCCAGCCCCCTTCCGAAAGGCAGCCATGAGCACCATCTCGGGGGTCGACCCCCGGACCGGGACGCCGCTGGCCCCGGTCGCCGAAGACACTTCCGCGGCCGCGGTCGCCCGGCACGCCGCGGCCGCCGCGGCATGCCCGGTTCCCGGCCGCGAGTTCCGGGCCGCGTTCCTGGACCGGATCGCCGACGAGGCCGAGCGGTCGCGTGCCGAGCTTGTCGCGATCGCGATGCGGGAGACCGGATTCGCCGACGCGAAGCTGCAGGGCGAGCTGACTCGAGCGGCGTTCCAGTTCCGGTTCTTCGCCGACGTCGTCCGCGAAGGCAGCTACCTCGAAGCCACTGTGGACCCGGCTGCCGACACTCCGATGGGACCGCGGCCGGACTTGCGCCGCATCCTGGTCCCGCTCGGTCCGGTGGCGGTGTTCGGGGCGAGCAACTTCCCGTTCGCGTTTTCCGTGCTGGGCGGCGACACCGCTTCCGCGCTCGCCGCGGGGAATCCGGTGATCCTGAAGGCGCACCCTTCGCACCCGGGCACCTCGCTGCTGTCGTACGAAGTGCTGCGGCGCGCGGTGACGGCGACCGGGGCGCCGGACGCGACGGTCGGCCTGGTGTTCGGCACCGAGGCCGGCGCGGCGCTGGTCGCGCAGCCGGAGATCAAGGCAGTCGGGTTCACCGGTTCGCTTTCCGGCGGACGGGCGCTGCTGGACGTCATCGCCGGCCGCGCCGAGCCGATCCCGTTCTACGGAGAACTGGCCAGCCTCAACCCGATCGCGGTCACCCCGGCCGCGGCCGCCGAACGGGCGGAAGAGATCGGCCGGGGACTGGTCGCGTCGATCACCGTCGGCGCGGGCCAGCTGTGCACGAAACCGGGCGTCGTGCTGGTGCCCGCCGGCGACGCGGGGGACCGGCTCGTGGCCGCCGCGCGCACGGCGATCGGCGAGGTACCCGGCCAGGTTTTGCTGAACGAGCGGATTTTCCGTTCCTACACCGAGGAAACCGAACGTTATGGCAGCGACGGCGGGATACGGGAGGCGGTCGGCAACTCGGCGGAAGGCGGGTTCGGCGTCGCCGCGCAGCTGTTCGAAACGACGGTCGCCGGGCTGGCACAGCATCCGGTCCAGGAGATCTTCGGTCCGGTCACCGTGATCGCCCGCTACGACGCTGCGAACGTGACCGGCGAAGTAGCGCGTGCGTTGGCTTCGCTGGGCAATTCGCTCACCGCGACGCTGCACACCGGCAGCGAGGAATCCGCGCTCGCCGCGGAGCTGACCGCAGCGGTGCAGCCCTATGCCGGCCGCATCGTGTACGACGGCTTTCCGACCGGCGTGGCGGTCTCCTGGGCGCAGCACCACGGCGGGCCCTGGCCGTCGACCAACTCGATCCACACGTCGGTGGGCGCCACCGCGATCCGGCGGTTCCTGCGGCCGGTGACCTACCAGAACGCGCCGGAATCCGTGCTGCCCGAGGAGCTGCGCGACGAATACCGCGGCATTCCGCGGCGGATCGACGGCGTGCTGCGCAGCGCCTGAGCGCAACCGAACAGCGGAGGAAGCCCACGAAGCGGCGGGCTTCCTCCGCGTCGTCGTGCGAGGGGACCGGGGCCGTGCTGGCTCGCGGTCCCTTCGGCATGCCGTCCACGGGGCCAGTCCGTGAAGGGAACCTTGAGGGAATCAGAGTCCCTCAAGGTTCCCTTCACGGAATCTGGGTCCCTCAAGGTTCCCTTCACGGACCGCTGGCGAGTTGCGAAAAGGGAGCTGTCCGCACCGCTTTCGTCGCTCAAAGTTGTCGTTGTCTTCTGCGTGTCAGGGTCGTAGCCTAGCCACTGCTATGTGACATTGCACAAACCGAGAACGGGCAACGGCGCCCGGGCCCAGGCCCCCGATCTCGCGAGGCAAGGGAAACACCCACCCCGGAAAACCAGCCGAGGCATCCTCGGCTGAGAGGAGCAGCGAGATGACCCTCCTTCGTCGTGGCGTCGCGGCAGCGGCCGCAGCGGTGCTCGGGTTCGGCCTCGCCGCCTGTGGCGGCAGCCTGTCCTCCGGCGGATCCGGCGGCGGCAACTCCGGCCCGGTCAAGCTCGGCATGCTCGCCCCGCTGACCGGCAGTTCGGCCGCGATCGGCCCGAACATGAAGAACGGCGCCCAGCTCGCGGTCGACGAGATCAACGCCAAGGGCGGGGTCAACGGCCGGAAGCTGGAGCTGACCGTCGAAGACGAGGCGTGCGACCCGAAGACCGCCGCGGCCGGTGCCGCGAAGCTGGTCACCGCGGGGATCGCGGTGTCGGTGGGCGGTTACTGCTCGTCGGCCACGCTGCCGACGCTGAGCATTTTCAACAAGGCGAACATTCCGATGATCATCCCGGCCGCGAACTCCGCCGACCTGGTCGCGCAGAAGCTGCCGAATGTCTTCCTGCTCAACGGAACCGGCATCCAGCAGGCCGAGTCCGCGGCGAAGTTCATCAAGGCGCAGGGGTCCAAGGCGGTCGCGCTGCTGGACGACAACACCTCCTACTCGACCGACATCGCCAAGCGCACCCAGCAGGACCTGCAGCAGGTCGGCGTCCCGGTCGTCAATCACCAGTCGGTGACCGCGGGCGAGTCGGACTACTCCGGCGCGGTCAACGCGGTCGTGCAGTCCAAGGCGGACTTCGTCTACTGGACCGGGTATTACCAGGAGGGCGGCCTGATCATCAAGCAGCTCAAGGCCGCCGGGTACCAGGGCAAGATCATGGTCGCGGACGGCTCGGTCGACCCGAAGCTGGTCGAGATCGCCGGGCAGCAGAACGCGCAGGGCGTGTTCGCGACGATGACCCAGACGCCGCAGACCATTCCCGGCGGCGAGGCGTGGGTCAAGAGCTACCAGGCGAAGTTCGGCGGCGCGCCCGGCCCGTACTCCACCCAGGCATACGACGCGGTCCGCGTCGCGGCGGAAGCGGTCAAGAACGCCGGCGGCACCGACGGCAAGGCCGTGATCAAGGCACTGGAAGGGATCAACGGATTCAAGATCTTCTCCGGCGACCTGAAGTTCACCCCGGAGCACACGCTGACCCAGGGCGGCTTCGACATCCTCGTGGTCAACGGCGCCGACTTCGCGCTGAACAAGTAACCCCGAACCGGGAAAGCGCATGGACTACTACCTCCAGCTCGTGCTGAACGGCTTGTTCGTCGGGTCGTTCTACGCCTTGGTGGCTCTCGGCTACTCGATGGTCTACGGGATCATCAAGCTGCTCAATTTCGCGCACGGCGACATCTACATGCTCGGCGCGTTCGTCGGCTTCACGGTGCTCAGCGTCGGAGCCGGCGCGCTCGGCGGCGGCTTCGTCGCGCTGATCGCGATCATGCTCGTGGCGATGCTCGCCACCGGCACCTTCGGCGTCGTGCTGGAGCGGGTGGCCTACCGCCCGCTCCGGCGCGCGCCGCGGCTCTCGGTGCTGATCACCGCGGTGGGCGCGAGTTTCGCGCTCGAGTACGGCATCGCGGTCGGCTTCGGGCCGAACCCGCAGGTGTACCCGATCGGCGTGGCCGGCGGGTCGATCAACGTTCTCGGCGGCCGGCTCACCTACGCGCAGCTGGCGATGATGGCGATCGCGGTGGCGCTGATGATCGCACTCGACACACTGGTCCGGAAAACCCGTTCCGGCCGGGCGATGCGGGCGATTTCGCAGGACCCGAAAGCCTGCCTGCTGATGGGCATCAACGTGGACCGGGTCATCTCGCGGACGTTCTTCATCGGCTCCGCGCTGGCCGGCGCGGCCGGCGTGATGGCGGGCGCCTACTACGGGAAGATCGACTTCCTGATGGGCTTCATCATCGGGCTCAAGGCGTTCACCGCGGCGGTCATCGGCGGCATCGGGAACCTGCGCGGAGCGGTGCTCGGCGCGATCGTGCTGGGCCTGCTCGAATCGTTCGGGGTCGCGTTCCTGGGCAGCCAGTGGCGGGACGTGTTCGCGTTCGGCTTCCTGATCGTTTTCCTGACCGTGCGGCCGACCGGGCTGCTGGGCGAGCGCGTGACGGAGCGTGTGTGATGAGCGAAGCGTCGTCCAGCCGTCCTGCCGAGGACGCCTCCGCCTACGTGCGGGCGGTCGAAGAGCGCGCCCCGGCGAACGTCGCGCTGGCCGGGAAGCCGGTGGGCAGCCCGAAGCCCGGCCGGCCGGCGATTTCCGAGGCGCTGTCCCGGTTCCTGTCCAGCAAATGGCTCGCGGCCGGGGTCGCGGTGCTCGCGCTCGCGTTGCCCTACCTCAATTCGAGCACCTACCTGATCCAGATCGCTACCGACGCACTGATCTTCGTCATGCTCTCGGTCGGGCTGAACGTCGTGGTCGGCTACTGCGGCCTGCTCGACCTCGGCTACGCGGCGTTCTTCGCCATCGGCGCCTACACCTCGGGCGTGCTGGCCACGAAGTTCAGCTGGCCGCTGCTGGCGACCATCCCGGTCGTCGTCGTCGCGGCCGTCGCGGGCGGCGTGGTGATCGGCGGCCCCACCCTGCGGCTGCGCAGCGACTACCTCGCCATCGTGACCCTCGGGTTCGGCGAGATCATCCGCATCACCGCGAACAATCTCGAGGTCACCGGCGGTCCGAACGGCCTCTACGGCATCCCGGACTTCGGCGACTTCGGGCTCCGCTCGGATGTCGCGATCTATTGGGTCACCGCGGTCGTCGTCTGCCTCGCCGTGCTGTTCTCCAGCCGGCTCGGACGCGGCCGGATGGGCCGGGCTTGGCGGTTCGTCCGCGAGGACGAGGACGCCGCCGAAGCGATGGGCATCCACACGTACAAGGTGAAGTTCGCCGCTTATATCGGCGGGGCGGTCTTCGGCGGCATCGCGGGCGTGCTGTTCGCGGCGCACCAGTCCGCGGTTTCTCCGCCGAGCTTCAACTTCCTGTGGTCGGCGCTGATCCTGATGGCGGTCGTGCTCGGCGGCATGGGCTCGACGCCGGGGGTGGTGGTCGGCGCGCTGGTGATCTCTCTGCTGCCGGAACTGTTGCGGGGCGCGGAAAACTGGCGCTATCTGATCTTCGGTGTGCTGCTGATCGTGATCATGGTGTTCCGGCCGCGGGGGCTGATCCCGTCCCGGGTGGGAGAACCGAGACGGCGCAAACGGCGTGCGTCGGCGACATCCGAGGGAGGTGCGTCGTGAGCGAGGTGCTGCTCGACGTGCGGGACATGGCGGTCTCGTTCGGCGGCGTGCGCGCCGTCGACGGGCTGAGCTTCCAGGTGCACGAGGGCGAAGTGCTGTCGGTGATCGGCCCGAACGGGGCCGGCAAGACGAGCGCGTTCAACTGCATCACCGGGTTCTACAAGCCGTCCGGGGGAACGGTGACGTTCGCCGGCGCCGAGATCACCGGGAAACGGCCCGCGGTGATCGCGGCGGCCGGCATCGCCCGGACCTTCCAGAACCTGCGGCTGTTCGGCGACCTGACAGTGCTGGACAATGTGCGGGCCGGGATGCATGTCCGGCTGCGGCAGAACGTTTTCGACGCGATGCTGCACACTCCGCGGTACTGGCGGGCGGAGGACCAGGCCACCGGCGAAGCCAACAAATGGCTCGATTTCGTCGACATGGAATACGACCGGACCGCGCAGGTGCGGAATCTGCCCTACGGCGAGCAGCGGCGGGTGGAGATCGCCCGGGCGCTGGCCCGCGAACCCAAGATGCTGCTGCTGGACGAGCCGGCCGCCGGGCTGAACCACGGCGAGAAGGCGCGGCTGCTGGACCTGCTGCGCCGGATCGCCGGTCTGGGCATCGCGGTGGTGCTGATCGAGCACGACATGGGCCTGGTGATGAAAGTGTCCGAGCGGATCGTGGTCCTGAGCTACGGCAAGGAGATCGCCGACGGCGCCCCGGCGGAGATCCGGGCCGATCCGGCGGTGATCGAGGCGTACCTCGGCGCCGAGGACGAGGACGCGCACGCCGAGGCGGAACGGATCGCCGCCACCCCGACGACGGAGGTACAGCCGTGAGCGCGGTGCTGGAAGTGCGCGGCCTGGAGGTCGCGTACGGCAAGGTGGAAGCGCTCACCGGGCTCGACTTGACGGTGGGGGAGAACGAGATCGTCGCGCTTCTCGGCAACAACGGCGCGGGCAAATCGACTACTGTCTCGGCGGTGTCCGGCGTGGTGCGGGCCCGAGCGGGCTCGATCACCGCGTACGGCGAGGACATCACCACCGCCAAGCCGTGGACGATCGTGGAACGCGGGATCGTCCAGGTGCCGGAAGGGCGGCGGATCTTCTCCCGGCTGACCGTGCACGAGAACCTCCAGCTCGGCGGCTACGCGGTGCGGGACAATTCGGTGATCGGCAAGCGGATCGACGAGGTCTACGACCTGTTCCCGCGGATGGCCGAACGCCGCGACCAGCAGGGCGGCACGCTGTCCGGCGGCGAACAGCAGATGCTCGCGATCGGCCGGGCGATGGTCGCCGGGCCGCGGCTGATCATGCTGGACGAACCGTCGATGGGGCTGGCCCCGCTGGTGGTGGCCCAGGTGATGGCGGCGGTCGTCGCGATCAACGAGGCCGGCACCTCGGTGCTGCTGATCGAGCAGAACGCACGGGCTGCGCTCAAGGTGGCGCACCGCGGGTACGTCATCGATGCCGGCCGGGTGACGGTGTCCGGGCCGGCCGCGCAGCTGAGCTCGGACCCGCAGGTCGTCGAGGCTTACCTCGGAGCGTGACCTCCGCAGGAGAACGAGGAGCAGGATGGACCCCATCGAGACGATTGACTGGCACACCGGCGGCGAGCCGTTCCGGATCGTGCCGACCGGTCCGCCCGCGGTGACCGGCGACGGGCTGACCGTCGCCGAACGGCGGGTGGTCGCGATCGGCGACGAGCAGGTGCAGTGGACCCGTGCGGTGTTGTGCAGCGAGCCGCGCGGGCACGCGGACATGTACGGCGGATTCCTGGTGCCGCCGGACGACGCCGGTGCGCACCTCGGGGTGCTGTTCTGGCACAAGGACGGGTTTTCCACCGCCTGCGGGCACGGCACGATCGCGCTGGGCGCGTGGGCGGTGGAGTCCGGACTGGTCGAAGCGCCGGAGGACGGGACGACGGACGTGGTGGTCGACGTCCCGTCCGGCCGGGTCTCGGCGCGGGTTCGCACAGCCGGCGGCGTCGTGCAGGACGTGACGTTCACGAACGTGGCCAGCTATGTGCACGCGCGGGGCGTGAAGGTGGAGACGTCGCGCGGGCCGGTGAGCGTGGACATCGCCTTCGGGGGCGCGATGTACGCGGTGCTGCCGGTGGCGTCGGTGGGCCTGCGGGTGCGGCCGCGGGACGTCACCGAGCTGATCGCGATCGGCCGCGAGATCCGCGACGCGCTCAACGCGGCGGACGCGGCGGTGCATCCGGACGACGAGCGGCTGTCCGGGATCTACGGGACCATCCTGACCGAGGAGGTCGAACCGCCGCGGACGCGCGCGGACGGGACCCGGCGGCTGAACCAGCGGAACATCACGGTGTTCTCCGACGGCGAGGTGGACCGGTCGCCGTGTGGTTCGGGGACTTCGGCGCGGGTCGCGTTGCTGGCCGGCACCGGCGAGCTGCGGCCCGGCGACGACCTGCGGCACGAGTCGGTGGTCGGGTCGGAATTTCGCGCGTGGATCGCGGAGCGGACCACGGTGCACGGGAAACCGGCGGTGGTGCCCGCGATGACCGGGACTGCCTACCAGGTGGGCACGTGCCGGTTCACCGTCGATCCGCGAGACCCGCTGGTTCCCGGGTTCGTGCTGCGATGACCGGCGAGGTGGGCCTGCCCGCGGTGCGGGGCCGGCAGTCGTTGCGCGAGCAGGTGCGGGAGTCGTTGCGGTCGTTGCTGATCGCCGGGCAGCTCTCGGCCGGCGAGGTCTACTCGGCGCCCGCGCTGGCCGCCGAGTTCGGCGTGTCGGCGACGCCGGTGCGGGAAGCGATGCTCGACCTGGTCCGCGAAGGGCTGGTCGAGACGGTGCGGAACAAGGGGTTCCGGGTCACCGAGGTCAGCGACGCGGAGCTGGACGCGATGACCGAGATCCGCGCGCTGATCGAGATCCCGACGATGGCGGCGGTCGCCCGGGCGTGCAGCGGCCAAGTCGCGGCGGGCGTGGCGGCGCTGCGCCCGCTCGCCGAGGAGATGGTGGAGGCGGCGGCCGCCGGCGACCTCGGCCGGTACATCACCCTGGACACGAACTACCACCTGGCGTTTCTGGCCCTGCACGGCAATTCGGCGCTGGTCGAGGTGGTGCGGAGCCTGCGGGCGCGAGCCCGGCTGTACGGGCTGCGTGCGCTGGCCGACGAGGGCACGTTGCCGCAGAACGCCGCCGAGCACCTGGACATCCTGCAGGCCGCGGTCGATCGCGACGGCGAGGAGATGACCCGGATCATGAGTGTCCATATCGGACACGTGCGGCGGCTGTGGGCGGCTCGGCCGTGACCGGGCTGGCGCTCAGCGCCGAGGAACAGGGGATGCTGGACGGGGCGGACGGGCCCGCGGTCGCGCTGGCGATGCGGGTGGTCGTCGCGCTGGCTCGGGCGCGCGGCGCGGAGCGGCTGGTCGAGGTCGTCCACGCGCACATCGACTCCTGCCTCTATCACGGGCCGGTCGGGCTGGACTTCGTACACCGGCTGCGGGAGCTGGGCGGGCGGGTGCGGGTGCCGACCACGCTCAATGTCGGCGCCGTCGACCTGGTGCATCCGGAGCTGGTCGAGCACGCGGCGGCGCGGGAGTTGATGGTCGCGTACGCCGACCTCGGGGCGGCGCCGACTTACACCTGCGCGCCGTATCAGCGGGAGGCTCGGCCCGGGTTCGGCCAGCACATCGCCTGGGCGGAGTCCAACGCGATCGCGTTCGCCAACACCGTGCTGGGCGCGCGCACTGACCGATACGGCGACTTCCTCGACATCAGCGCCGCGCTGACCGGGCGGGCGCCCTACGCCGGTCTGCACCTGTCTTCGGAGCGAGCGGCGCGACTGGTCCTGGACTGCTCGGCGCTGTCGGACGTCGACGAGCTGACCGCGGCGGGGCTCGGTGCGTTGCTGGGCCGGGTGGCCGGTACCGAGGTCGCTGCCATCGTCGGGTTGCCCGGCGACATGCCGGAGGACCGGCTCAAGGCGTTGTGCGCGACGGCCGCCTCGACCGGGTCGGTGGCGCTCGTGCACGTCGTGGGGCGCACTCCGGAGGCTCCGACGCTGGACGACGCGTTGCAGGGCGGCACTCCGGAACGCGTGGTCACCGTGACCCGAGCGGACCTCGAGCGGGAGCTGGACCGGCTGTCCACGGCGTCGGCCGGGCCGGTGGACGCGGTCTGCGTCGGCACTCCACACGCCAGCTTGGCCGAACTGGGGGAGCTCGCGCGTCTCACGGCGGAAGGCCCTGGGGTGCGGGACGGCGTGCGCGCGGTGGTCAACACGTCTCGGGGGACGTGGGCATTGGCTCGGGAATCGGGGGTGCTGGACGTGTTGTCTTCGGCGGGATGGACAGTGCTGACCGACACGTGCTCGTATCTGGCACCGGTGCTGCCTCCGGACACGCGCGTGGTGGCCACCAACTCCGGCAAGTGGGCGGCGTACGCGCCGGCGAATCTCGGGGTGGATGTGGTGCTGACCTCCACCGAGGGCTGCGTTCGGGCGGCTCGGACGGGAGTGGTCGGACATGGGTGAGCGGGCGGCGGCGGTCGGCCAGGTGTCCGGTGCGGCCGAAGGCGAAGTCGTGCGCCTGCGCGAACCGGTGTCTTTTTGGGGCGGCGTGGACGAGAACGGGGCGGTGAGCGACGTCCGGCACCCGGATCGGGGTACCAGCCTGGCCGGTCGAGTGCTCGCGATGGAGTCCGGGCGCGGATCTTCTTCGTCTTCTTCGGTGCTCGCGGAGCTGATTCATGCCGGTGCCGGCCCGGCGGCGGTAGTGACTTCGGCGGCGGATCCGATTCTGGTGCTGGGAGCGGTGGTTCCTGCGCTGCTTTACGGCGAGCGGGTGCCGGTCGTCGTGGTTTCCCGGGAGACGTTGGGCAGGTTGCGCACCGGGGACCGGGTTCGGGTGGTCGCCCGGGAACGGGAGGGCTGGGTGGAATTCTTGTGACGCCCAGTGTCTCGTTCGTCTGGACGGGCGCTGACCCAGGGCCGTGAAGGGCCCCTTGAGGGAATCTGGGTCCGGTAAGGGGCCCTTCACGGCAGTTCCGCCGTAAAGCGGACAGCATCACGTGACGGCTAGGCGAGCGGCGAGGGGCGGGATTGTGCTCTGGCGAACGCGTTCCGCAGGATTTGCTGGATGACCGGGTCGGTCCGGATCGCGCCGTTGAAGGTCAGCGACGACGCGCTGAACACGAAGCCGCCGGTGGGAAGTTCTTTGCAGGTCATGGCTGCGCCGCCGTTGGGGGCGGGGTTGGTGCCCCGGGCGATGACCTCGGCGGGCGAGGCTTCTCCGTCCAGGCCCTGCAGCGTGTCGAATTCCCAAGCGCTCGCCGCGCCGTTCTTGCCTTGGGCGCCGAATTTGTCGCCTGCCGACAACCCGGTTCCGGCCAGGAACGGGTGGTCGTTCTGCACCTGGTAGGGCGCGAACGTCATCCAGCCGTTGCCGTCGTAGCTCACGCCCATCACCTGCGCTTCCGGCAGGTCGTAGTGGTCCAGGTAGATGTCTCGGCTGCCGTCCGCGGCGCGGAAGACCAGCGCGGTTCCGTCCGGGGTGAACTCGGCTCGTTCGTAGATCTGGTTGCCGCCGGTGCCGAAGATGCTGCCGCCCGCGGACAGGTAGTCGACCAGCTTCGTGCGCATGGTCATCGAGAAGTACTCGGGGTGTCCGCCCAGGACCACGGCGCTGTATGAGTCGAGCCAGCCTCCGGTGTGCAGGTCCTTGTCGGTGTAGCAGTCGAAGGCGATGTTCTCGCTGCTGAGCCAGCGCAGCAGTTCCAGATCGCTGTAGAGCTCCAGGTCGTACTGGCCCTTCGGGGCGATGAGCCAGTTGTAGCTCGGCCGCAGGAAGGTGATGGTGCGCTGGACGCCGGCCTGTCCTTCCGAGTACTGGTCGTGGCCGCCCCAGCCGTTGTAGGCGTGGTAGGTGTTCGTCGGCAGCACCACGGCGATCTTGTGCGCGGGAGCGGCCGGACGGACGACGAACGGAATGTGCTGCACGCGGTTGTAGCGCCCGGTGAAGCGGGCGGCGTAGACCCCGGACGGCCAGCTGGCGGGGATGGTGGCGGCGTAGCTTTCCGCCCAGCCGCAACCTGAGGAGCGGTAGCTCGACGAGGCGAGCAGCTGCAGGCCGCCGGTCACGGTGGTGGTTCCGCCGACCGGCGTAGGGGTGTCGCCGCCGGGGGCGACTTGGACGAGCTGGGCGGTGACGGAGGAGAAAGCGGTCGACAAGGCGATGGAGACGCGGCCGCCCGCGGGCACGCTTTGCTGCTGCGGGTAGCCCTGCAAGCCGGCGCTTCGTTCGACCGTGAAACCCTGGCCGACGAGCTGACCGGTGGCGTAGTTGATCCACTGCGCTCCTCCGTCGGAATCGACGGTCTGGAAGTTCGTCATGCGCAGTTCGACGAGATCGCCGTCGTCGCCGGGGACGGTGGAATGGTCGATGCGGATCAGGTAGATCGCGCCGTTGCCGACGCCGGCGAACAGGTCCCGGCGGAACAGTTCGAACCAGTCGTTGTCGCCGATGGTGATGGCCGTGCCGTAGTTCGCCCAGCCGATGCCGTCCCGGTAGCGGTACCAGGTCAGCGAACCGGTGCCGCTCACCGCGTAGATGACGTTTCCGGTGTCGGAGAAGAGATATCGGGCGACATTGAAGCCGTTGCCGAGCGCCTGCGGCGTCTCGAACGTGCCGTTGATCCGGCGGGAGCGGTAAAGCAGGCCGTTGGCGTCGACGCACCAGATGACCCCGCCCGGACCGCCGAAGATCCGCGGGAAGGCGTTGAATCCGGTGCCCACGACGACCCCGGTGCCGTTGTTGGCCCAGTAGCCCGCCCCAGTGTCCATATTGGACACGATGCGCTGGTAGTACAGCACGGTCCCGTCCCCGCGCACGCCGTACAGCACACCGTTCGTGTCGCCGAGCACGGTGACGAAGTCCTGCCACCCGGACCCGATCTGCACCCCGGTTCCCCAGTTCGCCCACTGGTAGGCGGCGGTGGACCAGCCGGTGTGCCGGTACCAGTAGAGAGCGCCGTCCGCTTGGACGGCATAAATGATCCCGTCGCCTCCGCCGACCAGCCGGCTCCACCGCTGATGTGGGTCGAAAGCTGCGGTGGCGGCCGTTGCCGCGGGCGCGTAGCCCTCGGGCACCTCGGTCTCGGTGATCGGCAGTTCTTCGCGTCCGGTGAGAATTCCCATGATCTCCCCTGCGTCGGGTGCGGGTTGCCGCGTACAGCGCCAACCGGATGACGCTCGACGGGTGCCCGGCCGTTTACCCGGCACAGCGAAAATCGCCCGAACAGACCAATTGGCGGCACGAGTTGATCATTGGTCGCTCCGAGGACGCTTTGCTGATCAATTTCGAGAAAGCGATCAAGGCCGCGCAGTGCTCGGATTGTAGTGAATACTAACCTGGATTCCAGTGAATACGGTGAGGGGTTGACTGACCCGGAGCGGGGGGCTGCTGGATTTCGCTCCCACTGGGAATCCTTGCGCTTGGCGAGACCGAGCGCTGCTCCGCCGGCAACCGCATCCGCAGAGCAGGCTCCCGTTGCCCGCCGGCCGGCCCGATCAGCAGGGAAGAGCCGGTCCGAGCCTGCGCGCACTTCCGACCGCTTGGTGCCGCTTCTTCACTCCTGCCCCGCCGGACCTTAGAGTCCGGGGCATGGACGCCGTTTACATCAAGGATCTCGAAGGCCCGTCGACCGTCGCCGTCGCCGAGGCCGAACCGCCTGTCCGCTCCGCCGACCAGGTGCTGATCGACGTGCGCGCGGCGGGGGTGTCGTTCCCGGACGTCCTGCAGACGCGCGGGCTCTACCAGGTCAAGCCGGAACTTCCGTTCGTCCCCGGGGCCGAGGTCGCCGGCATCGTCGCGGAAGCGCCGGCCGGCGCGCACGTGCGCGCCGGCGACCGGGTGGCCGCGCTGCCGTTCCTGGGCGGATTCGCCGAGCAGGCGGTCTGCGCTGCGGACGCGGTGTTCCCGATCCCGGATTCGCTGACCTTCGAGCAGGCCGCCGCGATCCCGTTCAACTACCTGACCGCGCACTTCGCGTTGTGCCGCCGCGGCCGCCTCGCCGAAGGCGAGACGGTGCTCGTGCACGGTGCGGCGGGCGGCGTCGGCACGGCGGTCATCCAGGTCGCCAAGGCGTTCGGCGCGGGCAGGGTGATCGGTGTCGTGTCGACCCCGGAGAAAGGTGCGGTGGCAGTCGAGGCGGGCGCGGACGAATACGTCCTCGCGGACGGGTTCAAGGACGCGGTGAAAGCGGCGACGGGCGGCCGGGGCGTCGACGTGATCGCTGACGTGGTCGGCGGGGACCGCTTCACGGACTCGTTGCGCTGCCTCGCCCCGGACGGCCGGATTCTGGTCATCGGGTTCACTGCCGGGTCGATTCCGGAGGTGAAGGTGAACCGGTTGCTGCTGAACAACCTGGACGTCGTCGGCGTCGGCTGGGGCGCGTACGCGATGGGCCGCCCAGGCTACCTGCTGGGCCAGTGGGAAGAACTTCTGCCGAAGCTCGCCGAGGGCGCGATCGTGCCCCCGGTGAGCGGCAGCTACCCGCTCGCGGACGTGCGGGACGCACTGTCGGCGATCGACAACCGGACCGCGGTGGGCAAGCTCGTCCTGCGGGTGGGGGAGTAGCCGCCTGAGGTCTGCTGGTCCGTGAAGGGCCCCTTGCGGGACTTCCATTCCCTCAAGGGGCCCTTCACGGACTTCTAGTCCCGGATGGGGTCCTTCACGGACTGCCGTGGGGCGCGGAGCTGCCGGGAAAGCGTGCCAGGCGCACCCTCACCGCCAGTCCACTTTGAACACCCAAGCGTGCTTCCCGGCCGCCCGGGCGGCCGCGGGCACGTCGATCACCAGCCGTCCGTTGTTCTGCGTCCAGTGCAGCATCCCGCCGTAGCCGAGCATCGACACCTGATCGCCCGGCCGGATCGGCACCGGTGCGTCCACCACCACCTGCGCTCCCGGCGCGACCAGCGACGTGATGTAGAACGCCGAATTCGGCTGCATCGTGAACCGCAGGTCGCCGAGCTGGGCCATGCGCGACCAGTACGTCGAACCGTAGATCGCTTCGCCGTTGGTCCGCAGCCACTCCCCGGTTTCGCGCAGCCGCTGCTGCATCACCGCAGGGATGGTGCCGTCGAAGTCGGGGCCGATGTCCAGCAGGAAGTTGCCGTTCTTCGACACCACGTCGACCAGGGTGTGCACGACGTCGTCGGTGGTCATGTACCGGTCGTCCGGCGTCGCGCGGTTGTAGCCGTAGGAGAACGGGTCCAGGCCGCGGCTCGACTCCCACTTCGCGACGACCGTGTTCGGGTACGTCGTGTACTCGGGCGTGGTGAAGTCGTGGTCCGGGATGCCGCCGCGGTCGTTGTAGGTGACGTCCTTGGCCCGGCGGCGGTTCTTGGCCCGGTTGAAGTACTCGGTGAGCACGTCCCGGCTGTCGTTGACGCCGCCGATGTCGAACCAGAGCACGTCCGGGTCGAAGCCGGAGACCAGCTCCAGCACCTGCGGCGCCTGGAGGTCCTTCACGAAATCGCGGCCGGCGGTGTAGCCGGTGTAGGGCACCGGCGCGCCGGTGTACGGGTTGACCGGCGCGTGGCCCATCCACGGGTTGTCCGGGTTGTACCACTCGGGCAGCGAGAAGTACAAACCGTTGCGCAGACCCGGGGTATAGCGCCGCGATGCGGCGAAGAGGTCCGCGACGAGGTCCCGCTTCGGCCCGAGCTTCTTCGCGTTGCGGCCGCTGACTTTGGTGTCCCACAACGCGAAACCGTCGTGATGCTTGGACGTGAGCACGTAGTACTTCGCGCCCGCGTCCTCGATCAGGCGCACCCACGAACGCGGGTCGAAGTTCGCGGCGGTGAACTTCGGGATGAAGTCGTCGTAGACGAAAGATTCGCCGTAGGTCTTGGCGTGGTAGGCATAAGTGGCGCCGTGCGGGTCCTGCTGGTTGTTCCAGTACCACTCGGCGTACTGCTGCCCGACCGGTGCCCACGCGGGCACCGAGTACACGCCCCAGTGGATGAAGATGCCGAATTTGGCGTCGTTGAACCAATACGGCGCCCGGTGGGTGGACAGGGACGCGTCGGTCGGCCGGAAGTCCGGGATGCCCAGCGGCACCGGCAGCGACCGGGTAGCGATCGTCGACCGGTCGGCGAGCACCCGGATCTGGCCGGTCGCGGGCGTTCCCGCGGGCACACCGCGATCGGGCGTGAGGCCGAGCCGCACGACGGCCTGCTCGCCCGGGGCCAGCCGGGTGATCGGCGCGGGCGTGCGCACGCGGCCGCCGGGGACTTCCAGCGTGACGGTGATCCGGTCGCGCGCTTCGAGCCAGACCGTGCCGGTGTTGACGATCGTCGCCTCCACCGCCTGCGGGCCGCCGTCCTGCACCAGGTTCGCGGTGGCCCGGCTGTCCAGGACGGTCGCCGAACGGCCCTGCGCGACCGGCTGCAGCGTCAACGCGAACACGTGCAGGCTGGACACGCCCGGCGCGGGCTGGGCGGTCTTCGGCAAGGTCACCGCGACCGCTTCCCGCGCCGGATCGGCCCACAGCTGCGAGGTCCCGATCGAAACCGGGTTCTGGTCGACCGCGCCGCCCGGCCCGTAGCGGAACGTCGAGCTGATCGCGCCGCCGGAGCCCCACCAGTCCGCTCCGGCCAGCGTCGCTGTGCTGGTGCTGCCGTCGGCGTAGTGGACGGTCGCGTCGCCGCCGGTGCCGCCGTAGCTGCACGAGGTGAGGAAGGCGATGTTGTAGTACTGGCCTTTAGGCAGGTCTATCCGCTGGCCGAGGGCGATGACGTTGTTCTTCGCCCCAGCGGCCGCCGAACCCAGCAGGAACGGGATTCCGCCCGCGGTCACCGTGGTACCGGCCGGGATCTGCTCGGCCGGGAACGTGTAGCCGGAGCCGTCGAAGTCGCCGTCGTGCGCGCTCGCGCTGTCGATGGCGTCGTTGTCGAACCACGCGTCGAGCGACACCGGCACCGGCGGAGGCGGCGGCACGACTGGCGTGCCCGCCCCGCCGGAGACCACCGGCTGCACGGCCGGCCCGCCCGCCGCCGAAGCGGTGCCGGGCAGTCCGAGCAGCACCGCGCCGCCGAGCGCCATGCCGAGCGCGTGCCGACGAGGATAAGTCGTCATGGAGCCTCCACAGTGAAGTCCAATGGTCAGATGCCTGACCGGTATTGGCCTCGCAGAAGGAGGCCAGGTGGGGAAATCCGGGGAAGACATCTGATGAATCATCGTCGAGGTGTGCTGGGGTGGTGTCAAGGCGACTGCTCCGGGCGGACGCGCGGTGTCCCGCTCAGCGGGTCAGCACGGCTACTGGTCCGTGAAGGACCCCTTGCGGGAATCTGATTCCCTCAAGGGGCCCTTCACGGACCGTCGATCGGCCAGGATCTCTCCCGCCGCGTCCCGGGTAGGGTGGAATTCGTGAGCGGAGCCGGGCCGGTCGACGGGCATTACGCCATTCTCGTCGTCGACATCAAGGAATTCAGCCGGTTTCCGACCCGGCCCGCGCAGATCGAGGCGCGGGAAGGCGTTTACCGGGCGCTCGAAACGGCGTTCGAGCGGTCCGGCGTTCCCTGGCGGCAATGCCCGCGCGAGGACCGCGGCGACGGCGTGCTGATGCTGATTCCCGGCCAGTTCTCCAAGAATCCGCTCGCCGCGCTGCTGCCGGACGAGCTGGCGCGCGCGCTCGGCGAGCGCAACGGCGGGCTGCCCGAACGGGATTGGATCCAGTTGCGTGTCGCATTGCACGCGGGCGAGGTCGCCGCGGACAGCCACGGCTACACCGGTACTGCCATCAATCTGGCGTTCCGGCTGGTCAACTCGGCACCGCTGCGCGGGGCGCTGGACAAGTCGTCCGGGGCGGTCGCGCTCGCGGTGTCGACCTGGTTCTACGAGGAGGTCGTGCAGCACGCCGCCGCGGCCCGGCCGAAGTCCTACCGGCGGGTGCGGGTGGAGAACAAAGAAACTCGCATCGACGCATGGATCAGCCGGCCGGACGATTCCTATCCGGACCGGCTCGCCGATTCCGACCCGATTCCGGACCGCAATTTCCAGGAACGCTACGTCGATTTCGTCCGCGAGGACAACTCGGGATTCGAACTGTTCAAGGTCGCCCGGCGGCGCGGCCCGGCCGGCTATTCCTTCGACAAGTACTACGTCGTCCCGCCGGTCACCCGCCGCCAGGCAGCCTCGCTCGACCCGGAGCTGACCGGCGCGGGCACGGACTCGGCCAGCGCCATCGCGGACGCGCGCCGCGTGCTGCTGCTCGGCGGCGCGGGCGCGGGCAAGACGACCTTCCTGACCTGGCTGGCCAATGACGTCGCGCGGCGGCACGACCAGGAGGGGCCCTGGCAGGGCGTCGTGCCCTTCCCGATCTCGCTGCGCCGGTTCGCCTCGACCGACCTGCCGACGGACCCGGAGCTGCTGCTGGCCGCCGTCGCGCCCGGGCTCGCCGACGAGAAGCCGGACGGCTGGGTGACCGGACTGTTCGCGTCCGGCCGGGCGATGCTGCTGGTGGACGGACTGGACGAGCTGGTCGCGGACCGGCGCGCGCGGGCCCGCGGCTGGGTCGAGTCGCTGGTGCGCGCCTACCCGGACGCGCGGTACGTGGTGACCACCCGGCCATCGGCCGTTGAGGAACAGTGGTTCGTCGACACCGAGAACGAGGTCGGCCTGGAGCGGTTCGAACTGCCGGAACTCAGCAGGCTCGGCCTCGGCCGGGTGATCGACCGCTGGTTCGCCGCGGCGGCGGACCAGGAACCGAGCGCCGGACCGCGGGAGCTGTTGAAGACTTGGCCGGAGCGGCTGCGCACCGAGCTGGACACCCGCCCGAACCTGCGCGGCCTGGTGTCCAGCCCGCTGATGGCCGGGCTGCTGTGCGCGCTGTACCGGGAGGACCAGTACCTGCCGCGCACCCGCCGGGAACTGCTCGACCAGGCGCTCGACCTGCTGCTCACCCGCTGGGACGACACCGCGCACGGCGGCATGGCGGTGGTCGACGGGCTCGGCCTCGGCAAGGCGGAAAAGCAGATCCTGCTGGAGCGGCTCGCTTCGTCGATGGTGCGGCGCAACGAACTGCTGGTGGCCGGTCCGGAAGCGCTGGTCCGGCTGGACGCGGCGAAGAAGGGGCTGCGCGCGGAGAGCATCGATGCCGCGCCGCTGCTGCAGCACCTGCTGGAGCGGTCCGTGCTGCGGGAAAGCGCCGCGGACGGCCAGATCCAGTTCATCCACCGCACCTTCCGCGACTACCTGGCCGCGGCCGATCTCGTGAAGCGCGGCCAGCTGGACGAGCTGGCCGGCCACGCACACGAGGACTCCTGGTACGAGGTCGTCTTCATGGCCGCGGCGCGGGCGCGGGAAGGCGAGGTCGCCCAGCTGCTCGACAAGCTCCTGCAGCGGGCGAGGCACAGCACGGACCAGGCCGTCGCGGACCGGTTGAAGCTGGTCGCCGCTGCCTGCCTGGAGTACGCCGACGTGGTGGATCCGCACAGCCGGCGGATCGAGGCGGAGGACGCGGCCCGCCAGCTGGTGCCGCCGCGCGACGTGCAGCAAGCGGAGATGCTGGCGAAGGCCGGACGGTTCGTCGTCGCCCTGCTGCCCGGTCCGGACGAGCTGACCGGGCCGAACCGGGACACCGCGGCGGCCGCCGTGTTGCGGACGCTCGCCTTGATCGGCGGCGAGGAAGCCTGGCAGAAGATCCGGCCGTTCACCGCGATGCATCAGTCCACCGTCGTCAACGAGTTGCTGCGCGGGTGGCGGGCGTTCGACTTCGCCGAGGCGTACGCCGCCGAGCTGCTGTCCCGGGTCGACTTCGGCGACCTGGTGCTGAACGTGCACCGGTGGGGGATGCTGCCCCCGCTGCGCCACCTGACCACGCTGAGCGCGGTGAAGCTGATCGGCGACATCGCGCTGGTCAGCGAACGCGACGGCGTGCGCCCGCTCGCCGCCTTGCCGAGGTTGCGGCGGCTGGAGATCGCGTCCAACGAAATAGTCCGCGACCTGCGCCCGCTCGCGGAGTGCCGGGCGCTGCGCGTGCTGACCGTCGCCGCGTACAGCTCGCTGCGGGACCTGTCCGGGCTGGCCGGTTCGTCGGTGGAGAAGCTGCGCCTGCTCACGATCGGCAAGACAGTGCGGAGCTATCCCGCGCTCGAGACGCTGGCCGGCACCCCGCTGCGCTCGCTGTCGCTGCGCCATCCCGGGCTGGCGGACGGCCTGCACCCGATCCCGGCCGAGCTGGCGCTGACCGAGCTGGCGGTCCACAACCGCGCCGAGAACCGGTCCCTGCGCGGCATCGAGCGGCTGCCGCTGCTGGAGAAGGTGACGGTCAACGGCGTGCTGCTGCCGGAGGACGTCGCGGCGCTGGCGGAGTTGCCCGCGTTGCGCCGTCTGGTGCTGCACGATCCGTACCCGCTCGCCGACCTGGCCCGGCTGCGGCCGCTGGCCGGCCGGCTGCAGGTCCTGGAGCTGCGCGGGGTG
Source organism: Amycolatopsis benzoatilytica AK 16/65 (assembly GCF_000383915.1). NCBI lineage: Bacteria > Bacillati > Actinomycetota > Actinomycetes > Pseudonocardiales > Pseudonocardiaceae > Amycolatopsis > Amycolatopsis benzoatilytica. The sequence continues at coordinate 1,615,617 of NZ_KB912942.1, forward strand.
GACGAGCCGGACCTGCTGCTCGCGGCTAAGACGGTCGGCGAGGAACTGGCGGCGAAGCTGCGCGCCGGATAGCCGGGAATGAAACCGGATAGTTGAACGTTTGACGAGGCGTGAAGAAGATAGGCTTCCTCTCGTTCGGCCACTGGTCGGAGAGCGCGCATTCGCAGACCCGGTCGGCCGCCGACTTCCTGCATCAGTCGATCGACCTCGCCGTCGCCGCCGAGGAGCTCGGTGTGGACGGCGCTTACTTCCGCGTGCACCACTTCGCGCGGCAGGCGGGCAGCCCGTTCCCGCTGCTCGCCGCCATCGGCGCGCGGACGTCGAAGATCGAGATCGGCACCGGCGTGATCGACATGCGCTACGAGAACCCGTTGTACATGATCGAGGACGCCGGCGCGGCGGACCTGATTTCGGGCGGCAGGCTCCAGCTCGGGGTGAGCCGGGGGTCCCCCGAGCAGGTCATCGACGGCTGGCGCTACTTCGGCTACGCCCCGGCCGAGGGCGAGACCGAGGCGGACATGGCCCGCGAGCGCGTCGAGGTCTTCCTGAAGCTGCTCGAGGGCGAAGGCTTCGCGAAGCCGAACCCGCGTCCGATGTTCGCCAACCCGCCCGGCCTGCTGCGCCTGGAACCGCACTCCGAGGGCCTGCGCGACCGGATCTGGTGGGGTTCGGGCTCGAACGCGACCGCGGTCTGGGCCGCCAAGCTGGGCATGAACCTGCAGAGCTCCACGCTCAAGGACGACGAGACCGGCGAGCCGCTGCACGTCCAGCAGCGCAAGCAGATCGAGGCGTACCGCGAAGCGTGGAAGGAGGCCGGGCACGAGCGCGAGCCGCGCGTGTCGGTGAGCCGCAGCATCTTCGCGCTGACCAACGACCTGGACCGGGCCTACTTCGGCAGCGACCGCAACTCGCGCGACCAGATCGGCATGATCGACGAGAACACCCGGGCGATCTTCGGCCGCTCGTATGCCGCCGAGCCGGACGAGCTGGTCCGGCAGCTCAAGGAGGACGAGGCGGTCCAGGCGGCGGACACGCTGCTGCTGACAGTGCCGAACCAGCTCGGTGTCGAGTACAACGCGCACGTGCTGGAGAGCATCCTGACGCACGTGGCCCCGGAGCTCGGCTGGCGCTGAAGCACGGCTCGCGGTCCCGGGCGGCTTCGGCCGAATAGGTCTAGACAATTTTAGTAATGGTCTAGCTGAGCCTGGTAAGCGGCTAGTGTCGCGGTCCAGGCACCTCCTCCCATTGATGCCGGGACCGCTTGCCGTGGCTCGTGCCTGTTCCGCTTGCAGACGGGTGGCACGAAGAACCGGGCGGTAACGGGCTTGGGCTGAGTAATCCTGCTTAGACCGCCCTAAGCAGAGTTCCGCGTTTTTCCAGGTAGATGGCCTGTCCGCGGGTGGCGGTCGTTGAATTCGGCGTTGTTGGTCCCGTAGTGTGACCGGGTGACTACGGGAGGGGAGTCATGGGGTTCACGACGGTGCCCGAGGCGCTGCGGGCTGCGTGCCGATCGGCAGGGGAGAAGGTGGCCAAGCTGCGCGGTGCGGACTGTGCTGAGCCAGTCGGGCGGGTGGCCGGCGCGGTTCGGGGTGGGAAAGCGACGGTCGCGGCCGGGCAGTGCCGGGACGCGTTGGCGGCGACACCGGATGCGCGCTGAGCCACGACGCGCCGGTCCAGGACGCGATGCTGTTCGGTTCCCCCGGGCAAGGCGCGGAGCACTTGAAAGTCCCGCAGGGTCACCTGTACGCCGCCCAAGACGCCGGGGACACCCTCGTGCCCAACTACGGCAACACCGGCGCGCTCGGACCCAGCCCCTACTTCAGCCCGGACGCGAATAACTACCACCAGATGTCCACCGATGCCAGCGTGACCGAAGCGGGCCCGCTCAACGCCACGAAGGACCACGGCGGCTACCTCGACGCCCAGTCGACCAGCCTCTACAACATGGCCGCCATCACGACCGGACACGGTGCCGATCTTGCCCAGTACAAGGGCACCGTCGTCGCGGACGGTCCCCGATGACCCGGCCCAGCCGCCTGAAAGCGGCGCTCGCCGTAGCCCTGGCCGCCGCAGCCCTGACTGCGTGCAGCGTCGAAAAGTCGCCTTTCCCAGGAGACAACGTGGACCGAGACCCGGCAGAAGTCTGGGCCGCCTTGATGCGGCTGCCCGACACCGACCAAGCCCGCCAGCAATACCAGCAACTCGACACCGAACTCCGCCAAGCCCTCACCGCCGCCATCCCCAAACTGGGGCCTTGGAAACCTAGTGAGAACGCCACCGGCTCGCGAGCAGGATGTGGCGCACGGTTCCCCGGCGTCGGCAACGACGGCGAGCAGGCAAGCTTGGGCGACCACGTGGTGCCCGGGAACCTGCCGGACGCCGACTACGAGAAAGCCCTCGCCGTCATCGGGACCATCGCCAAGCGCTATGGATTCGACCCGCAGCCCCAGCGGTTGCACGACGCACCCGGATCACACGACGCCGTGTTCCACAACAGGACCGACGAAGGGGAAATTTCCTTCGGCACTGCGGTAAATACCAGCCTTCAGCTAAGCCTCAGCTGCCATCTATTCCCCGCTGCCAAAAAGCGCGGCACACCCTCCAGCACACCCTAACCGGGGCAGCGACCGGTCCGGCAGCACCCAGCCGCAAGAACCCGCCGCGCCTTCCTCTCGGCTGCACGGCGGGGCGGTTTTGAGACCGCATCAGGTACTGCGAACGCAGGTCCACACCGCAAATCCGTGGGAGAATCGACTGGCAGCTCCTGGCTTCCCGGGTCCGACTCGCCGATCGCCATGGGAAACATCATCGTGGGAAACAAGCCATGACCCGCTCCACGGCGAGAAGAACTAACGACGACTGGCGGCACCGCGACGGCTATCCTCCTCGCCTTGACCGCATGCGGAGGTCCGCCCATGGAACTCACTGTCTCGGCCGAACAGGCACGACAAAACGGGCCCTCTTTGTTCAGTTGTCGGGGAAACAGCAGTAGTGATTGATCGCGAGGGCCACGGCGTCTGCTTGCTGCGGCGTGGGTGCCGAAACCCCTTTCTGGTGCCCACAAAGGGGTAATCCGGTGCTTTGACCTACCACACGATGGGCAGCGCGGACTTCCTGATCGCGATGACCGACATGCTGCGCTCCGGCTTCCAGGTCGCCAACACCGGTCAGACCTTCCCCGGCCTGCGCGACGACCAGATCGCGGTGGGCGTGCCCGCGGCGGTCAGCGCCGGCAACGGGTTCGTTTCCCCGGACGACGTGCACACCGCGCTGACCTGCCTCGCGCACGGCACCGGCTGCGGCTCGTACGCCTTGCGCGGCGGCCCGTCGCCGGCCCTGCGCGGGCTGATGACCTGGTCGGTGAACTGGGACCACTACTACGACTGGGCTTTCCAGAATGCGCATCGGCCGTTCCTGAACGCATTGGGATAGGCGTTCCGCGACGGTTCTCTGACCAGCTGTCACCATTCCGCGGAGTCCGGGAAGGGAACATTGAGGGAATCAGACCTCGATCCACCGATGTGAGTTTGTGTTGGTGTTGGTGGTGGGGTGTGGGTCGTGTCTTGTGGGGTGGGCGCGTTGGTGTGGCTGGCGTCGCACCAGCGTGTCCACTGCGGGTTCTCCGGTCGGGGGTGGGCGGGGGTCAGGTTGTGCGGGGTTTTCGGCGGGCGGGGTCGGGTTGGTGGGTGGCGGTGAAGAGGCCGAGGTAGCTGTCGGCGCGGGGCCAGTGCTGGGGCAGGTGCAGGGTGGTGGTGCGGGCGGTGCGGGCGAGTCGGGCGGCGACGGCGACGAGGTGGGCGCGGATGGTGGCGGTGCGGGCGTTGGCGTGGAAGCGGCTGGCGAGGGATCCGGCGGCGCGCAGCAGGTTGTGGGCGAGGGCGGCGAGGGCGAGCCAGGCGGCGTTGGCGGCGAAGCGTCCGGAGGGGAAGTGGGCGAGGGCGGAGTCGTTGAGGTCGGCGAAGATCTGCTCGATGGTCCCGGCGCGGCCGCGGTGGTGGGTTTCGGCGGTGACGGTGTCGAATCCGGTGTTGGTGAACACGGCCTGGTAGCGGTAGGCGGGGAACAGTTCGCCGGTCGCGTCGCGGGCGGTGTCGCGGACGCGGCGGACGACGAGGCGGGCGGTGATGCGCTGGCCGTTGCGGGTGGGGTTGGCGAACGCGGTGCAGGGGATTTCCGCGACGTCGGCGGCGCGGACCCAGGTCCGGCTGTCCTGGTCGTAGACCGGGCGGGCGTAGGCGATCGGCTGCCACGCGTTCTCGCCGATGCCGGCGATCGCGGCGCGGACGGAGGGGTTCTGCGGTGCGGTGACGGAGAACCGGGCGCCGGCCTCGGTGATCGCGGCCAGGATTTCCCCGTGGTAGAAACCGGAATCGAGCCGGACCACCAGCGTCCCGGTCGCGCCGCAGGCGCGGGCGGTCGCGAGGTTGGCGCGCACGAACGACACCGCGTTGCGGGCGGAGTGGGCCTGCCCGCCGCGCAGCCGGGTCCCGGTGATCACCGGTGCGCAGACCGGCGAGGACAGGCAGCCGGCGAGGAAGTTCAGCCCGCGGACCTTCGTGTAGCCGAACGCGGCGCCGTCCTTGCCCGCCCCGAACACCCGGGTGATCTTGGAGTCGATGTCGAGGAACGCCAGCTCGCCGGCCCCGCCCAGCAGCCGAGGGTCGTGCGCGGCCAGCTTCGCCAGCACCCCGGTCGCGACGTTCTGCAGCTGGGCCACGTGGCCGAGGGCGAAACCGCGCAGGAACGTGCCCAGCGTCGAGGGCGCCCGCGCGCCCGCGAACAGCCGCGGCATCGCGCCGTGGCGGACGATGTCCAGATCGTCGATCGAGTCCGCGCCCGCCGCCATCCCGGCCACGATCGTCGACACCTTCGCCCCGGCGTTGGCCCCCGCCGTGGTCCCCAGCGTGAGCAGCTCGTCGGCCAGCCCGCCCAAACCGGCACGCTCGGCCAGCCGCATCACCGGCACCAGCCCCGCATGCGACACGAGATTCGGATCGTCGAACCTCGCCGACACCGCCCCGGCAGTATGCAATGATCGCATCCAGCAGATGCCCTCTCCCTCGGTGACAATTGCTCTGTCGCAAGAACAATCATCCCAGGCCAGAGGGCATCTGCGCGTCCAGACACGACCTACACCACCACAAACACCGGTGGATCCAGGTCAGAGTCCCTCAATGTTCCCTTCCCGGACCGTGGTGCCGCCGCGTCGGGCGTCCCGCTAGCATCACGGGACTTCAGCGGGGTGGATCAGAGGGGAACCGAACGTGGGCACGGGGATTTTGCGCGGGCCGGTGCTGCCCGGACGGGTGGTGGACGGCGGACGAAGACCGGAGGTCTTCCGGCCGGACATCCAGGCGCTGCGCGCCGTGGCGGTCGGGCTGGTCGTGCTGAACCATCTCTGGCCCGCCCGGCTCACCGGCGGATATGTCGGGGTCGACGTCTTCTTCGTCATCTCCGGGTTCCTGATCAATTCGCATCTGCTGCGCGAGCACGCCGGCACCGGCCGGATCCGGCTGGCGAAGTTCTACGCCCGTCGCGTGCGCCGCCTTCTCCCCGCCGCGTTCCTGGTACTGGCCGTCGTCGTGTCGGCCGCCTGCTTCCTGATGCCGTTCCCGCGCTGGGAATCCACCGCCCACGAGGCCATCGCGAGCGCGCTGTACTGGGAGAACTGGCTGCTCGCCGCGAACTCCGTCGACTATTCGGCGCTGACCCAGTCGGCGAGCCTGACCCAGCACTACTGGTCGCTGTCGGTCGAGGAGCAGTTCTACCTGTTCTGGCCGCTGCTGCTCCTGCTGCTGTTCAAGATCCGCGTGCGCCGCGCCCGGCTGATCGGCATCGCGGTCGTCGGCCTGGCGTCGCTCGGCTTCAGCGTGTGGTTCACCGAGGCGGCCAAGAGCCAGGCGTACTTCGTGACCCCGGGCCGGGTGTGGGAGTTCGCGATCGGCGCGCTGCTGGCGTTCGCCGGCGCGAAAGCCGTGCTGCCGAAGATCGCGGCGAACCTGGCGTCGCTGGCCGGTCTGGCCGCGATCGTCGGCGCCGCGCTCCTGTTCGACGACCAGACCGCGTTCCCGGGGGCGACCGCGCTGCTCCCGGCCGTGGGCACCGGACTGGTCATCCTGGCCGGCGCCGGGCAGTCGCGGCAGTGGCACACGCCGCTGTCTTCGTCGCCGCCGGTGCAATGGCTGGGGAACGTCAGCTACTCGCTGTACCTGTGGCACTGGCCGCTGATCGTGCTGGCCCCGTTCGCGTTCCCGCGCGCATCGGACGCCGGGATGCTGACCTGGCCGCTGAAGGTCGGGGTCGTGGCCGCGGCACTGGCCGCGGCGTACCTGTCGAAGCGGTTCGTCGAGGACCCGACCCGCAACCTGCCGCTGCTGAGCCGCACCACCGGCCGGACGTTCGCCGCGATGGCGGCCGGGATGATCGTGGTCTGCGGCGCGGCAGGCGGCCTGACCTGGACCTACCAGCGGCACGCCGACGAAGCCGCCCGCGACGTCGCCGCCGAGTCCGCCAGTCCGTGCCACGCCGCCTCCGCGCTGGCGCCGGGCAACGCGTGCGCCGACCGGTTCGGCCCTGCTCGCACGGTCGCGATGGGCCCGGCGAACCGGTACTACGCTCCGCCCGAGGACTGCCCGCCGCCGCTGGCGCAGTACGCGACGAGCGACGGCACGAAGACCACCACCCGGTGCGACTTCAGCGGGGGAGCGCCCGCCCCGACCGTGGTGTGGCTCGTCGGCGATTCGCACGCTCAGCAATGGCAGGCCCCGGTGCTGAGCATCGCCCGCAAGAACCATTGGCTGCTGTACACGAGTTACCTGGGCGGCTGCCCGTTCGCCGAGGTCAAAGCCACCGGATACGACAAGCCGCTGCCCGGCGGCGACCGCCGGTGCACCGCCTGGACGAAGTCGATGACCGGCGCTATCGCGCAAACCCGGCCCGCGTACGTGTTCACGTCGTTCTTCGGCCGCCACGAACCGGCGGACGACCACTCCGGCCGGTCCCAGACCGAGCAGTACCGCGACGGGCTGAACTCCTACTGGTCCCAGTGGACCGCCGCGGGCGCGAAGGTGCTCGTGCTGGCCGACCCGCCGCTGAACGGCCTGGTCCGCTCGCCGGACTGCGTGGTGCTGAACCCGAACGACCCGCAGCCGTGCGCGGTGCCCCGGTCGGTCGCACAGCCGGAGGACCCGCTCGCGGCGGCGGCCCGGGCGAGCGCCGACCCGAATGTCCTGCTGATCGACCTGACGGATTACTTCTGCGACCGGGAACAGTGTTACGCGGTGGTGGGCAAGGTCAGCGTCTATTACGACTCGACGCACCTGAATCAGGAATACAGCTTGAGCCTGGAGCCGATGATCACCGCCGCGGCTGGGATACCGGGTTAGCGCGCCGCCAGCCCTGCCCGCCCGCTGCGCCCCGGGTTTCAGTCCGTGAAGGGCCCCTTGAGGGAATTAGATTCCGTCAAGGGGCCCTTCACGGACGGTGGGCGCAGTGGGCGTCAGCGCTGTCCGTCGAAGCCCGGCAGGACCGGGGTGTCTTCGGCGCGCACCGCCTGCAGCGCCCGCGGATCCAGGTGCAGCAACCGCAGGATGGTCGGCGCGATCTGCGTCGTTTCGACCGGTGCCGGGATCCGCCGGCCGTCGCCGCCGCTCACCACGATCGGCACCGAGCGGTCGTCCGCCGCCGCGCCGCCGTGTTCGGCGATCTTCTTCTTGCCGCCGGTGTAGACCACGCCGTGCTGTGCGATGCCGATCAGATCCGGCACTCGCGCATCACCGGGCTTGACGCCGAAGTACTTCGCCGCGTCCGCGCCCGCGTGCACCGCGGTCAGGCCCGACTTGGTGAACGGCTTGGCGGCACCGGTGATGCCATTGCCCGTACCGGATTGCCCGAGCAGGTAGTCCTTCGCGAAGGCGGCGGCGGCCGCCGAGTGGTCGGAGAACCACAGCAGCATTCCGTCGTCGTCGGTCGACTGCACGACCAGATCCGCCGCGCCCGGGTGGGCGGTCTTCCACGCGGCGTTGAGGCCGTCGAGGAGCTTGCCGTCGTCGATGCGGGTAAGCGCGGCCGGGTCGATCGGCGACTGGCCGTGCTTCGCGGACAGGATGACCGTGGTGGACCGGTCCAGGTGCTGCTTCTTCAGTTCCGCGGTGACCGCGCCGACCTGGTGGTCGATATAGTCCAAAGCGGACTGCAGCAGCGGGCCGGGCGTGCCGTTGGCCTGGTAGCCGCCGGTCTTGCCGTCCGACGCCGGCAGTTTCTGGGCGGTCGACACGCTCTGGAAGTTCATTCCGAACACACCGGGCGTGCCGGTCTTCGTCCGTCCACTGTGGTCGAAGCCGTCGATCTCGTTGAGCACCGCCTTGACCTTGTACGAGTCGTACTGCTGGGTGGACGCGTTATCGCTCGTCCAGTCCCCGCCCGCTGGGGCGGTGCCGTTGATCTCCGGGGTGAACAGATCCTCGATGCCGGTGCCGGACGGGCCGCTGAGCATTTCGTAAGCCGGGTGCTTGTCCGACCACGCGGTCCGGTATCCGGCCTCGCGGGCGACCTCGAAGACGGTGTTCGCCTTCAGATACTGGTGCGGGTAGACCGGCTTGCAAGTCTTCGGGTCGACCGGCAGCGCGGCCGGATCGAGCAGGGTCTGCGGGGAACCGGTCATCGCGAGGACGCCGCCGGGCAGGCCGGGCAGCCCCTGACCCGCGTCGATGCTGGCCTTGTTCCGATCGAGGTCTTCGGTGTAGTCGACGATCGCGCCCGGCTTCGCACCCGCGCAGGTGGTGGTGCCTGCGGGCAGCAGTGCCCGGTTGTAGGTGGCGTCGTAGTAGATCCCGGTGGTCTTCGGATTGCCGCCGGTCACCTGGGCGACCATGCCGGGGAACGAGTCCGACGGCACCGGCGTGCTCGCGTGCGAGTAGTCGGTGCCGTGCGCGGCGAGCGCGGCCAGCGCCGAACGCGGATGGGTCGCGGTGTACCAGTCCAGGTCGGACTGGTGCAGGCCGTCGACCGAAAGCAGCAGCACGTGCTGGCCGGTCGCGGGCTGCGCCGCCAGGGCAGGCACCGCCGCCGCCACGGTCCCCGCGGCCGCCAGTGCAGCCGCCACGCGCAAGCGAATTCTCGACACGGGTGTCCTCCTCGTCGTCCGGCGCATTCGCGCCGCCCGCCGAATTCCAGGCTGCGCACAAAGACAACGGCGAACACCGGGCAGAACAGGAGATGAACGGTTTTCCGGGCCGGACTTCTGGCGGCAATACCGGCGGTTCCGGCATTTGCCGCGCAACCGCGCGGATCGCCGGCGAACAGGGCCGGATGTCGTGAAGGGAACCTTGAGGAACTCAGCGTCCCTCAAGGTTCCCTTCACGCGTTCGCCGCAGTCGGGTGGGTCAGTGCGCGGCCTGCACGAACTTGTCCGTGTAGGTCTTGCTCAGGTCGATCTGCTTGCCCTTCACGTCCGGGTTGAACGCCTGCAGCACCGACAGGTCGGTCTTCGGCCCGTCCGGCGGCATGATCCCGGTCGCGTTGTAGATGCCCTTTTCGTTGTCGAATGCCTTCGCGTAAGCAGCTTTGCCGGGGCCGGCGTAATAGTCGGCGGGCATCACGTCGGCGACCTGTTGCCCGTTGTGTCCCTGGATCCACTTGAGCGTCTTGACGTAGGCGTTGACCAGTTTCTGCACGACGTCCTGGTGGCTGTTGACATAGCTGGTCGCCATGTACAGCGAAGTGGCCGGGTATTCGCCGCCGAGCTGCTGTTTCGTACTGGCCGCGGTGCGCATGTCCAGCAGAATGTAGGCGGCGCCCTGCGCGAGCGCGGTGGACACGGTCGGCTCCGTGGTCATCGCGCAGTCGACGTTCCCGTGCTGGAGCGCGCCGATGAGGGTCGCGCCGGACTGCACGCCCACCCGGTGGATCTTGGTCGGGTCGACGCCGTTCTTCTGCGCCAGGTACTGGGTGAGGAAGTCGGTCGACGAGCCGAGGTCGGTGACGCCGAGGTTGCGCCCGGACCAGTCCGCGGGGGAGTGGACCTGGCCCTTGACCTCGTTGCGGCACAGCTCGACCTCGCCCGGCGTGGTCAGCATCGACACCACCGATTCCAGCTGCTGGCCGAGGCCCTGCATGGCGATCGTGTGGTCGTAGAAGCCGCCGACCCCGTCGATCTTGCCCGCCACCATGTTCGTGGTCGCGTCGACGCCCGCGCCCTCGTCCTGGAGCGTGACGTTGAGTCCCTCCTGCTGGTAGTAGCCCAGCCGCTGGGCCAGCATGAACGGCAGATAGATCTGCTTGTTCAAGCCGCCGACCATGATGCTGACCGGGGCGCCGGTGCCGCCGGTCGAGCTGGTGCCGGCGTTCTGGCTCGCGGTCGACGCGCAGCCGGCGACTCCGAGCAGTGCGGCCGCGAGCGCGGCCGCCAGTTTCTTCGCGGACAACGGATTCTCCTCTTCTGGGGGCGGGAACTCTGGGGCGGGAGTACGGGTCAGAGATCGGGGCCGGAGAGCTGGGCCGGCCGCCAGCGCAGCAGCCGGCGTTCCAGCCGGGTGATGAGCCATTCGGCGATCAGCGCGACGATCGCCATGATCACCATCGCGGCCCAGACGCCGCTGGCGTCGAAGGTGCCCTGCGCGTTCTTGATCAGCACGCCGAGACCCGCGTAGCCGCCGAGGAACTCGCCGACGATCGCGCCGATCAGCGCGAACCCGAAACTGATGTGCAGGCTGGCGATGATCCAGCTGAACGCCGAGGGCAGCACGACCTGACGGGTCACCTGCCAGCGCGAGGCGCCGAGGATGCTCGCGTTCGCGATGAACGTGCGGTCGACCTCGCGGGTGCCCTGGAAGGCGTTGAAGAACACGCCGAAGAACACCAGGACGATCACCAGCAGGATCTTCGATTCCAGGCCGAGGCCGAAGGCCAGCACGAACACCGAGCCGAGCACGATCCGCGGGATCGCGTTGAGCACCTTGATGAACGGGCCGAACACCTCGGACAGGAACCGGATCCGCCCCAGCGCGATGCCGCACACGATGCCGAGCACGGTGCCGATCGCGAAGCCGATCAGCGCCTCTTCGAGCGTGGTCCAGATCTGCGCGCCGAGCGAGCCGATCGCGGTGCCTTCGGCGAACCAGGTCTTGAGCCGGTCCAGGATGCCCGACGGCAGGCCGTACAGCACGATCGCGTGCTGGTCGCCCTGCACTAGCAGCTGCCAGCCGCCGAGGATCACCACCAGCACGGCGACCTGCGTGCCATGCACCAATGCGCGGTGCCGACGGCGGCGGGACCGCGCCGGGGCGGCGGGCGGCGTTTCGACCGCGGGCTGGACTTCGGTCATCATGACGCCTCCTTCGCGCGGGTCGTCTGCGCGTAGGCGACGTCGACCTCGGCACGCAGCGCTTCCCAGATCTGCTGGTAGAGATCGACGAACCGGCGGTCGAAGCGGATCTCCTGGACGACCCGCGGGCGCGGCAGGTCGATCCGGTACTTCGCCTTGACGGTCGCTGCCGGGCCGGCGGTGAGCACCACGACGGTGTCCGCGAGCGCGATCGCCTCTTCCAGGTCGTGGGTCACGAAGACCACGGCCGGGCGGTTGAGTTCCCACAGTGACAGCAGTTCGTCGGACATCTTCGCCCGGGTCTGCACGTCCAGCGCGCTGAACGGCTCGTCCATCAGGATGATCCGCGGTTCGTTGATGAGGTTCTGCGCGAGCGCGACGCGTTTGCGCATCCCGCCGGACAGCTGGTGCGGGTAGCGGTCCTCGAAGCCGCTCAGGCCGACCCGGCGGATCCAGTCGCGGGCGTCGGCGATCGCCGTGCGCTTGTCGACGCCGCGGAAGCGCGGGCCGGCGGAAACGTTGTCCAGCACGGTTTTCCACGGCAGGATCGCGTCGGTCTGGAACATGAAGCCGACGCCGGGCGTGATGCCTTCGACCCGTTTGCCGTGCACCTCGGCGACGCCGACGGTCGGCCGTTCGAGCCCGGAGACGAGGGTCAGCGTGGTCGATTTCCCGCAGCCGGTCGGCCCGACCACAGCGCAGAACTCGCCAGGGGCGACTTCGAGGTCCAGGTCGCGCAGCGCGGTGTAGGGCTCGGCTCCGTCGGCGGCGAACCGTTTCGTGACTCCCCGCAAGGAGATCGCGGGCGGTGCCCCGGGGCCCGATGTGTCCACTGTGTCCACTGTGGCGTCCTCTCGCCTGGGGTGCGGTGCTGGGGGAGGACGGTAAGAACCGGCGGGGCGGCGGCGGAACGTTGTGCGCGATACCCGTGGTTCTGTTCATAAAGTTCGCCCCGGACCGGACGAACCGGGCGCGCGGCTTGGCATCGGCGGATCCGCGTGGTGTCATGCGAAACGCCCCTACGAGCAGTGGCAGAGCGGAGCGGACCATGTGGCGGTCACGGCCCTTGGCCTCCCAGATACTGGTCGCGGTGCTCGGCATCCTGGTCGCCACCGTCGCGGCGGGCGGGCTGCTCTACGCCAAGCTCACCGGCCAGACGCTCGACACCCAGTACGAGCAGCGCTCGCTCGGTGTCGCGAACGCCGTGGCGCAGATGCCCGCGATCCGCGACGCGGTGTCCCGCCGCGATCCCGGGCACACGATCCAGCCGCTCGCCGAACAGATCCGGCGGGCCACCGGCGCGTCCTACGTCGTGGTCACCGACCGGACCGGGCTGCGCTTCTCGCATCCGAACCCGGTGCTGATCGGGCAGCGGATCGAGGAGGCGGTGGTGGCGCTCGACGGACAGGGCCACGTCGGCATCAACCCGGGCAGCCTCGGCCGCTCGGCGAACGGCCGCGCCCCCATTCCCGGCGCGGACGGTTTGGTGCTCGGCGAGGTGTCCGTCGGCATTCTCGAAGAGCAGGTGACCAGCGCGTTGCTCAGCGACATCCCGTGGATCGCGCTGTACTCCGGGCTCGCGCTGGCCCTCGGCGCGGTCGCGTCCTGGCTGCTCGCCGCGCGGATCAAGCGAGCGACGTTCGGGCTGGAGGTGTCCGAGATCGTCGCGCTGCTGCAGGAGCGCGAAGCGATGCTGCACGGGATCCGCGAGGGCATGGTCGGGCTGGACCGGGACGGGCGGATCGTGGTGGTCAACGACGAAGCCCGGCGGCTGCTCGGCCTCCCGGTCGCCGCCCGCGGCCGGCTCCTGGCCGACCTGGCGCCGGCCGGCCGGCTGCGGACCCTGCTGGCCGCCCCCGCGGCGGACGACGAGGTCGTGCTCACCGATCAGTTCCTGTTGGTGGTCAACAAGATGCCGGTGGTGCTCGCCGGTCGCGACGCCGGTTCCGTGCTGACTTTGCGCGACCGCACGGAAATCGAGGGACTGGTCCGCGAGCTGCACGCGGTCACCGGGCTGACGACCGCGTTGCGCGCGCAGGAACACGAGTTCGCCAACCGGCTGCATGTCCTTTCCGGACTTCTCGGTCTCGGCGAAATCGACGAAGCCGGCCGCTACCTGACCGAGATCTCGCACGGCCCGGCCGCCCAGGCCACCGATCTGCGGGCCCGGTTCTCGCCGCCGGAGATCGCCGCCCTGCTGTCGGCGAAAGTGACCATCGCCGCCGAACGCGGCGTTCGGCTGGTCGTCGATCCGGCCTCCGGCCTCGACCTGGTCCCGGACGACGCCGGCGCGCTGGTCACCGTGCTGGGCAACCTGATCGACAACGCGGTCGACGCACTGTCCGGGCGGCCGGGCGAACGCCGGGTCGACGTGCTGGTGCGGCACGACGGCGACGCGGTGCGGATGGTGGTGTCCGACACCGGCCCGGGGATTCCGGCCGAGGCGCTGCACGAGATTTTCGTGGACGGGTACACCACGAAGTCCGCCCGGGTCGGGATGCGGCGGGGGCTGGGGCTGGCACTGGTTTACCGGCTGGTGCGCCACGCCGGCGGGACGATCGACGTCCGCGGCGACGCGGGCGCCCGGTTCGAGCTGACGATGCCGGTCGCTCGGAAGCTGGAGCTCGCATGACGATCCGGACCCTCGTCGTGGACGACGACTACCGGGTGGCGGCCATCCACGCGGCGAGCATCGACCGGGTGCCGGGCTTTGCCTGCGTCGGCAGGGCGCACACGGCCTCGGAGGCCCGCGCGGCGGTCGCCGAACTGGCACCGGAACTGTTGCTGCTCGACGTGTACTTGCCGGACGACGACGGGCTGTCGCTGTTGCGGGACTTGCACACGGCGGCCGAGGCGCCCGGGTGCATCGTGATCACCGCCTCGCGGGATCTGGACACCGTACGGACCGCGATGCGGCTGGGTGCGGCGTACTACCTGGTGAAGCCGTTCGGCTTCGCACAGTTGCGGGATCAGCTGGACGCGTATCGGAGTTGGCGGGACCGGACCGCGGGCTCCGGCGAGGTCGACCAGGACACGGTGGACAGTCTGTACAGTCTGCTGCGCGGTTCGGAGGCGACTTCGCGCACCGGTGCGCTGCCGCCGACGATGCGGAAGGTCCTGGACACCTTGCGGGCCGCGGAACGGCCATTGGGCGCGGGGGAGCTGGCGCGGGCGATGGGAATCAGCCGTCCGACGGCGCAGCGGTACTTGAGCGAGCTGCACCGGCGGGGCGCGATCGGGTTGGAGCTGGAGTACGGGAGCACCGGGCGGCCGGCGCACCGGTACACGATCGCATCTCGGGCCTAGGGCCGCTCGTCAAGCCGAGCCTCAACCACCTCCCCACGCCTTCACATGGTGGGCTCGGCGGCGTTCCCTACGGCGAAGTGCCGCTGCTGCGACCGCTTCGCGACCGTCGCCGTGAACGCGAGCGCACTGGCGGCGACGAGCGACAGGGCGGCCAGCCCGAGAGCGTAGGAGCCGAGCCCGCCGTACAGCGCGCCCATCACCAACGGCGGAATGAATCCGCCCAGTCCGCCGGCGGCGCCGACGATGCCGGTCACCGAACCCACTTTGTTCGCCGGCGTGAGCAGCGCGACGAGCGCGAACACCGCGCCGCTGCCCGCGCCGAGCGCGGCGGCCATGGTGAGGAACGCGATCGTGCCCAGCGGCATCAGGCTCGGGCTGAACGCTTGCACAGCGGCGCTTGCCGTGACGATCGCGAACACCCCGCTGAGGACTCGTACCGGTCCGAGCCGGTCGGAGAGCCAGCCGCCGATCGGGCGAAGGACCACGGCGAGGAGCACGAAGCCGGCCATCCGGTTGGCGGCGTCGGCTTGCGCCAGGCCGTAACCGGTCTTGAGGTAGGCGGGAAGGTAAACCGAAAACGCGACGTAGCCGCCGAACGCGATCGCGTAGAGCGCCGACGCTTGCCACGTGACGGCGAGCCGGAGGGTGTCGCGCAACCGGCGCGCGAGCGGTTCCGTCGGCACGGCGCGATGCGGCGCGTCCCGCAGCAGCAGCGCCGCGAGGATCGCGTACGCGACGAGGCCGGCAGCGGTGATGATGAACGGCGTCGCGACCGTTCCGGCTTTCGCCAGCGGCACGGTCGTCAACGCGCTGATCGCGGTGCCGCCCATCCCCGCGCCGAAGATGCCGAGCGCCAGCCCGCGCCGCTCCGGCGGGAACCAGGCGTTGACGAACGGGACGCCGATCGCGAACGAGGTGCCGCCCAGACCGAGGAAGAAGCCGCCGATCAGGAGCGCGGCCAGCGACGAGTGCCCGAGCAGGCCCAGGAACAGCACGGGCAGCGCGGTCAGCGCGGAGAGCGCCGGGAACATGACCCGGCCGCCGTAGCGGTCGGTGAGCGCCCCGACCGGGATCCGCCCGAGCGAACCGACCACCACCGGCACCGCGACCAGCAGGGCCTGCTCGAACGCGGTCAGCTTCAGGCTGTCCTTGAACAACGGGCCGAGCGGGCTGAGCAAGGCCCAGGCCCAGAAGTTGACCGCGAACCCGGCGGTGGCCAGGCTCAGCATGAGCGTCCGCCGGCCGGTGGTGGCCGGGCGGTCCGGGGTGGAAGTCATCGACGCCTCATTCGTCTCGGAGGGCGGGGACCCGTCCAGGGTCCAGCCCGGACCGGCGGCGCGGACAGAGCCGAACTCCCTCGTCAGGAGGTCGAAGGTCCTCGCCGTCCACTCCGGACAGAAGAAAGAAAACCCAGCTATGGCAGGCAGAATCGGCCGGTCCGCGGAACCAGGAGACGGTGTCAGCGGTCCGCGGCCCGCGCGGCCACGTCGGCGTCGCTGCAGAACCCGGTCCGGCGGCGTTTGAGGCACAGCAGGCCGATCAGCATCCCGTCGTCGTCCACTACGGCCAGCCGCCGTTGCCCGCGGTCGAGCAAGAGCAGCCTCGCGTCCTCCGCGGGCAGATCAGCCGGAACCGTCCGGTCTGTCAGGCTCGCATAGGCGAGCGCGGGTCCGCGCGCGTCCTCGCCCAGGTCGTCGCGCACGAGCGTGCCCAGCAGGCGTCCGGACTCGGTGAGCAGGAGCAGGTGGACGTGGTCGTCGGCGAAACAAGCCCGGGCCTCGGCGACCGAGACTCCGGCCGGCAGGGTCTTCGGCAACCGCACCACCACGTCGGCGACCGTCAGTCGTGGTTCAGGCAAAGGTTTCCCTTTCCCCGACCTCCCGGTCCCGCACCGCGGCCGGGCTGGGCATCGGCGCCCGCGGGGCGCCGCGGCGCGCGCGGTAGACGACGTACGGGCGCCACAGGTAGGCCAGTGGCGCGGACCACACGTGCACCAGCCGGGTGAACGGCCACAGCGCGAGGAACAGGAACCCGCCGACGGCGTGCAGCTGGTAGATCACCGGCGCGTCGATCATCAGCCGGCTTTGCGGGGAGAACCAGAAGACGCTGCGGAACCAGACGGCGATGGTCTCGCGGTAGTCGTAGCCGTGCCCGATCAGGTTGGTGCCGACGGTGGCTGTCATGCCGAGCACCACCATCGCGGCGAGCGCCGCGTAAAGCACCTTGTCCATGGTGGTCGTGGCACGGCGGACCCGGCCGTTGACCACCCGGCGGGCGATCAGCAGCACCACTCCGGCGACCAGCACGGCTCCGGAGACCGTGCCGCCCCACACCGCCGTGGCGTGGTACAGCCCTTCCGGAATGCCGAGCGCGCTCGTCAGCGAAGCGGGCACGAGCAAGCCGACCGCGTGCCCGGCGATCACGCCGAACGCTCCGAGGTGGAACAGCGGCGAGGCCCAGCGGAGAATGCGGCTTTCCAGCAGCTGGCTGGTGTGCGTGGTCCAGCCGAACTGGTCGTGGCGCCAGCGCCAGACGTGGCCGAGCACGAACACCGCCAGGCAGGCGTAGGGCAGGACGATCCAGAGGAACGTGGTCACGGGGCACCCTCCAGTGCGGGGCAAGAGCCGGAAGCGAGGTCCGGGCCGAAGCCGATGTCGGCGACGTCGCTGCCGTAGGCCGCGAGCCCGACCGACTCCACCGGCGGGCCGTCGACGGCGAGTGCCGCGACCGCGGCCCGGTCGTCGGGGGTAAGCGGCGGCAGCGCGGCGACGACGGCGTCGAGCACGTGCCGGTACGGCGACTCGGCCTCCTCCAACGCGCATCGCAGCAGCTCCAGGCCGCGGCGGTGCTGGCGCAGCGGGGCCTCGCCGTCGCCTGGCCCGGCGACCGCGGCGAACTCCAGCACGACTGGCAGCAGGTCGGGCAGCTCGCCGTCGGCCAGCCGCAGCCCGTGCGCGCGGTAGCGCTGTTTCAGCGTCAGCAGGGCGATGCCGCGCTTGCGGGTGTCGCCGTGCAGGTAGTAGGTCAGGTACAGCCCGCTGCGCCGGCGCAGGTCGAACGTGCGCACGTAGTGGGTTTCGACGTCCAGCGGTTCGGCCGTGAGCAGCCAGCCGAGGAACGCCGAGAGCCGGTCGCGCACCTCAGGGTGGCTGATTTCCCCGACCGCGGCACGGAGTTCTTCCGCCGCCTCGGACAGCCGGGCGTCCGGGTAGGCGAGCAGGACCGAGGCGAGGCCGAACAACCGCGCCCGGTCCGCGGCAGGCACCGTCATGACACGCCGCCCGCGGGATCGATGGACAGCCCGAGCCGGCCGTCGGAGCGCCGGCTGAACAGACCGCGCCGGCCCGGGCGGACGCGTTCGTCCTCGGCCACCAGGTGGAACCGCTCGGTGGTGGCGGCCTGGTCGGTCATCCCCGGCCCGCCCGCGCAGTCCAGCGAACAGTCCGAAGTGGACGCTGCCTGCGCTTCGAGCGCCGCGGCGTCCTTGTCGTAGGCCGTGGGAACGACGTAGCGCTCGTCGTACTTGGCGACGGCCAGCAACCGGTACATCGCTTCGATCTGCTCGCCCGGCATCCCGACCGCGTCGCACAGTTCCTCGGCGACCGTGCCGTCGAGCGTGCGGGCCCGCATGTAGGAGCGCATCGCGGCGAGCTTCATGAGCACCCCGGCCACCGCGTCGGCGTCGCCGGCGGTGAACAGCTCCGCCAGGTACTCCACCGGGATCCGCAGATCGCGAATGGTGTGGAAGACGTCGTCGGCGTCGGCGTCGTCGCGCCCGGCCGCACCGGCCGCGTCCAGCACCGGGGACAGCGGCGGGACGTACCAGACCATCGGCAAGGTGCGGTACTCCGGGTGCAGCGGCAACGCGATCCGGTACTCGCTGATCAACCGCCACACCGGCGACGCCTGCGCGGCCAGCACCCACTCCTCGGGCAGGCCGGCCTCATAGGCCAGGCGGACTGTCTCCGGGTCGTGCGGGTCCAGGAACACCGCTCGCTGTGCTTCGAGCAGTTCGCGTTCGTCCTCGACCGAGGCGGCGGCCAGCACCGCGTCCTCGTCGTAGAAGACCAGCCCGAGATAGCGCAGCCGTCCGACGCACGTTTCGGAGCAGATGGTGGGCTGGCCGGCTTCGATGCGCGGGAAGCAGAACGTGCACTTCTCGGCCTTGCCGGTGGAATGGTTGACGTAGACCTTCTTGTACGGGCAGGCGCTCACGCACATCCGCCAGCCGCGGCACCGTTTCTGGTCGACCAGCACGATCCCGTCCTCTTCGCGCTTGTACATCGCGCCGGAAGGACAGGCCGAGACGCAGGCCGGGTTCAGGCAGTGCTCGCAGATCCGCGGCAGGTGGAACATGAAGGTCTTCTCGAACTCGAACTTCACTCGTGCGGCGGCTTCCGGGTCCATCGCCGCGATGTTCGGGTCGGTGCCGGCCCGCTCGGGCGCGCCGCCGAGGCTGTCTTCCCAGTTGGCGCCCCACTCCAGGCTCATCGGCTCGCCGGTGAGCGCCGAACGCGGCTGCTTGACCGGAGTGTCGGCCAAGCCGGCCGGGGCGGCGGCGAGCAGGTCTTTGTCGAAGGTCGCGGGCTCGTAGTAGTCCTCGAGCGCCGGCAGGTCCGGGTTGGCGAAGATGCGCGAGAGCCGCTTGGCGCGCCCGCCGGAGCGGAGCACGAGCCGGCCCTTCGCGTCGAGCTGCCAGCCGCCTTTCCAGCGCTCCTGGTCCTCGTAGTGCTTCGGGTAGCCGATGCCGGGTTTCGTCTCGACGTTGTTGAACCAGACGTATTCGGTGCCCTCGCGGTTGGTCCAGGTCTGTTTGCAGGTGACCGAGCAAGTGTGGCAGCCGATGCACTTGTCGAGGTTCATCACCATCGCCACTTGAGCGCGGATGCGCATGTCAGTACTCCACTTCCTGGCTGCGCCGCCGGACGACGGTGATCTCGTCGCGTTGGCTGCCGATCGGGCCGTAGTAGTTGAAGGCGTAGGTCAGCTGGGCGTGCCCGCCGGCGAGGTGCGTCGGCTTGACCAGCAGCCGGGTCATCGAGTTGTGGTAGCCGCCGCGCTTTCCCTTGCCCGCACCGCTCTTCTCGGTCTTCGGGACGTTCACGGTGCGCTCGGGCGAGTGGTACTGGAACACCGTGCCCTCGGGCATCCGGTGGCTGACCACGGCTCGCGCGACGATCACGCCGTTGCGGTTGACCGCTTCGATCCAGTCGTTGTCGGAGACGCCGATCTTGGCCGCGTCCTCGACGCTCATCCAGAGCACCGGTCCGCCGCGGGACAGCGCGAGCATCAGCTCGTTGTCGTGGTACATCGAGTGGATCGACCACTTCGCGTGCGGCGTGAGGAACCGGACGGTGACGCCGCCGTCGGCGAGATCGCCGGGTTTTCCGAAGTGCCGGGCCATGTTCAGCGGCGGCCGGTAGCCGGGCAAGTGCTCGCCCAGTTCGGCGATCCAGTCGTGCTCGACGAAGAAGTGCTGCCGCCCGGTGAGGGTGTGCCACGGCTTGCGTCGTTCGACGTTGACGGTGAACGGGGAATAGCGGCGCCCGCCCTTTTCCGAGCCGGACCACTCCGGGCTGGTGAGCACCGGCTGCGGCGCCTGTTGCGTGGCCGCGTAGGTGATGTGGTCGGTTTCGTGGCCTGCGATCAGGTCGGTGAACTGCTGCCCGGTCCGCTTTTCCAGCTGCAGGAAGCCTTCGTGCGCCACGCGTCCGTTCGTCGTGCCGGACAGCGCGAGGATCGCCTCGCACATCCGGTCCGCTGTGGACAGCGACGGGCGGTCGGCGAACGCGCCCACGGACACGGTTCCGTTGCGGCGGCGCAGGTATTCCAGTTCCGGGGTGACGTCGACGGTGATGCCCTTGGTCGTGGTGCCGAGCTGGTCCAGCAGCGGGCCGACGGCGCGCATCTTGGCGCCGATCAGGCGGTAGTCGCGTTCGATCTCGATCAGCTTCGGCATCGTCACGCCGGGAACCGGCTCGCACTCGCCGCGGCCCCAGTCGCGCACCCGCCCGGACGGGGTCGCCAGCTCGTCGGGAGTGTCGTGCTGCAGCGGCGCGGCCAGCACGTCGCGGCGAGTGCCGAGATGGGCGACCGCGAGTTCGCTGACCTTGTCCGCCAGCGCGAGGAACGCGTCGTAGTCGGTGCGCACCTCCCCGGGCGGGGCGACCGCCGGGGAGAACGCGTGCACGAACGGGTGCATGTCGGTGGTGGAGATGTCGTGCTTCTCGTACCAGGTCGCGGCCGGCAGCACGAGATCGGAATGCAGGCCGGTGTTGGTCATCCGGAAGTCGACGGTGGTGAGCAGGTCGAGCTTGCCGGTGGGGGCCTCGTCGCGCCACGTCACGTCACGCGGGCGTTCGCCGGGTCCGCATTCGTCGGCCGGGGCCAGCGAATCGACGCCGAGCAGGTGCTTCATGAAGAACTCGTTGCCCTTGCCGGACGAGCCGAGCAGGTTGGCGCGCCACAGGGTGAGGCAGCGCGGGAAGTTCGCCGGGTCGTCCGGGTCGTCGGCCACGGCCTTGAGCCGGCCGGCTTTCAGCTCGCCGACGACGTACTCGGCCGCGCTCATCCCGGCGGCCGCGGCCTCGTCGGCCAGGTCGAGCGGATTGCGGTCGAACGCGGGATGTCCGGGCGACCAGCCCATTCGCTGCGCGGTCGCGACGGTGTCGGCGAACGTCATCCCGGCCAGCTTGCCCTGCCCGAGCGGCGACGCCAGCTCGTCGGCGGGCACCTTTTCGTAGCGCCACTGGTCGGTGTGCAGATACCAGAACGGCGTGGCGGCCTGGTGGCGCATCGGCCGGTGCCAGTCGAAGCCGAAACTCAGCTGCTGCTGGCCGGTGACCGGCCGGGCCTTCTCCTGGCCGACGTAGTGCGCCCAGCCGCCGCCGTTGACGCCCTGGCAGCCGGTGAGGGTGACCAGCGTGATCAACGCGCGGTAGGTCAGGTCCGAGTGAAACCACTGGTTCGCGCCCGCGCCCATTGCGATCAGCGACCGGCCGCGGCTGCGCTCGGCGTTGCGCGCCAGCTCGCGCCCGATCCGGGCGGCCAGCGCCGCGGGCACGCCGGTGATCCGCTCCTGCCAGGCCGGTGTGTGCGGGGCGTCGGCATCGTCGTAGCCGGTCGGCCAATCGCCGGGCAGTTCGCCCCGCTGGACGCCGTACTGGGCCAGCAGCAGGTCGAAAACGCCGGTGACGAGATGGTCGCCGACGCGCACGACCGGCACGCCGCGGCGCATGGTGGTGCCGCCCTCGGTCTCGCCGATGTCGAACCGGGCGAGGTCGACGGGGACCTGGCCGGTGGCGTGGCCGAGCACGCCGAGCGCGGGCACCACGTCGCCGAGGTCGAGATTCCACCGGCCTTCGCCTTCGGCACCGTAGCGGAAGCCGAGGGATCCGTTGGGCACCACCGGTTTCCCGGTCTCGTCGTCGAGCAGGACGGTCTTGTGCCGCGCGGCCGGGTCGTCGTCGCCGAGGTCGGTGGCGGTGAGAAAGCGATCCGCGGCGTACACGCCCGGTTCGCGTTCCCGCAGCGTCACCAGGAACGGCAGATCGGTGTAGGAGCGCACGTAGTCGGTGAAGTACGGCACCTGGCGGTCGCGGAAGAACTCGGTGAGCACGACGTGGCCCATGGCCATCGCGAGCGCCCCGTCGGTGCCGGGGTGCGGAGCCAGCCAGTCGTCGGCGAACTTGACGTTGTCGGCGTAGTCGGGGCTGACCGCGACGACCTTGGCGCCGCGATAGCGCGCCTCGGTGAGGAAGTGCGCGTCCGGTGTGCGGGTGACCGGGATGTTCGAGCCCCACATGACGAGGTAGGTGGCGTTCCACCAGTCGCCGGCCTCCGGGACGTCGGTCTGGTCTCCCCAGATCTGCGGCGAGGCGACCGGGAGGTCGGCGTACCAGTCGTAGAACGACAGCAGCGTGCCGCCGAGCAGCGCGTGATAGCGGGTGCCCGCGGCGAAGGACGCCATCGACATCGCCGGGATGGGGGAGAACCCGACCACCCGGTCGGGTCCGACCGTCTTGGTGGTGTAGACATGCGCGGCCGCCACCATGGTCGTCGCCTCGTCGAAGGAGGCGCGCACGAATCCGCCGCGGCCGCGTTGTCCCTTGTACGCCTCCGCCTTGCGCGGGTCCTCGACGATGTCCGCCCACGCGGCGACCGGGTCGCCGAACCGCTTCAGGCCGGCCCGGAACATGGTGAGCAGCGAACCCCGCACATACGGGTGGCGCACCCGCGACGGCGAATACTCGTACCAGGAGAAGGACGCGCCCCGAGGGCAGCCGCGCGGCTCGTAGTCGGGGCTGTCCGGCCCGGTGCCCGGGTAGTCGGTCGCCTGGTGCTCCCAGGTGATCAGGTCGTCCTTGACGAAGACGTTCCACGAGCACGAACCGGTGCAGTTCACTCCGTGCGTGGACCGCACGACCCGGTCGTAGCTCCACCGGTCGCGGTAGAACGACTCCCATGCGTTCGAGTCGATCTGGTGCAGGGTGCGCCCGTGGTCGCCGACGGTCTCCTTGGTCAGGAACCGGCGCGCGGCGAGCAGCGGCCCGGAACCGGGAACGCGGTCGTTCGCGGGCAGGGGACGAGTAGGCAACGCGACTCCTTCGGGCCAGTCCGGCTCAGCCGGGCCGCCCCGACGCGACACCGCCCTGGTGCCAGCCGCATGCCCATCAGCTTCGGCGAAAACCGCCTGCCGATCATCGGGCGTACGTCACGCGTCGAAGTGACTTTCGGCCTCGGGGAAGGGGCCCGAGGCCGCGGCTCACCCCAGCGAGCAGGACCGCGCAAGCTCCGCCGCACTGGCTCCGGCCGGGCGGGCGATCGTCGCCGACGCCGGTGGCTGGACCCCGCGCAGCCAGCCGGCCAGTGCGTCGAACGCGGTCCGGAAGCACGGGCCCAGCGGCCGCAGCCGGTCCGGGTACTGGTCGACCAGCCCGTCGACGTGATTGCCGTCTTCCACGCGGTAGTACCGGTGCAGCGCGCCGCGGCCGGCGTCGGCGATCATCTTGTCGTAGACGTCGGAGTCGCGGGTGATCGGCAGCAGGCTGTCGAGCGTGCCGTGCAGGGTCAGCAGCGGCTTGCCGATCCGGCCGGTCAGCGAGATCCGTTCCACCGCGCGGGCGACCGAGGGCGGCCGGGAAGCGTAGTCGTAATCGGCGTCGCACGCCGGGGTGCCGCTGGCGCAGAACGGGGTCCCGGCTTGCGTCGCGCCGTCGAAGGACGGGTCGACTTCTTCCCGGTAGATCCGCTGGGTGAGGTCCCAGTAGACCTGGTAGTGATAGCCCCACAGGAATTCCGAGCCGGGTGCGAACCCCGCGTCCAGAATGGACTGGTGAGCGGCGGCTGATCCGGCGGCGTAGGCGGGGTACGCCTTCAGCGCGGGCGGGAGGAAGGTGAGCAGGTTCGGCCCGTCGGGCCGCCACAGCGTGCCTTCCCAGTCGACGCCGCCGTCATACAGCCATGGCCGGTTTTCCAGCTGCCAGCGCACGAGGTAGCCGCCGTTGGACAGGCCGGCGGCGAGCGTCCGCGCGGGCGGGCGGCCGTAGTGCTGGGACACCGCGGTCCGCGCGGCGACGGTCAGCTGCGTGACCCGGGCGTTCCACTCGGCGATAGCGTCGCCGGGGCGGACGCCGTCGGTGTAGAACTCCGCGCCGGTGTTGCCTTTGTCGGTCGCGGCGAACGCGTAGCCCTCGGCCAGCGCCTGGTCGCCGATCGCGCGGTCGTTGGCGTACTGGCGCCGAACGCCGGGCGAGCCGGAGACGACGAGGCCGCCGTTCCAGCGGTCCGGCAGGCGCAGCACGAACTGCGCGTCGTGGTTCCAGCCGTGGTTCGTGTTCGCCGTCGACGTGTCCGGGAAGTATCCGTCGACCTGGACGCCGGGGACGCCGCTCGGCGCGGGCAGCCCGGCCGAGGTAAGCCCGGCCCAGTCCGCTTGGACGGTGTGCCCGGACGCCAGCGTCCCGGTCGTCGTCAGGTCGTCGAGACAGACCGCGATCTGCTTTTCCGCACCCGGCACCCGGACCCGGCAGTGCGCGCCGGAAGCCGACGCCGACGCCGGGACCGTCGCGGCGAGTGCTCCCGCCAGAACCACCGCAAGCCAACTCCGCACGGTCCACCTCCGATTTCGACTGGGACTGAACCCAATCGCGACGCGGCCGCGACGGCCATCCCGGCGGCCACCACGAATCACCGCGGCGATGTGGTGGCTGGCCACATGGCTGCCGCCGCGGGCCGCCCCTAGCGTCGGGAACGGCTCTCTCATCGACGAGAAGGAGTTCCTGTGCGCAAGCTCGTCGCCGCCGGCCTCGCCGCGGCCGCTGCCGTCGTCCTGACCGCCACCGCGGTGGCCGCGTCCGCCGACCCGCCCGCCGCATCGCTCGTCCAGGTGCCGTCTTTCGGGGCCAATCCCGGGAATCTCGCGATGTACACCTACACGCCGGCCGGGCTGGCGCCCGGCCGCCCGGTCGTGGTGGCGCTGCACGGATGCACGCAGAGCGCCGCGGACTACTACGCCCATTCCGGCTGGCCGGAACTGGCTGACCGGTGGCAGTTCGAGGTCGTGTTCCCGCAGACTTCGTCCGCGAACAACTCGCTGAGCTGCTTCACCTGGTTCGATCCCGCCGACGACACCCGCGGCAACGGCGAGGCCGCGTCCGTGAAGTCCATGGTGGACAAAGCCGTCGCCGACCATGGTTCGGACCGTTCGCGGATATATGTCACCGGCCTGTCCGCGGGCGGCGGGATGACTGCCGATCTGCTTGCCGCGTACCCGGATGTCTTCGCCGGCGGCGGGATCAACGCCGGCCTGCCCGCCCAGTGCGCCACGAGCGTGACGCAGGCGACGAGCTGTCAGCAGAACGACCAGCACCTGACACCGGCGCAGTGGGCCTCCCGGGTGACCGCACAGAATCCCGGCTATACCGGACCGTGGCCGCGCGTCGCGATCTGGCAGGGCACCGGCGACTACACGGTCTATCCGGTGAACGGCACCGAGCTGCGCGACCAGTGGACAGCGGTGCACGGGATCTCCCAGACGCCGACGAGCACCCAGTCCCTGCCCGGCGGCACGACGCTGACCAGCTACGGCGACCAGGTCCAGTGGTACTCGGTCGCCGGCATGGGCCACGGCACGGCGGTCGACCCGGGCACCGGTGCGACGCAATGCGGCAGCACCGCGGCGTATTTCCTGGCCGGGATCTGTTCCAGCTACTACACCGCGGTGTTCTGGGGACTGGACAAGGATTCCGGCGGAACGACGACGTCCGCTCCGCCGACGACCTCCGCCACTTCGGTGCCGGGCGCCTGCGTGACGGCGAGCAACTACGCCCACACCCAGGAAGGCCGGGCGCACCAGACCAGTGGCGAGGTCTATGCGAACGGTTCAGGGCAGGATATGGGACTGTGGAACGTTTTTGTCACGCATACGTTGCGCGAGACTTCACCGGCGTACTGGGTGATCGCGGACGGGCAGTGTTAGCCGGGCAGTGTTTAGCCGGGCGGTGTTAGAGCGTGTCTCAATTGGCTGGCGTGCCGAGATCGCGAGCGGATGTCCGTGAAGGGCCCCTTGAGGGACTTGGATTCCCTCTAAAACTGCGGGACATGGTTGACACCCGGACTTGTTGATCATAGGGAGTTCGGGTGAGTGAGCCCCAGTTGGACCGCGAGGCGCGTCGGCGTCTCGCGGTCCTGCGTCATGTCGAGGAAGTGTCCGGGAACGTCGCGCTGACTTGCCGGTACTACGGGATCAGCAGGCCGACGTACTACCGGTGGCTGCGCCGCTACGAGACCGAGGGCGTAGACGGGCTGCGGGAGCGGTCGAGGCGGCCGCGGACCAGTCCGAACGCGACCCGGGCCGAGGTGGTCGACAAGATCGTCCATCTGCGGCGCAACTACCACTTCGGGCCCGAGAAGATCGCGATGTACCTGCGGCGCTATCACGACGTCACGATCAGCCGATCGACCGTGTGGCGGATCCTGTGCCGCCTGGACTTGGGCAGGCTGCCCGCGTCGCAGCGGTATCGCCGCCACGACCGCCGGTGGAAACGGTACGAGAAGCAGCGCCCGGGGCACCAGGTGCAGATCGACGTCAAGTTCGTCGAACCGCTGCCCCCGGCCGGCAAGGCGGGGGTGACGCTGAAGCCGGTCGGGCGGCGGGGGAAGTTCTACCAGTTCACCGCAATCGACGACTGCACGCGCCTGCGGATCCTGAAGATCTACTCGACGCTCAACCAGAAAACCGCGATCCAGTTCCTCGACTACGTGCTGTCCCAACTGCCGTTCGCCGTCGAGAAGATCCAGACCGACAACGGCACCGAGTTCGGCACCCAGTTCCACTGGCACGTCCTCGACAAAGGCATCGGGCACGTCTACATCAAGCCCCGCACGCCCCACCTGAACGGCAAGGTGGAGCGCTCCCACCGCATCGACGCCGAGGAGTTCTACCGCCTCCTCGACGGCGTCGTCATCGACGATGTGAACGTCTTCAACAGCCGCCTCAAGGAATGGCAGGACTACTACAACTACGACCGGCCCCACGGTGGACTCTACGGCCAAACACCCTATGAGAGACTCCGGCAGAAGACCCAAACCACGTCGTCCGAGTGACACCGATCTTCCGCAGTTGCACAAGGACTCAGAGTCCCTCAATGTTCCCTTCACGGACGCGGGTTGCGGCGTCTTGACGGCGAGCTGGGTTCGGAGCCGTCCGCGCCGTCCACACCGTCCGCGCCGTCCGCGCCGTCCGCATCGAGCCAGAGCGTTCAATTGTGTTCTTTGTTGTTCGATTTCCCGTCCCGTCGAGCGGGCTCCTCTGTCCGGCTCAGTCCCGGCCGCGATCGCCATCTCGACTGGGCTTTCCTAGGCCATCCGCGTGTTCCGGTCAACGGTGCACCGGTCGCCGGCTGGGGCCGTACCCTCCGTTAGTCGTGCGGCATCCGTGTGCATTTGTGTGCAGTGCAGTTTGCCCGTGTTTGATCTGCTGATCTACTCGGAAGGAGGCACGCGAGGAACTCACAGCGAGGTGATGAGATGCGTCGAATCTTGGCCGGGCTCCTGTCGGGCGTCGTGCTCTCGGCTCTGGCCGCGGCAGTCGGCCCGCCGGCCTCCGCCGTGCCGGGGCAGAACCTGCTGCCCGCTCCGCCGATGGGCTGGAACAGCTGGAACAAGTTCGGCTGCGCGATCGACGAAAACCTGATCCGCCAGACCGCCGATGCCATGGTCGCGCACGGGATGCGCGACGCCGGTTACCGGTATCTCAACATCGACGACTGCTGGATGGCGCCCGCGCGCGACGCTAACGGCGACCTGCAGCCTGATCCGAAACGCTTCCCGCACGGCATCGCGGCGCTCGCCGATTACGCGCACGCCCGCGGGCTCAAGCTCGGCATCTATTCTTCGGCGGGAACCAAGACCTGCGCGGGATTCCCGGCGAGCCTCGACCACGAGACCGCCGACGCGCGCAAGTTCGCGCAGTGGGGCGTGGACTATCTGAAGTACGACAACTGCAACAACGAAGGCCGCCCGGCGACCGAGCGCTATCAGGCGATGTCGGACGCGCTGCGGGCGACCGGCCGGCCGATCGTCCTGTCGCTCTGCGAGTGGGGCGAGAACGAGCCGTGGCTGTGGGGTGCGCGGTACGGGGAACTCTGGCGCACGACCGGCGACATCAGCGACAACTGGAACAGCTTCACGAAGATTCTGGACGAGCAGGTCGGCCTTGAGCAGTACTCCGGACCGAACGCGTGGAACGACCCGGACATGCTCGAGGTCGGCAACGGCGGCATGACCGACGCCGAGTACCGCGCGCACTTCTCGCTGTGGGCACTGCTGAACGCACCGCTGATCGCGGGCAACGACCTCCGGTCGATGGACCCGGCGACCGCGAAGATCCTCGAGAACAAGGACCTGATCGCGCTCGATCAGGACTGGGGCGGCAAACAGGGGCACAAGATCCGCGACGACGGCGACGTCGAGGTGTGGGCCAAACCGATGTCGGACGGGTCCGCGGCGGTGGTGCTGTTCAACCGGGGCGGTGCGGCGGCCGACGTCGCGGTGCGGGCGGCCGACCTCGGCATCCGCCACTCCGGGCAATACCGGGTCCGGGATCTTTGGTCGGGCGAGGAAAGCCACAGCGCCGGCGACCTGCACGGGACCGTCGCGGCGCACGGCGCGGTCGTCTACCGGGTGTGGCCGGGCGGCGGCGCGCGAACGCCGTTGACCACGCTGGCGCTCAGCGCGCCGGAGGTCACCGCGACCGATCACGCGTTCACCGTGACGACGACCCTGCACAACGACGGATCGCCTGCGCTGCAGGGAGGTTCGGCGCGCCTGACGGTTCCGTCCGGCTGGGCCGTCGACCACGGCGCGACTGTGCCGGTTCCGCGCACCACCAGTGCCTGGACGCACCAGTGGACGGTCCGGCCCACGGGTGCCCAGCCCGCCGGTCCGCTGGCGCTGAGCGCTGAGGCAACCTTCAGCGTCGCGGGCGAGACCGTCACGCGGACCGCGGCGGCCCCGGTCCTGGCCGCGACCGTTCCCCCGGCCGGGCAGTCGCAGGTTTCCGCCCTGCCGTTCGTGTCCAGCGACAATGGCTGGGGACCGGTGGAGCGCGACACGAGCAACGGCGAGACCGCCGCGGGCGACGGGCATCCGATCACCATCGCCGGGGTCCGCTATCCGACCGGGCTGGGAGCGCACGCTCCGTCGTCGGTGCGCGTCTTCCTCGGCGGAGGATGTCGTGCCTTCACCGCCAAGACCGGCGTGGACGACGAGTCCGGCGGCGGCACGGTGACCTTCGAGGTGTGGGGCGACGGCAAACGCCTCGCCTCGACCGGCGTGCAGCGCCACGGTGCGGCGGCCGCGCCGCTGACCGCGGACCTGACCGGCGTCACCGTGGCCGACCTGCGAGTCACCGATGCGGGCGACGGAAACACCTACGACCACGCGGACTGGGCGGACGCGGCGATCGACTGCTGACCGGACGCGGGGAGCTGGCGGCCGGACGGCCGTCGGCTCCCCGCGCCCGGTGCCGGTGACCGGTACGCGAAGGCGGCAACGGGGAACCGCCGAGGGGACTTCCGGGCACACTTTTGATCATGGGCCGATCGTGTGGGGTTAACTGCCCGGAAAGAGCAAATCTCCGCTGCGCCCGCTCGAAGCAGCACCGCCCCACCCGGAAAGGCCGTCCTCGATGCGCCTGTTCGCACCGTTGTCGTCCGGACAGCAGCGTCTTTGGACTGTTTCCCAGCTGGACGGGGCCGGCGCGGCCTACAACGAA
Source organism: Amycolatopsis benzoatilytica AK 16/65 (assembly GCF_000383915.1). Taxonomy (NCBI): domain Bacteria; kingdom Bacillati; phylum Actinomycetota; class Actinomycetes; order Pseudonocardiales; family Pseudonocardiaceae; genus Amycolatopsis; species Amycolatopsis benzoatilytica. The sequence goes on from NZ_KB912942.1 coordinate 1,645,523, forward strand.
TCGATGGCCTTCGCCCTGCGGGGGCCGCTGGACCGCGAAGCCCTGCAACGAGCCTTCGCCGCGCTCGCCGACCGGCACGAGGCGTTGCGCACTCGGATCGTCGTGGAAGACGGCAGTCCGGTCCAGGTCGTCGAACCGGCCGGGCACGGGTTCCCGCTCATCGTCACCGAGGTCGCCGGTCGGCCGGAAGAAGTGGTGGAGCGGGAGCTGACCGCGCCGTTCGACCTGACGCGGGCTCCGCTGGCCCGCGCCCGGTTGCTCGTGCTGGGCGAAGCCGACCACGTCCTGCTCATCACCGTGCAGCACGCCGTTTTCGACGGCTGGTCCCGAAACGTGCTGCTGCGCGAACTGGGCGCGTTGTACTCGGCGCAGCAGCCTGGCGATCCGGCGCGGCCGTATCGCGAGCATTCCCAGGTGCAGCAGGACTGGCTCGCCGGCGACGGACCAGCGCCGCACGAGAAGTACTGGCGGGAGCAGCTCGGCGAAGTCCCGCCGGTGCTCGAACTGCCCGCCGACCGCCCGCGCCCGGCTCAGCAGGACTATCGCGGCGCACGGGTACCGGTTTCCCTTGGTCCAGACCTCACCGCCCGGCTGAAGACGGTGGCACGCGAGCACGGCGTCACGCTCTACTCCACGATCCTGACCGGCTGGTTCATTCTGCTGTCCCGGCTGTCCGCGCAGAAGGACCTCGTCGTCGGCGTCCCGACTGCCAACCGCGGCGGCGAGTACGCGGAGACGATCGGCTTCTTCGTCAACACCCTGGCGGTGCGGGCCGAACTCGACCGGGCACCCACCGCAGGCGCGCTGCTCAAGCAGGTCCGCGCCACGCTGCGGGCCGCGATCGACCACGCGGAGCTGCCGTTCGAACGGGTCGTGGAGCTGGTGAACCCGCCGCGCAGCCCGGCGCACACCCCGCTGTTCCAGACGATGTTCGCCTGGGTGCCGACCATGCACGATCTGCTGGACTTGCCCGGAGTCGGGGCGGAGCCGCTCGACATCGAGCACGCTCCGGCGAAGTTCGACCTCGCGCTCGGTCTCGCCGACGAGCAGGGCGACGTCCGCGGGCACCTCGATTACGCGGTCGCGCTGTTCGACCAAGCCACCATCGAGCGGTACGCGCGCTATCTCGTGCGGGTGCTCGACCAGCTGGCTTCCCGGCCGGAAGCCGACATCACCAGCTACGAGCTGCTGAACGACGCCGAGCGCCAGGAGATCCTCACGGCCTGGAGCACCAGCCCGCGCGGCGAATGCCGTCCCGGCGGCCTGGCCGACCGGTTCACCGGGCACGCCGATGCCGCCCCCGACGCTCCTGCGCTGGTGTGCGACGGCCAAACTCTCGCCTACGGCGAGCTGGACCGGCGTTCCACGAAGCTGGCGAACGCTCTGCGCGAGCGCGGAGCGAAACCGGGCACCGTGGTGGGCATCCACAGTGGACGGTCGGTCGAGCTGGTGGTCGCGGTGCTGGGCGTGCTGAAGACTGGCGCGGCTTACCTCCCGCTCGACCCGGCTCAACCGCCCGCCCGGCGGGCGGCGATGGTCGAGGACGCGCGTCCGGTGCTGGTCCTGGACGGCGACATCCCAGCCCTGGAAGCCGACGGCGACGAGACCCGAAGACCAGTCGCGACCGGCCTCGGCGATACCGCCTACGTCATCTACACCTCCGGCTCGACCGGGCGTCCGAAGGGCGTCGCGGTGTCCCACCGCAGTGTCCTCGCCCTGTTCGACCAGTGGCTGGACCGGTTCGGCGCGACGCCCGGCGAGGCGACCTCGGCCTGGTCGAGCATCGGTTTCGACGCGTCGGTGCACGAACTCCTGCTGCCGCTGACGAGCGGCGCGGTACTGCACGTCGTGCCCGAGGCCATCCGCCCTGATCCGGCCGCGCTGATGGCGTGGCTGCGGGAACACCGGGTGGTGCAAGCGTTTCTGCCGCCTGCCTACATCCGATGGATCGACGAGGACCCGGGCCGGGCGGCCGGGCTCGCGCTGCGCCAGGCCCTGACCGGAGTGGAACCGCTGCCGGAGGCCGCGCTGGCCCGGTTCGCTGCCGCGTTGCCTGGCTTGCGGATCTGTTTCGGGTACGGACCGACCGAAGCCACGCTGTACGCCACCGCCTGCTTCGATCCGCAGCTGGTCGACCGGCCGGCCCCGATCGGACGGCCGTTGCCCGGGTCGCGGCTGTACCTGCTCGACGAGCGACGCCGCCCGGTTCCGCCGGGTGTGGCGGGCGAGGTGTTTCTGGCCGGCGAGTGCCTGGCGCGCGGCTATCTGCATCGTCCGGACCTGACGGCCGAGCGGTTCGTCGCGGATCCGTTCGTGCCCGGCGAACGCATGTATCGCACCGGCGACCTGGCTCGATGGCGTCCGGACGGCCAAGCCGAGTACGTCGGGCGTCTAGACGACCAGATCAAGCTGCGCGGTTTTCGCATCGAGCCCGGCGAGGTGACGGCGGCGCTGCTGGCCGTGCCCGGGGTCCGCGAGGCGGCGGTGCTGGTGGACCGCGAAGGCGAGCCGCGGCTCGTCGCGGGCGTGGCCGGCGGCGAGCGGACTCCGCACGAATGGCGCGCCGCGCTCGCCGGCCGGCTGCCGGATTACATGATCCCGTCGGTGTTCGCGGAGTTCGACCGGTTGCCGGTGAACCGCAGCGGCAAGCTCGACCGCGACGCGGTGCTGGCGCGGGCTCGGACGAACGCGCCCGCCGCCGTCAACACCGCCGCGCCGCGTGATCACGTCGAGCTGGCGCTGCTGCGGATCTGGCGGAATCTGTTGCTGCACCCCGCGATCGGCGTCTCGGACGACTTCTTCGACGTCGGCGGCACGTCGATCTCGGCGATCAAACTGGCGCACGCCATCGGCACGGAGTTCGGCCGCGAGCTGCCGATCCGCGACGTCCTCGTGCACCCGACCATCGAGGCGCAGGCGGCACTGCTGCGCGCGGACCGGCCGGCGGGCGACGACGGCAGCCTCATCGAGTTCCGCCGCGGGGCCGGCCAGGCGCGCGTGGTGTGCGTGCACCCGGCGGGCGGGACCGCGTTCTGCTACCTGCCGCTCAGCGCGCTGCTGCCCGAGGAGGCCGGCGTCGTCGGCATCCAGTCTCCGGGGCTGAACCCGGGGGAGGAGCTGCTGCCGAGCGTCGAAGCGATGGCGGAGGAGTACCTGCGGCTGGTCGACCCGCGGCCGGAAGAAACCCTGGTCCTTTGCGGACTCTCCTACGGCGGGCTGGTCGCCTACGAAATGGGACGGCGGCTGGCTGCCCGCGACTCCCGGGTCAGCGTCGTGCTGCTCGACACCAACGCCACCGACGACCCGGCCGGCCGGGCCGCGATCGCGCCGGTCTCCGCCGCCGAGTTCCGCGACAAGCTGGTGCGGTTCAACGGAATGTATCCCGGCATCGAAGACGCCCAGATCGAGCGTTACCACCGCACGTACAACCACAACCGGCTGACCGCACGCGAGCACGACCCCGGTGAGACGCGGGCGCGCGTCGTGTTCGTCCAGGCGGTCGGCGAGGACCCGCTGCCGGACGCCGCGCAGTTCTGGCACCGTCGCGCTCGCGGCGAGTTCGAGGTGATCCCAGCCGATTGCGGGCACTGGGACATGCTCGAAAGCGACGCGCTGCCGCTGGTCGCCAAGGTCATCACGGCCGAGCTGGCGGGCCGATGACCTCGATCGCCCGCCGCGTCCACGACCGGGCCTCGCGGCATCCGGACGCCCTCGCCGTGTCCGACGGCCCTCGCCGGCTGACTTACGCGGAGCTGGCGGGCGGAGCCGCCGCCGTCGCGGAAGCGTTGTCCCGCCGGGGAGTCCGGCCGGGGGACGCGGTCGCCGTCGGTCTGCCGCGCTCGCTGGACCTGGTCCAGGTCATGCTCGGCGTGCTCTATCTCGGCGGCCAGGTGGTGCCGCTGGACCGGCAGAGCCCGCCCGCGCGCCGGGACGTGATCCTCGCCGACGCGGGCGCGTTCGCGGTCGTCCACGACGGGCTGCCCGGCCTGCCTCCGCTCTCCGCGGCCGAACTCCTCGCCGAATCCGCGGAGCGAGCGCCCGCCGACCCCGCACCCGCGTCGTTCCTCTTCTACACCTCGGGAACGACCGGACGGCCCAAAGGCGTCGAGGTCCGGGACGCCGGCGTCCTTCGCCTGGCCGAACCGGGCTGGCTGGACCACGGCACGCGGTTCGCCTGCTTGGCCAACCCCGCGTTCGACGCGCTCAGCTTCGAAGTGTGGGTGCCGCTGCTGACCGGCGGCGCGTGCGTGATCCTGGACGAAGCGACCGTGGGCGACCCGCAGGCGTTCTCCGACGCCTTGGTCCGCGAACGCATCGACACGATGTTCGTGACCGCGACGCTGTTCAACGCGGTCGCGGAGACGGTGCCGGGCAGCTTCGCGACGGTACGCCGGGTCGTCATCGGCGGGGAGCAGCTGAACGCCCCGCTGATCCGCCGGTGGTACCAGGCCAACCCGGATTCGCCGACGACGCTGCAGAACGGTTACGGCCCGACGGAGACGACGACTTTCGCGCTCAGCTACGCCATTCCGCGCGACTTCGACGCCGACGTGGTGCCGATCGGCCGTCCGCTGCCCGGCACCGGTGCGGTCGCGGTGACCGCGGACGAGCGGGTGGCGGCGGAAGGCGAGGTCGCCGAGTTGTACCTGTCCGGGGCCGGGGTCGCACTGGGCTACCGCGGCCTGCCCGCGGAAACCGGCCAGCGGTTCGTCCGGCTGCCGTGGCTGGACGACGGGCGTGCGCGGTTCTATCGCACCGGGGACCTGGTCCGCGTGCTGCCGGGCAAGCGTTACGCCTACGTCGGGCGCACCGACCGGCAGGTGAAGGTCCGCGGGTTCCGGGTCGAGCCGGGGGAGCTTGAGCAGCGGCTCCTCACGCATCCGCGGATCCGGCAGGCGCACGTGGCGGTGCGCCGCGCGGCGACGGCCGAACTGCTCGCCTTCGTAGTGGCGGATCAGCTGACCTTCGAGGCGTTCGAAACCCATCTGGCCGAAACCGTTCCGGTCTATCTGCGGCCGCACCACGTGTTCCGGCTTGGCGAGCTGCCTCGGAACGCGAACGGCAAAGTGGACGAGACCGCGCTGCTGGCCGGGGGTTTCGCGCCGTGGCGGCCGGAAGCCGGCGGTGCGGCGACCGCGTGGGAGCGCGAAGTCCTGGCCGTCGTTTCGGACGTTCTCGGCATCCCGCAGGCCCGGCCGCTCGACACCTGGCTGCGGTCCGGCGGCGACTCGCTCAAGGCGTTGCGGCTGCGGTTCGCGATCCGGGAACGCTGGGGCGCGGACCTCGCGCCTTCGGTCGTGCAGCGGGGCACCTTCGCCGACCTTGCCGCCGCGATCTCGGAAGCGGGCCGGGCGGACTACCCGGAGCCCGCCGCGCCAACCACTGCCGCCACTGCCCCGGCTACCAGTGAACAGCAACGGCTTTGGCTGCTGCAGCAACGGAATCCGGCGTCCACTGCCTACCAGGTGCCGCTCGCTTTCCAAGTCACCGGCTCTCCGGATGTCGAGGCATTGCGCCGGAGCGTGCGCGACGTGGTCGAACGGCACCCGGCGCTGCGGACCGCGTTCGAGGCCGCCGCGGACGGCTTGCGGCAGGTGGTGAAAGCGTCCTACGACCCGTGGACCGAGGCGTCCGACGACTTCTTCACCGCCCCGTTCGACCTCGCCGGTGGCCGGTTGCTGCGCGCCGCGTGGCGATCCGACGGCACGTTCTTGCTGTGCCTGCACCACATCGCGGTCGACGGCTGGTCGCTCAACGTCCTGTTCCGCGAGCTGTCCGGCGCCGCGCCGGAGCCCGAGGCCCACACCCCGCTCGACTTCGCCGCCTGGCAGGCCCGCTGGTTCGCTTCCCCCGGTTACCGCGCTCAGCTGACCGAGCGCTCCGACGACGCAGAGCCGCTCGCCGAAGCGTCGCTGGCCGGACGGCTGCGCACGACCCGCATCGACCGCGCGCGGGTCGACGAATGGGCCGCGGAGCTGGGCCTGACCCGGTTCCAGCTCCTGCTGGGCGTGTTTTCCTGGAGCCTGTACGCGGTGACCGGGCGAACCCGTCCGCGAATCGCCGCCCCAGTGGCGAACCGGCCGGTCCAAGCGTTCGAGAACAGCGTCGGGATGTTCGCCAACACGGTGCGGATTCCGTTGTCGGTCGACCCGGACGAAGAGCTCGGCAGCCAGCTTCGCCGGCTCGGCGCGGCCTCGGGGGCGGCCCTGGACGCGCAGGATGTCGCGTTCGCCGACCTCGATCCCGACTACGCGGCCTTCGATTATTTGTTCGTCCTGGAGAACACGGAATTCGACGCTTTGCGGCTGCCCGGCTGCACACTTAGTCCACAATGGATTGAAGCTGCCGAAGCCAAGTGCGCGCTGACGCTTTCGGTGGTGGAGCGCGCCGGCGGTTTCGACTGCCTGTGGGAGTACGGGGCGGGGCACTTCACCGAAGCCGAAGCGGCGGTCCTCGGCGACGTCTTCGAGAGGGCGCTGCACGGCACCGCCCGGACCCCGGCCGAATTGGCCGAGCCGTACCGTCGCGAGCACGGCCGGGGCCCGGCGACGGATCTGGCTTGGGAAACGGTGGCGGACGGCTTCGCTCGTCAGGTCGCGCGGACGCCGGACGCCCCAGCGCTGGTCGGTGAAACGACGCTGACCTATGCCGAGCTGGACGCGCACGCGGCCCGCCTCGCCGCGACCTTGCCCGCCGATGCGACCGACATCGCGCTGTACTTCCGGCCGTCCGCCGAGCACGTCGTCGCGCTTCTCGCGCTGGCGAAGCGGAACATCACCGCCGTGCCGCTGGATCCCGGATATCCGCCCGGGCTGCTGCGCGACATGCTCGGCCAGGTTCAGCCGCGCTGCGTGCTGCTCGCGGCGGGGGAGACCTTCGAGACCGACGTCGAGCGGCGATTCGTGACGCTCGCGGACGGGCCGGTGCCGGACGTCCCGGTGCAGCACGCCGGCCGTCCGCTCTACACGTTGTTCACCTCAGGCTCGACCGGATCGCCGAAGGGCGTGCGCGTCCCGGACCGCACGCTGGCCAATTTGGTGCAGTGGCAGGACTTCCCGCCCGCCGCGACGCAGCAGTTCTCGATGCTGTCCTTCGACGTGTCGTTCCAGGAGATCTTCACGACTCTCTGCGGCGGCGGCGCCCTGCATCTGGTCCGCCCAGAGTGGTGCCGGGACGTCCCGGCTCTGCTGGACCAGCTGGAAACCGCCGGCATCGAACGGATTTTCCTGCCCTACGTGGCCTTGCAGCTGCTCGCCGAGCACGGTGCCCGGCTCGGCCGGTACCCGTCGCGGCTGCGTGACGTCGTCACCGCCGGCGAGCAGCTGGTGTGCACCCCGGCGATCCGGCGCTGGTTCGCCGGGCTGCCCGGTGCGCGGTTGCACAACCACTACGGCCCGACCGAAACCCATGTCGTCAGCGCGCTGACCCTGGACGGCGATCCGGCGGACTGGCCCGAGCGGCCCGCGATCGGCCATCCGGTGGCGAACGCGAAACTCCGGGTCGCGGACGCTGCGGGCGCGCCGTTGCCGCCCGGGCAGGTCGGCGAACTGCTGATCGGCGGTCTCGCGGCGAACCGCTGCTACCTCGGCGGCGCGGGTGCGGAGAAGTTCGCCGAACTGCCCGAGCTGCACTACCGCAGCGGCGACCTCGCGCATTTCGACCGGGCCGGCCTGCTGCACTTCGACGGCCGCGCCGACCGGCAGGTCAAGCTCAGCGGGCACCGGCTCGAACTCGGGCAGGTGGAGGCGGCGCTGCTGCGGCATCCCGACGTCGTCAACGCGGTCGTCGTCGCCGAGGACGAGCGGCTGGCCGCGTTCCTCGAATGCCGCCGGATGACGACCGCGGCGGAACTCGCGGATTTCGTCGCGCCGCTGCTGCCGCCGCACGCGCGGGTCGAGCGTTTCCGCGTCGTGGCCGCCCTGCCGCGCACGCCCAGCGGGAAGCTGGACCGCGACGCGGCGCCCGCCACCCCGGGGACAGACCTCCACCGGACCTCAGCGGCGCCGTCGAGCGAGCTGGCCGCACTGTTCGAGGAGGTGACCGGCGCGGCGATCGGCCCGGACGAAACGTTCTTCGCCGCGGGGGCGACCAGCCTGTCGCTGATGCGGTTCCACCTGCGGTGCGCGGAGGCGGGCTACCGGTTCACGGCTTCCGATCTCTTCGAACACGTCACCCTCCGGGACCTGACGCACCACCTCGAAAGCGGTCCGGCCCCGGCCCGGACTGGCGCGGAGGTCGTGCCCGACGAGCCGGTGGCAGTCGTCGGGATGGCGGTGCGGCTGCCGGGCGCGCCGAACCTGGCCGCGTTCTGGGACCTGGTCGTTTCCGGCCGCCGGGGCATCGAGGAGTTCCCGGCCGCCGATGGGCTGGTCGGTGCGCGCAGCCTGCTGGCCGGGCCGCTGGAATTCGACCCCGGGCACTTCGGCATCAGCCACCGCGACGCGGCGCTGATGGACCCGCAGCAGCGGCAATTGCTGATGGCGTGCGTCGAAGCCCTGTCCCACGCCGGGATCGCCGGGCGCGAGAGCCGGATCGGGCTCGTCGCGGGATGCGGCGAGAACACCTACCTGCGGCAGCTGCTGCGCGAGGCCGATCCCGCCGCGCTGCCGGACGACTTCCAGCTCGCTCTGCACCACGAAAAGGACTTCCTGGCCACCAAAGCCGCCTATCACCTGGATCTGACCGGGCCCGCGCTGACCGTCCAGACCGCGTGCTCGAGTTCGCTGGTCGCGGTCCACCAGGCCGCCGGGATGCTCCGCGGCGGAGAGGCGGACGTGATGCTGGCGGGCGGAGTGCTCGTCGACGTCACCCTCGCCGAGGGCTACCGATACCGGCCGGGGCACATCTTCTCGGCGGACGGCCACTGCCGCCCGTTCAGCGACGACGCCGATGGCACGGTCGGCGGCAGCGGAGTCGGCGTCGTGGTGCTGAAGCCGCTGAGCGCGGCTCGTCGTGACGGCGACACGGTGTATTCCGTGCTGACCGGCTCTGCGCTGACCAACGATGGCGCGGTGAAACAGGGCTACAGCGCGCCGTCTCCGGCCGGGCAGCGAGAGGCGATCCGGGCCGCCCTGCGCCGAGCCGGGCGCACCGGCGCGGAGGTCGGGTACGTGGAAACCCACGGGACAGGCACGCGGCTCGGCGACCCGATCGAGGTCGCCGCGCTGCGCGAGGCGATGCCGGACGCTTCCTCGTGCGCGTTGTCCTCGGTGAAGAGCCAGATCGGCCACCTGGGCGCGGCGGCCGGGGTGACCGGCCTGATCCGCGCGACGCTGGCCGTCCACCACGGCGTGCTCCCGCCCACGGTCGACTTCCGCGCCCCCAACCCGGCGCTGGACTTGGGTCCGTTCCGGGTGCCGACTCAGGCCGAGCCCTGGCCAACCGGACCTCGGGTCGCCGGAGTGAGCAGCTTCGGCATCGGCGGAACCAACGCGCACGTGCTGGTGGAGTCGGTCCGCCCAGCGCCGCCGGAACCTCCGGAACCGTTGCGGTGCATGGTGCTTTCGGCGCGCAGCTCGGCCGCACTGCGGATCGAGGCGTCCCGGGTGGCGGAGTATCTGACCTCGCACCCGGAGTCCTATGCGGACGTGCTGCGACACCTGCAAACCGGCCGCCCGGCCGGCCGCTGGCGTATCGCGGCGGCGTGCGAAGACGCTGCGGAGGCGGTCGCGTGGCTGCGCACGGCCGAGCCGCGCGAGGTGCCCGGAGAAGCGGCTGGGTCGGGCGTGGCGGCGGGAGAAACCGCGTCGAACCGCACCGATCCGGCCGCCGCCTGGCTGGCCGGAGAACCGGTCGGCTGGGGCCACTCCCATGCCCCCGCGCCATGGGACTTCCCGCCCCCGGCCTTCGCCACCCAGATCTTCGACTTCCCCCGGCCTCCGGCGATCACCCGGCTGCCGGAAAGCGAGTGGCTGCACCAGCCCACCTGGATTCGCCTCCGCCGCGCCGCCACCGCGATTCCGCGAAGCGACCGCCGCCTGCTCGTCATCGCCGGCGACGGCCCGCTGACCGCCCCCGCGCTCGACGCCGCGTACCCCCGCGTCGTCCGGGTCCACGCTGCCGAACGGTTTGCTCGCCTCGGTCCCGACGCTTTCGAAGCCGACCTGGCCGACCCGGCGTCCCTCCGGAAAGTCCTCGATACCTTGCCGGACGACGGAATCGACTGGCTCCATACCCTCCCTCTCGGCGTCACCGGTCCGCTCGGCGAAGCGTCCGTGCACCGCGCGACGTGGGCCTGTCTGGACACCCCGGCCGCCCTCCTGCGCGCGGCCCACGACCGGTCAGTCCGGACCTGGTGGGTTTCCTCCGGCGCAGCACCGGCGAACGCCGCCGTCACGCGCCCCGAAGCTGGGCTGCTGGCCGGAGTGACCGCGGTCGGCCCGCAGGAAAGCGGCGTGCCCGGCCACTGGATCGACCTCCCGACACCGGAGCTGGCTCCGCTCGCCGATCTCCTCACCGGGCCGACGCCGCCGGAACGCGTCGCCCTCCGCGCCGGGTACTGGTGGACGCCGGACAGCGCGCCGGTCCGCGCCGCCGAACCGGTCGCGACCGACGGGACCCACCTGGTCCTCGGCGGCACCGGCGGCATCGGCACCGCGGTCGCCGAAGAACTGCTGACCCGCACCACCGGCCACGTCGTGCTGCTTGCCCGCGACCCGCACCTGCCCGACGCACTCCGGCCTTGGGCGGATCGCGTCGAGCTGCTGGCCGCCGACCTCACGACCGTCACCGCCGACGAGATCGACGCCCGCCTCGACGCGCCCCTCGCCGGAATCGTGCACGCGGCCGGAAACCCGGACGGCAGCCTGATCGCGACCCGCAGCGAGGCCACCCAAACCGTCAAACTCGCGGGCGCGCTCCTGGCCGAACAACTCATCGCACGCCGCCAGCCCGCCTACGTCGTCTACTGCTCCTCGCTGTCCGCCCAGTTCGGCGGAACCGGCCAGCTGGACTACGCGGCCGCGAACGGGTTCCTCGACGCTCTCGCCCATCTGGAAGGCCCGACCGCTCGGCTCTCCATCGGCTGGGATGTCTGGCGCGACACCGGAATGGCCGTCACCGCACTGGAAGCCGACACCCGGCACCAAGCTCACCTGGCTGTCGGCCTGAGCGTCGAAGAGGGCCGCCGTGCCTTCGCACGAGCCTTGGCCGCGGGCCTGCCGCAGGTCCTGGTCGCGACAACCGGACTGGAAAACGCGCGCGCGTTCCACGAACGCGAGGCAACGGTCATGACCACCCCGGCCGCCGAGCCCGAGGCGGAGCTGGCCGAGGAAGTACGCGCCCTCCTGGGCGTCGCGGAGCTGGACCCGGACGTCCCGCTCTACGACCTAGGCGCGGATTCCCTGACGCTGCTGGACGTCGTCGACTCGGTGAAGCGGCTCTTCGGCGTCGACCTCGACCTCGCCTGGCTCGGCCCGGAAGTGACGGTGGCCGCGATGCTCGCGAAGCTCACCGAAACCGGCGACAGCGGCGAAGTGACCGTTCAGGTCTGGCGGCAGGGGACTGGCCGCGCCGCAGTCTGTCTCGTGCACCCGGTCGGCGGCGACGTCCACGCGTACCGCGCGCTCGTCGCGGCACTGGACCCGAGCCTCGGCGTCTGTGTGATCGCCGACCCGGCGCTGAGCTTGCCCGAACCGCCCGGGTGGTCGGTCGCGGACCGATCCCGGCGGTATTACGCGGCGCTGCGAGCGAAACTGCCCGGCCGCAGCTGGCAGCTGGCCGGCTGGTCGTTCGGTGCCTGGGTCGCTGCCGGCATGGCCGGCGAAGCCGAGGCAGCCGGGAATCCGGTGCGGCGACTGCATCTTCTCGACCCGCCGCCGCCCGGTGCGAGCGCCGCCGACTACACCGACGCCCAGCTGGAAGCGGTTTTCGAACGCGAGCTGGGCGCGTCCGGCGGCACCGCGGGCGAGCACGCCCGACGGCTGGCCAGCGCGTGCCGGGCCAACCTGCGCAGCATGGCCGGGCACCAGCTGCCCCGCCTGAACGCGACCCCGACCCAGGTCTGGCTCGCCGCCGAACCCGAACCGGGGCTGCCGGTCGCCGACCGAAGCGGCTGGCGCGCGCTGCTGCCCGACCCGAGCCAGTGGCACGAGCTGCCCGCGACCCACTACAGCATCGTGCGCGCACCGCACGTCGCCGCGGTCGCGGCGGCCATCGACCGGTGAGACCCGCCGGAGGAAAGGAAACCATGGAGCAGTACGAACTCGACGCCATCAAGCGGATCACTACGCGGCCGGCGCGCGACTACCGGACGCTGGCGGTGCGGGGACTGACCCCGGTGATCGGCGCGGAGGTCACCGGGCTCGACCTGACCCGGGAACTGACCGAAGACCAGCTGGCCGAGCTGAAGACCGCGTTCCTGGACCACCACGTGCTGGTGTTCCGAGACCAGGACATCTCGGTGGAGGACCACAAACGCCTCGCCGCCTGCTTCGGCGAGCTGCGCCCGGTCAATCCGCCGCCCGAGCACGGCGACCCGTATGTTCTCGAAGTCGCGACCGCGCCGGAGTCCGCCAACGTGTTCGGCAACGGCTGGCACGCCGACGGCACCGCGGACGCCGAACCGTCGCTGGGCTCGATGCTGCACATCACGCGGATGCCCGAGCCGGGCAGCGGCGGCGACACCCTTTTCGCGAACATGCACCTCGCATACGACATGCTGTCGCCGAAGCTGAAGGAACTGCTCGCCGGGCTGACCGCGATCCACGACGGCGCGCACGCCTTCCGCGGCCACCGGATCCCGGACGGCTACCTGCCGCCGGTCAGCGAGCACCCGGTGGTCGTCCGGCACCCGGAGACCGACCAGCCGCTGCTGTACGTCAACCCGGCCTACACCTCGCGCATCCCGCAGCTGTCCGCCGACGAAAGCCAGGCGGTGCTCGACCTGCTGTTCTCGGTCGTCCCGAACCGGCCGATGCTGGCCTGCCGGGTGCGCTGGGCGCCGAACACGCTGGTGTTCTGGGACAACCGCTGCGTCCAGCACCACGCGACCTACGACTACTACCCGCACACCCGCTTCGGGCATCGCGTCGCGATCAACGGCGGCCCGCTGAAGGGCTGACGCCGCCGGTGAAGGAGTTCTGCCCGATGCCGCCCGAAACTGTGCCGCCCGAACGCGTGCCACCCGAACCCGTGCTGGACGTTCGCGATCCGGCCGTCCTCGCCGACCCGATGCGCGGATACGACCGGATCCTCGCCGAAGCACCGGTCTGCTGGGCCCGCCTGCCCGGCGGCGAGGAGGGCTGGCTGGTGACCGGCAGCGCGGAAGTCCGCGCGGTGCTGTCCGATCCGGCCGTGCGCAACGACCCGGCCGGGCTGCCCGGACAGGGCGCGCGGACGCAGGAGGAGACGTTCCTCGCGCTCGGCACGCCTCCGGAGCACCTGCCGTACCTGCGGGCCAGCCTGCTGAGCCTCGACGGCGCCGAGCACCAGCGGCTTCGCCGCAGCATCAGCCACGCGTTCGGCGCGGCTCGGGTCGCGACGCTGCGCCCGCGGGTGCAGGAGATCGTCGACGGACTGCTCGACGACCTCGATGCCCGGCCGGGAACGGTGAACCTGATCGACGAGTACGCCTACCCGCTGGCGATGGCGGTGGTGTGCGAACTGGTCGGGGTGCCCGAGCGAGACTGGTCGGACTGGTGGCGCTGGGGCAAGACGCTGGTCGAAGGCGATCCGGCGCGGATCACTCCGACGCTCGGCGAGATGTTCGCCTACTGCCACGCATTGGTCGATCAGCGCCGGGCCGAACCGCGCGAGGACCTGCTGAGCGAAGTCGTCGCGCAGGACGACCTGACCGATGTCGACGCGGTCGCGCTGGTGGTGTTCCTGGTGCTCGCCGGGCACGAAACGATGGCGCACCTGCTGTCGAACGCGGCGCTCGCGCTGATGCGCGACCCCGCGCAACGGGAGTTGCTGCGCAGCGAACCGGAGCTCTGGCCGGCCGCGGTGCGCGAGCTGGCCCGCACCGACGGACCCGTGCAGTTGGCGCGACTGCGGTACGCCGCGACCGACCTCGAAGTAGGCGGCGTGCGGATCCGCGCGGGCGACCCGGTGCAGGCGGTCCTCGGCGCGGCGAATCGTGACCCGGCCCAGTTCGCCAACCCGCGTCACTCCGATGTGCGCTGGCAGGCCGAGCACGGCGGCCGCGAAGGCAGTGTCGGATTCGGCTGGGGACCGCACTTCTGCCTCGGTGTCGCGTTGGCGAAGGTGGAGGCCGAGGTCGCGCTGCGCACCCTGTTCGACCGGTTCCCGCAGGTGCGGCCAGTGGCCGAGCCGGAGTGGGTGCCGTTGCCGCGCGGCCGCCACCGGACCGGCCTGCAGGTGCGGCTGCGCTGAGCCGTCCCGCGTCCGTGCTCCCGACTGACCGAACTGCGAGGGCTCTCTCGATGGCTGTTCCCGCGCCTGACGTCTCGATCATCCTTCCGTGCGCCGGATTCGGCACCCGATTCGGCGCGCCGTACGCGAAGGAGCTGCACTGCCTGGCTCCTGGCGCCACCGTGCTCGACCGCAGCCTGGAGGCCGCGGTCGAGCTGGTGAAGAGCGGGCTGAACGTGCGCGTGGTCGTCGTGTTCGGCACGCACAAGCTGGACACCGTGAAGTACCTGGCGCGCTACGTCGGGACCTTCCAGCTGGTCTTCGTCTACCAGGACGACGCCGCCGGGCCGGGACTCGACGGCGCGATCCGGTGCGCGCTGCCGATGACCGAGGGACCGGTGGCTCTCGTGCTCCCGGACATCGTGGTGAGCGACGTGGGCAGCCTCCGCACTGCGCTGCGGCTGACCGAAGCGTCCGGCTGGGGCGTGGTGGCCGCGAAGGAGCGGGATCCCGGTGTGCTGCGGCAAATGGGCGCGCTCACCGTGTCCGGCGGGGAGCGCGTGGTGACCGTCGAGGCGGCCGCGGAGAAACCGGCCGATCCGGCCGGGCACAACGCGCTCTGGGGCATCGTCGCGGTCACGGCGGAAGAGGCGCACCGGTTGCCGGACGTGGCGCGGCGGGACGCGGACAGCCCGCTGGCCGGTGCGCGCGCTCTGTTGGTGGACCAGATCGTCAACTACAACACCACCGAGGGCTGAACCGTCCGTTGTGGACGACCTCGTGCGGCGCTGGACGCCCGGCGCGCGTGGCTGTCCGTGAAGGGCCCCTTGAGGGACTCAGATTCCCGCAAGGGGCCCTTCACGGACGGTAGCGATGAGACCCACTCTTGACCTGGCTAGGAGAGACATGCTCGACGACGTGATGGCGGCGCTCGAAACCGTCCTGCCCCGGCTGTCCGCGGTGACCGGCACGCCCGGCGTCGCCGTCGCGGTGGCGACGAGCGACGAACTGCGGACCGCCGCGACCGGGTTCGCGGACCTGGCCGCGAAGACGCCGATGACCGCGGAGACCGTCGCACCGGCCGGCTCGCTCACCAAACCCGTCACCGGCCTGGCTTTCCTCCAGCTGGTCGAAGCCGGAGCGGTCGAGCTGGACACTCCGGTGGACCAAGTCCTGCCCGCCGGACTGCGCGGTCCGGACGCGGGTCCTGTCACCGCCGCGATGCTCGCCTCGCACCAGGGCGGCTACTACAGCGACATCGTCACGGCCACCGCGCCTGCCGCGCCGGCAGAGCCGATCCTCGATTACGTCCGGCGCCGACACGAAATCGGCCGTGCCGTCGAGTACGGCGGAATGCTGCCGCTCACGAGCGCGCCCGGTGCCTACTCGTACTCCAGCTTCGGCATCGGCGTGCTCGGCGGCGTGGTCGAACACCTGGCAGGCGAGCCGTACCGCGCCCGCGTCCACCGCGACGTATTCGCCCCGACCGGCATGACGGCCACGAGCATCGACGACGGAACGCAACGCCCGCCCAGCGGAGCTGCCGGATATATGGCGTTCGGCGACTGGTGCCTGCCCAGCCCGCCGCTGCGCACGTCGGCCTATCCCGGGGTAGGGATGTACACCAGCGCCGCGGACTTCGCGCGCCTGCTGCAATCGCTTCTTCGTACCGGGCAGGGAAACCGGGGCCTCGTCGGACCGGATTCGCTCGCCGCGATGGCCGCCCCGCGCGTCGAACGCCCCAGCCCGCACGGCGTCCGCTCGTTTTCCGGCCTGACCCTGGAACTCGCCGACCCGGATCTCGGCGACGACTGGTGGTGGGGGCACACCGCGGCGTTCCCGTGGGGATTCTGGTGGGAGGCAAGGGTTTGGCCGCATCGCGACCTGGCCGCCGTCGCGGTGGGCAACCGATGGGACATGGCCCGGTTCCACAATCCGGCCAGCCGCAGCGCCCCGGGCCTCGCGGTGGACTGGGCGGGCCGCTGGGCGCGTTCCGGCGCTCCGGCGAAACTCCCGGACATGGACGGCCGTCCCCGGTGGACCGGCCCCCGCCCGACCCCGGAAAGTTCGCGCTGGATGGGGGTTCTCGTGGGGGAGCGGACCCACGGCCTGCTGGCCGTGCCCGACCCGCTGCCGCTTGCCAGTCTCACCGCGGGCGCGCGCTCGCTGGGCGGCGACCCGGCGGGATGGGACCCGGCCGCTTTCGCCCGCGGCGTCGAGCAGGCACGAGCGGTGGCGCCGGACCCGGCCGCGCTCGGCGTGCTGGGCCGCGAACTCGGCCCCGCCGCGGCGTTGTGGATGCTCGAATGCGGCGCGTCGAGCGCGGACGTCACGATGCCGGTCGGGTTCTACGCCAGCGCGCCGCGGTGAGTCTTTTCGCCGCACGGAAGGAGATGCGAATGCGAGTGCTGCTCTCGACGTACGGGACCCGAGGCGATGTCGATCCGCTGGCGGCGCTGGCGGTAGAGCTGCGGGGGCTCGGCGTGCAGGTGCGGATGTGCACTCCGCCGGACGAGGAGTTCACGCGGCGGCTGGCCGGGCTGGGCATCGAGTCGTTCCCCGCCGGGCCGCCGGTACGGGACCTGATGCGCCGCGCCGCGCCGCCGTCGCCGGCGGAGCTGGCCCGCTACCGCGCCGATCTGGTCGACACCCAGTTCGCCGTCCTGCCGGCCGCCGCGGAAGGCTGCGACGTGCTGATCGCGGCCGGACTGGCCCAGGTCGCCGCGCGATCAGTGGCCGAGGCCGCCGGCATCCGCTACGTGTACGTGACCTACTCGGCCGTCAACCTGCCTTCGCCGCATCACGCGCCGCCGCCGCGGCCCGGCTGGCCAGAGCCGGAGGACGCGGACAACCTGACGCGGTGGGACCTCGACGCCCGCGCGGTCGACGCCCAATTCCGGGAACCGCTGAACCGGCACCGCGCCGGGCTCGGCCTGCCACCGGTGGAGAACGTGCGGGACCACGTCTACTCGGACCAGCCCTGGCTGGCCGCCGACCCGGTACTGGGACCGTGGCCGCGGACGCCGGGGCTCGACGTGATCCAGACCGGCGCGTGGGTCCAGCCGGACGACCGCCCGCTGCCCGCGGACCTGGTCGCCTTCCTCGCCGCCGGACCGCCGCCGGTCTACGTGGGCTTCGGCAGCATCAGCCCGGCGCCGGGGATCGCCCGCTGGGCCGTCGAGGCCAGCCGCGCCCGCGGCTATCGCGTCCTCGTTTCCCGGGGCTGGGCGGACCTGGACCTGGTCGACGGCCAGGAAGAGTGCTTCGCCATCGGCGAGGTCAATCACCAGCGCCTGTTCAGCGAGCTGGCCGCAGTGGTGCACCACGGCGGGGCAGGCACGACGCAAACGGCCGCCCGGGCCGGAGTTCCGCAGGTGGTGGTCCCGATCCGGCTGGCGGACAATCCGTACTGGGCGCGCCAGGTGGCGGTGCACCAGATCGGGGCCACTCTGGACGGTGCGGCGGCGACCGTCGAGACCCTGGGCGCGGCGTTCGATGCCGCGCTGGCGTCCCAGGAGCGGGCCGCGGCGCTGGGCGCGGAGATCCGGACCGACGGAGCGGCGGTGGCAGCGCGATTGGTGGTCGGGACGCTCGGCTGACGACCGGTCCGCACCGCTTCGGGCGGCAGGGAGTAGTTTTCCCTGACGACCGATGGGAGCTGGCGGAAGTGGCACGTCTTCACGTCGGCTGCGCGATGTGGACGCACAAGGCGTGGCCCGGCCGGTTCCTGCCGCCCGCGCTGCCCGCGACGGACCGCCTGCGCGCCTATGCCGGCTGGTGCAACGCGGTCGAAGGCAACACCACCTTCTACGCGACGCCCGCCCGGGACACCGTCGCGACGTGGGCACAGCAAACCGGGCCCGAGTTCCGGTTCGTCGTCAAGCTGCCCAAGATCGTCACGCACCAACGCCGGTTGGCAGGCGTGGAGAATGAGATGCGCGCGTTCCTCGACGCGATCGAGCCGTTGGGCGAGCGTGCGGTCCTGTGGACCCAGCTGCCCGGATCGTTCAGCCCGTCGGATGTCGACGCTCTTCGGCGTTTCCTGCGCCGCCTCCCCGCCGCACTCCGGCGCGCCGTGGAGGTGCGGCACCCCGATTTCTTCGCCGACACCAGTTCGGCCGCGCAGCTTGAGCAGGCCCTCGGCGACGCGGACGCCGAGTGGGTCCCGTTCGACACCACCGTGTTCTTCCAACGTCCGCCCAGCAGCGAAGCAGAACAAGACGCCTGGGCCAAGAAACCCCGGCTGCCGCGCCGCCTCCGCGCGCTGACCGACCAGCCGATCGTCCGCTACCTTGGCCGGGACTCGGTGGCCGAGACAGTCGAGGGCTGGCAGCCGTGGACCGAGGCGGTCGCAGCCTGGCTGCGCGAAGGCCGTACGCCGACGATCTTCGTGCACACCCCCGACAACGACGAAGCCCCCGCATTGGCACGCCGGTTCCACGACGAGGTGCGCGCGCTGGCACCCGGTGTCGAGCCGCTGCCCGAACCCGAGCCGGTCGAGCCCGCGACCCTCTTCTGAGCCTCGCCCGGCGAACCCTCGCCCGGTCAGCCCTCGCGCGTGCTCGTGGTACCCCGCCACAGCGACCCAAGTCCGTGAAGGACCCCTTGAGGGAATCTGAGTCCGGCAAGGGGCCCTCCGCGGCAGTTCCGCCGCCGAAGACTCCAGCGCGCCTGTCAGAGCTCCTCGGCGACAAGGAACTGGCGCGCGACCGGGGAAAGCTCACAGCCGCACCTGCTTGACTAACTTGTTTGGATAGGCAAACCTAACCGCGTCTCCTCGAAGCGGAAGGGCAGTGCATTCCATGTCTCGTCAGCGGTTGTTCGGCGCGCTCGCGCTCTTGACGGCGGTGTCCTGCGGGCTCGTCGCGTGCGGCACCGTCCAGGACTCGTCGTCCTCCCCGGCCGCTCCGGCGGGAGCGGCGGCCGATCCGGCCGCGTTCCCGGCGAAGATCGTCCACAAGTTCGGCACCACGACCGTGCAGAAGGCACCCGCACGCGTGGTGGTGGTCGGGACGTCGAGCGACGATCTCGACGCGGCGCTCGCGCTCGGCGTCACGCCGGTCGCGTTCTTCACGAAGTCCGGCTCCACCGAGGCACCGTCGTACCTGAAGGGCAAACTCGACCCGGCGAAGACGCGCATCGTCGACGCGGCCAACGGGGTCAACGCCGAGGAGGTCGGCAAGCTCCAGCCGGATCTGATCCTGGCGACCGCGGACTACGGCCTGGACCAGGAGTACGCGAATCTGTCGAAGATCGCGCCCACGGTCGGCTACGCGACCGACTGGGGCGCCCAGACCTGGCAGGAACACGTGAAGGTGGTGGCGCAGGCACTCGGCAAGACCGCGGACGCACAGCAGGTCATCGACTCGACGCAGGCGTCGATCGACAAGGCCAAGGCGGAGTACCCGAAGGCCGCCGGCAAAACCTTCACCGCGTCGGTGGGGAACGCGCCGGGCAAGCTCTTCACCTTGGTGTCGCAGAAGGACTTCGCGGTCCAGCTGATCCAGTCGCTCGGCCTGAAGCTGAGCCCGGCGGTGCTCGACGCGAGCAAGAACGAAGCGGGCAGCCCGACCGGCACGCTCACCCCGGAGCAGTTCGACAAGGTGGCGGCGGACGCGGTGATCATCGCGTTCACCTCGCCGGACCTGCGGCAGGCATTCGAGTCGAACCAGCTGGTCGCGCCGGTGAAGGCGGGCAACTACCTGGTGACCGACATGGAGACGATCTCCGCGCTGCGGTATCCCACCGTGTACGGCATCCCGTTCGTGCTGGACAAGCTCAAGCCCGTGCTGGCGAAGCTCTCCTGACCGACGCGGAAACGGGGCCGGTCACCGGAATCCGGTGACCGGCCCCGTTTCGCTGGTCGAGTTCACCCGAGTTCGGCGTCCACCTCGGCCTCCGTCAGGGCCTCGACCTCCAGGCAGATCTCCGCGACCTGCTCCAGCCGCCCCGGCACCGCTTCGTCGGCGAGCAGCCGTGCCGCCATCGCACCGACGGTGCGGGTCGCGAACAGCGTCCGCACGGTCACCTCGGTGCTGTCCAGCGCCTCCCGGAGCCGGCCGACGATCACCGTCGCCAGCACGGAATCCCCGCCCAGTGCGAAGAACGGATCGTCGAGGCCGACCCGATCGACGCCCAGCACGTCCGCCCAGACCTTCGCGAGCACCCGCTCCAGCGCGGAGTTCGGTGCCGCATAGGAGTCGGTGTCCGCGGTCCAGCGCGCGGCGACGGCGCGCCGGTCCACCTTGCCGTTCGCGGTGAGCGGCAGGTCGTCCAGCACGACGACCCGAGCCGGGATCATGTGCGGCGGCAGCAAAGTGCGGGCGAACTCGCGCACCTCGTCCGGCGTGACCGGTCCGGCGACAGCGGCGACGAGCTGGTTGCCCGCGACGCCGGCGACACCGCGCCGGACGCCGGGGTGCTCGGCCAGTGCGGCTTCGACCTCGCCGAGTTCGATCCGCATCCCGCGCACCTTGACCTGATGGTCGCGGCGGCCGAGGAATTCGAGCGTGCCGTCCGGCCAATAGCGCGCCCGGTCGCCGGTGCGGTACCAGCGCCGTCGCTCGTGCTCGACAAAGCGGTCGGCGGTGCGGTCCGGGTCGCCGCGGTAGCCGAGGGCGACGCCTTCGCCGCCGATCCACAGCTCGCCGCTCACCCAGTCCGGGCAGTCGTGGCCGCGGCCATCGACCACTCGGCAGACGACGTTGCGCAGTGGCGCGCCGTAGGGGACCGACCGCCAGTGCGCGGGTACGCCGTGCACCTCGCAGACTGTCGAATGGATCGCCGTTTCGGTAGTGCCGCCGAGTCCCGCGAACCGGCAGCGCGGCGTGTGCGCGGCTACTCGGCCGGGCAGGTCGGTGCCGACCCAGTCGCCGCCGAGCAGGACCGTGCGCAGGCCGGCCAGTTCGCCCGGCGCGGCCGAGACGAGCAGCATGTCCAGCAACGCCGGAACGCAATTGACGAGTGTCACGCCGCGAGCGGCGATCAGCTCTGCCCAGACACGGGCGTCCTTGCGGTCGGCCTCGTCGACAAGCGCGACCGTGCCGCCAGCGCTGAGCAAGCCGAAAATGTCGTAGACGGAGAGGTCGAACTCCAACGCGGACACCGCGAGGCACCGATCGGCCGGGCCGATGCCGAAGCGTTCGTTGAGGTCTTCGATGGTGTTCATCGCGGCGCGGTGCGGCACCTCGACGCCCTTGGGCTCGCCAGTGGAGCCGGACGTGAAGAGCACGTAGGCGATCGCTTCCGGGTCGCCGAGGACCGGCTCGGCGAGCGGCTCGGCCATGGTGTCCACTGTGGTCAGTGTGGTGGCGAGGCCAGCGAGGCGGCGGATCCGGTCGGCGCGCGCGGGCGGCTGGTCGACGCCTATCGGTACGTAGGAAGCTCCGGCCGCGAGCACCCCGAGGACAGCGGCGATCTGATCCGGGCCCTTCGGCAAGCTGACGCCGACCGCGGCACCGGGCTGGACGTCCAGCCCGGCCGCCACTCGCAGCGCTCGGTCCGCCAGCTCTCCGTAGGTCAGCTGGCCGTCCTGGCCCCACACCAGCGCGACAGCGTCCGGATCCTGCCGGGCGTGCTCGAAGAATCCTTGGTGCAACAGCTTTTCGCTGCGCGGGCCAGCGGTGTCGTTCGCCTTCTCGCGTACTGCCGCCTGCGCGACGGGCAGGTCGCCGCCGACCGGCAGGTCCCACGTCGCGTCGTGCTGTCCGAGCCGCGTGACCAGCTGGGAGAACCCGGCGAACATGTCGTCGACCAGCCCGGCCGGGAACGCGTCTTCCCGCACGTCCCAGTTGATCAGCAGGCCGTCGTTCACCTCGGTGACCTGGGCGTCCAGCAGGACCTGAGGACCCTGGGAGATGATCCAGACCGCCTCGCCGAAGAGCCGGCGGACGCTTTCGTCGAACAGTTCGCCGAGGTTGAGCGCGCTGGTGAAGACGAACGGAGCGAGGACCTGTTCACCCTGATGCCGGGACAGATCGCGGAGTACCTCGACACCGGAGTACGCGGCATACGCGGCGTCGGTGTGCATCCGCTCCTGCAATGCCTTCGCATGGTCGGCGAAGGACGCTTCGGCGATCAGGTCGACGTCGAGGAGGACGGAACCGGTGAAATCGCCGACCAGCTGATCCACTTCGGGATGGGTGCTCTCGCGGTCGAACATCGGCACGTTGAGCAGGAACCTCGGCTGTCCGCTCCACCGGGAGAGCGTTTCGGCGAACGCGGTCGCGACCGTCATCGCCGGGGTCAAACCGTGCTCGTGCGCCCGTGCGGCGAGCTGTTTGCGGTCCTCCGGCGCGAGCCAGCAGTGCCGGCGGGCCACCCGGGTCGCGTCACGGCGCTCGTTGTCCGGCACCAGCGGGAGGTCCGGGGCGGAGGGCAGCTCGGGGATCCGGTGCTGCCACCAGTCTTTCGCGCGATCGCGGTCGGCAGCCCGGGCGGGTTCCCGTTCGGCGAGGTAGCGCGGATAGCTGTAGCCGATCGGCGGCAGTTCGGCGTCCTCGTAGAAGCGGGCGAGATCGGCGAGCAGGACGCGGTAGCTCACCGCATCGGCAGCGAGCATGTCGACGTCGACGTGCAGCCGGGTCCGTCCGTCGCGGCGGCGGCTGAGCTGGATCCGGAAGACCTCGCCGTTGGCCACGTCGAGGCGGGCGTGCGAGGACCGGTCGCGGATCAGCTCCAGTTCGGCCTCGTCCTCGATGTCGTGCACGATGAGCGCCGGCTGCGTTCGTTCGGCCAGGATCCGCTGCCATCCGTTGTCGTCGAAGGCCGCGCGCAGCATTCCGTGGCGCTGCACGAGCTTTCGGACCGCGGTTTCGAGCCGGACCGGGTCGACTCCCACGCCGTCGAACTCGACGTAGAGGTGCGCGGCGACGGAGCCGAGCGCGGTCTCCCCGCCGCGGCCGATCCAGTACGCGTGCTGCATGAGCGCGAGCGGAAATGGCTCCGACTCGTCCACTTCGACCGCGGTGACCGGCTCCGGCGCGACGCCCGCGGCGTCCGCGAGCACGCCACGCCAGCCGATGAGCGTCGGGTTCTTCAGCAGTTCCGCGAAACTGACTTTGATCCCGCGCCGCCGCCACGCGTTCGCGACGTGCATGAGCCTGATCGAGTCCAGGCCCCACTCGATCAGGCTGTCCTCTTCGGACAGATCAGCTGCCTCCGGGCCCAGCAGGCCGGTGACCTCGCGCAGCAGGTCTCCCGTCGTCGGCTGCTCGTTCACCACGTGCCCAGCTCCTCTTCGAACTCGTCGATGTCGTCCTGGCTGACGTCCACCAGGGAAAGGTCCAGCGCGGGCCCGCCGTCGGCGAGGGCGTCGCGCAGCCGCGCGGCCAGCGCGCGCACGTCGGTCTGCCCGGTCAGGGCGATCCGCAGGCCGCCGTCCACCGCGGCGGCGTTGATTTCGAGCGCCCAGTCCCCGGCCCGGCCGGGCCGGGGCGGCACTCGCAGCATCGGGGCTTCGGGCGCGACGGTCCATGGCGTGCCGTCGCCGGTGTCCACCCGGCCGAGGTAGTTCAGCACGATCGTCGGCTCCGGCAGTCCGAGCGGACGGAGCAGGCCGTAGCCGAGGCCGTGGTCGGGCAGATCGTGCAGGGAGTCGTTGGCGCGGACTGGGAAGACAGTGGTGAACCAGCCGACGGTCGCCGACAGGTCCACCCCTGCCGCGATCTGTCCCTCCCGGCCGTGCCCTTCGACCGCGACGACCGCGTTGTCCCGCCCCAGCGCCCGGCCGAGGGCAGTGAGCAGTGCCTGCTGGACGTCTCCGCCGGGCAGCGGCACCGTGCACTCGGTGTGCTCGGGCACCGCGTCGGTCAGCGGCAGCACCGGGTCGGCACCGTCGAGAATTCGTTGCCACAGCTCGCGTTCGGCGCTGCGGTCCTGCTCGCGGAGCAGTTCGCTCCAGCGGCGGTACGACGTGCCGGTGCGGACCAGTTCGCGGCCCTGCCACGCTTCGGCGAGGTCGTCGAGGAGGATCCGCCAGGAGACGCCGTCCACCACCAAGTGGTCGGCGACGATCAGCACTCGGCCGGGGAACCGAACGACCTGGACGAGTTGGTCGTCGCTGAGCCGGTCGCGGGCGGCGAGGAGCTCGTCATCCAGCGAACCAGTGGCGCGGGCGACGATTTCCTTGGCAGCGAAGGATTCCTGGGGCACGACCAGGGTTTCGCCGTCCCAACGGGCGCGAAGCACGTCGTGCCGGTCCAGCACCGCCTGCACGGTGCGCACCAGCCCGGGTTCGGTGAGCCCGGGCGGTGCGGTCACCAACATCGCCTGGAACAGCCCGCGGAATCGCATGATCGGCATCGGCGGAACCCGGCCGTAAGGATGGTCGGCGTGGACCGCGAAATCACCGGCCGCGGCGAGCCCGGCGGGAGTGCGGTGTTCGAAGACCTGGCGCGGGGTCACCGTGATCCCGGCCTTCCGGGCGCGGCTGACGAGCTGAACCGAGACGATGCTGTCGCCGCCCAGCTCGAAGAAGCTGTCGTGCACGCCGACTTCGGGCAGCTTCAGCGTCTCGGCGAACAGTGCGCACAGCAGGCGCTCGCGCTCGGTGCTCGGTTTCGCCGTGCCGGTGCGGGACTGGAAATCCGGGTCCGGCAGGGCTTTCCGGTCGAGTTTGCCGTTCGCGGTGAGCGGGAGTTCGGGGAGCTCGACAATCGCGGCAGGCACCAGGTGCTCGGGCAGCTTCGCCCGGAGATCCGGAGCGGTGCCGACGACGTACCCGATCAACCGGTCGTCCCGGACGACCGCGGCGGCCGCTTCGACGCCGTCTTCCGCGGCGAGGGCGGCTTCGATCTCGCCGAGTTCGATGCGGATGCCGCGGAGTTTGACTTGGTGGTCGGTGCGGCCGAGGTAGTGCAGGATGCCGTCGGGGTCGCGTTTGACGAGGTCGCCGGTGCGGTAGAGGCGTTGTCCGTTGGGGGCGGCGACGAATCGGGAGGCGGTCAGGCTGGGGCGGTTGAGGTAGCCGCGGGCGAGTTGGACGCCGCCGAGGTACAGCTCGCCGGGCACACCGGGAGGGACGGGCCGGAACAGCCGGTCGAGGACGTGCGTCTCGGTGTTCCACACTGGCCGGCCGATGGCGACGTGGTCGGTGACGGTGTGGTGGGTGACGTCGACGGCGGTTTCGGTGGGGCCGTAGAGGTTGTGCATGCCGGGCCGGGCGATCTCCGCAGGCAGCGCTTCGCCGGAGGTGATGACTCGGCGGGGGAGTGGCCGGTCGCCGTAGGCGCGGAGCATGGACGGGACGAAGTGGACGGTGGTGATTGCTTCGGTCTCGATGAGCTGTGCGAGGTAGTCGGGGTCTTTGTGTCCGTCGGGTTTGGCGAGGACGAGGGTGGCGCCGGTGATGAACGGCCAGAAGAATTCCCACACCGAGACGTCGAAGCTGGACGGGGTTTTCTGCAGTACCCGGTCCTGCGCGGTGAGGCCGTACTCGTGTTGCATCCACAAGAGACGGTTCACAATGGACCGGTGGGTGACCACCACACCCTTGGGGTGCCCAGTGGAGCCCGAGGTGTAGATGACGTACGCCGCGTTGTCCGGGCCGGCCTCCGTGGTGTGTGCGGTTTCTTCGAGGGTGGCGGGGAGGACGACGACAGGGTTGGCGTCCTGGATCATGAAGGCGAGTCGTTCGGCGGGGTAGGACGGGTCGAGCGGGAGGTAGGCGCCACCGGCCTTGTGGACGGCGAGCAAGGAGACGATCAGGTCGAGTGAGCGGTCTTGGCGGATGCCGACGATGCGATCCGGACCCACACCGGCCGCGGCGAGTTTCCCGGCGAGGACGGTGGCCCGGGTGTCGAGTTCCGCGTAGGTGAGCGAGGTGCCCTCGAAGCGCACGGCCTCGGCGTTCGGGGTGCGCGCGACCTGCGCGGCGAACAGCTCGGCCAACGTCGTGTCCGGGACGTCGGCGGTCGGGAACTCCTGGATTCGTTCGTCCTCGGCCAGCACGGCGGTCGCCGACAGCGGCCGATCCGGTTCGGCGGTGAGCGCGCTCAGATAGCGGACGAACCGGGCAGCTATATCGTCCACAGTGGAATGGTCGAACAGGTCGCGGGCGTAGACGAGCCAGCCGTCGATGCCGTCTTCCCGCTCGAACAGATGCCACGAAAGGTCGGTCCGCGCCGGGTAGAAACCGACGTGCTCCTCGCGCAGCGACGCCCGGCCGAACGGCGCCGCGTCCCGGTTCGCCCGCTGATAGGCCAGCATCACCTGGAACAGCGGATGCCTGCCAAGCGAACGGGCCGGATTGACGGCCTCGACGATCCGTTCGAACGGCAGGTCCTGGTGCCCGAACGCGGCCAGATCCGCGCCGCGGACCCGGTCCACGAGCTGCCGGAACGTCGGGTCGCCGGTCAGGTCGGTGCGCAGGACCAGGGTGTTGACGAAGAAACCGACCAGGCCGTCGAGCGCGTCGTCGGTGCGGCCCGCGACCGGGCTGCCGAGCGGGATGTCGTCGCCGGCGCCGAGCGCGCCCAGCAACGCGGCGAGCGCGGCTTGCACGGTCATGAAGACCGTCGATCCGGTCTCGCGGGCCAGCGACCGCACCGCGGCGAGCGTCTCGGCGCCGAGCCGGAAGCGGACGGCGTCCCCGGCGAAGGTGGCGTTCGCAGGGCGAGGCCGGTCGGTCGGCAGCTGGATCTCTGCCGGAAGGTCCGCGAGAGCTTCGCGCCAGTACGCGAGCTGGGTAGCCAGCAGACTGTCCGGGTCATCGTGGTTGCCGAGCAGGTCCCGTTGCCACAACACGTAATCCGCGTACTGGACGGGCAGCGGCGGCCAGTCCGGCCGCCGGCCGGCGCAACGCGCGGTGTACGCGGTGGTGAGGTCGGCGACCAGCCGTTCGGTGGACCAGCCGTCGGACCCGATGTGGTGGGTGAGCAGGGAGAGGACGTGGGTTTCGCCCTCGCGGATCAGCTGGGCGGCGAAGGGCGGCTCTCGATCCAGCTCGAACTTGCGTTGCGCGGCCTCGCGGAGGGTGCCGCCGCTGCCCAGCGTCGGCGTCCAGTCCAGGACTTGCTGGTAAGGCTTGCCTTCGAACTCCGGGTAGACCGTGCGCAGCACCTCGTGCCGTCCGACCACATCGGACAGTGCGGCACGCAATGCGTCGAGATCGAGCGGTCCGTCGAGCCGGATCGCGAACGGGACGTTGTAGGTCGCGCTGGCGCCTTCGAGGCGGTAGAGGAACCACAACCGCTGCTGGGCGAAGGACAACGGCAGTCGGCGCGGACGCGGCATCGGCGTCAATGCCGGCCGCTGCCGGCCGCTGTCGTCGAGGAGTGCGGCCAGGCGGGCGACCGTTGGCGTGTCGAAGACGGTGCCGATCGACAGCTCTGCGTCCAGTTCGGCGCGGACCCGGCTGACCAGTTTCGCGGCGAGCAGCGAATGCCCGCCGAGGGCGAAGAAATCGTCCCGCACACCGACCCGGTCGAGCCCGAGCAGATCGGCGAACAGACCGGCGAGCGCTTGCTCTCGCTCGGTGCCCGGCGCGTCGTCGGTGACCTCGGCGATCGGTTCCGGCAGTGCGCGGCGGTCGAGTTTCCCGCTCGGAGACAACGGAAGGGCGTCCAGTTCGACAAGAACCGACGGGACCAGATGGTCCGGCAGCGTCTTCGCCAGCTGGACTCGGACGCCGGTCGCGTCGCCAACGACGTACGCGACGAGCTGCTGCTTTTCCGGCCGCAGCACGACGACGGCGCTCTCGATCCCGGGCAGCGCGGTGAGCGCGGCTTCGACTTCGCCGAGTTCGATGCGGATGCCGCGGAGTTTGACTTGGTGGTCGGTGCGGCCGAGGTAGTGCAGGATGCCGTCGGGGTCGCGTTTGACGAGGTCGCCGGTGCGGTAGAGGCGTTGTCCGTTGGGGGCGGCGACGAATCGGGAGGCGGTCAGGCTGGGGCGGTTGAGGTAGCCGCGGGCGAGTTGGACGCCGCCGAGGTACAGCTCTCCCTCGACGCTCGGCGGCACCGGCTGAAGGTTGCGGTCCAGCACGTGAAGCTGTGTGTTCCACACCGGCCGGCCGATGGCGACGTGATCGGTGACGGTGTGGTGGGTGACGTCGACAGCGGCTTCGGTGGGGCCGTAGAGGTTGTGGATGCCGGGTCGGGCGAGATCGTCCGGCAGAGCCTCGCCGGAGGTGATGACGCGTTTCGGCAGCGGCCGGTCGCCATAGGCGCGGAGCATGGACGGGACGAAGTGGACGGTGGTGATGGCCTCTTCGGTGATGAGCCGGGCGAGGTAGTCGGGGTCTTTGTGTCCGTCGGGCTTGGCGAGGACGAGGGTGGCGCCGGTGATGAGCGGCCAGAAGAACTCCCATACCGAGACATCGAAGCTGGACGGGGTCTTCTGCAGTACCCGGTCCTGCGCGGCGAGGCCGTACTCGTGCTGCATCCACAGCAGACGGTTCACAATGGATCGATGGGTGACCACGACGCCCTTGGGCCGTCCGGTGGAACCGGAGGTGTAGATGACGTAGGCCGCGTTGTCTGGACGAGCCGCAGTGACCCGCGTGCCGGCGTCGAGGGGTGTGGGCAGTACGAGGACGGGGTTGGCGTCCTGGATCATGAAGTCGAGTCGTTCGCTCGGGTAGGACGGGTCGAGCGGTAGGTATGCGCCGCCTGCCTTGTGTACGGCGAGCAGGGAGATAATGAGTTCGAGTGATCGGTCTTGGCGGATGCCGACGATCTGGTCGGCGCGGACGCCTGCTGCGGCGA
The DNA here is from genome assembly GCF_000383915.1 of Amycolatopsis benzoatilytica AK 16/65. Lineage (NCBI taxonomy): Bacteria > Bacillati > Actinomycetota > Actinomycetes > Pseudonocardiales > Pseudonocardiaceae > Amycolatopsis > Amycolatopsis benzoatilytica. Next base: position 1,674,541 of record NZ_KB912942.1, read on the forward strand.
GTTGTCCGGCTAGTGCGGTGGCGCGGGTGTCAAGTTCGGCGTAGGTGAGTGAGGTGCCTTCGAAGCGCACGGCCTCAGCGTCCGGCGTGCGTGAGGCCTGCGCGGCGAACAGTTCGGCGAGGGTGGTCGACGGCACCTTCTCCACGGGCCCGGCCAAGCCCGGCGTCGAGTGGTATTCCAGCTGTGAAACGGCCGTGTCCGGGGCTGCCAATGCCTGCTGGAGCAGCATTTCCAGGTGCGCGAGGAACTGTTCTACCGTCGCTGCGGCGTACAGGTCGGTCGAGTACGTCGCCTCGATCCGCATCTCGCCGCCGGTCAGGAACACTTCCAGCGCGAGATCGAACTGCGTGGTGTCGTTGTGCACTGTCCGCCAGTTCGCTTCGACGCCCGGCAGGTCGAATCCCTGCAATCCTTGGGCCAGGAACAACAGCATGACGTCGAACAGCACCGAGCGCCCCGCCGTGCGCGGCGGTCGCAGCCTCTCGACCAGCAGGTCGAACGGAAGGTCCTGGTGGGCGTAACCGGCGGTGCAGACCCGCTGCACCCGCGCGACCAGTTCAGCGAACGACGGCTGCCCGGTCAGGTCCGCGCGCAGCACCAACGTGTTGCCGAAGTTCCCGATGAGCCGTTCGACTTCGCCCGCGTCGCGGTTCATCGACGCCGAACCGACCGGCACGTCCGTCGCACCGGTGTAGCGGTGCAGCAGAGCGGCGTACCCGGCGAAGACGACCATGAACGGCGTCACGCCGCGTTCGTGCGCGAAGCCGGCGATGCGCTCCGTCACGGCCGGATCAAACCTCCTGACGCGGCGGTCGCCGCGGCTGGATCGGACGGCCGGGCGTGGGAAGTCGGTCGGCAGCGGCAGGTTGTCCGGCATCGGGTCGAGCGCGCCGCGCCAGTAGTCGAGATCCTTCGCTAGCCGGTCGTCGGTGAACGTCTTCCGTTGCCAACAGGCGAAGTCCGCGTATTGCACCGGGAGCGGTTCGAGCCCGGCGGGATGGCCGGTGGTGTCTTCGCGGTAGAGCGCGGACAAGTCCCGCGAGAGCGCATTGAAAGTGAAGCCGTCCCATGCGATGTGGTGCACGGTCAGGACGAGTACGTGGTCGTCGTCCGCGCGACGGAGCAGCTTCAGCCGCAGCGAGTGTTCCGCTGTGAGGTCGAAGCCGTGCGCCGATTCCGCTCGCGCGGCGGATTCGGCCGCAGTGCCCCGCTGCTCCGCCGGCAGACCTCGCAGGTCCGTCTCGGCCATCGTGACCACCGCGAACGGATCCACCACCTGACGCGGCTCCCCGTCGGCTCCGGGCACGTATCGGGTGCGCAGGATCTCGTGCCGTTCCACGAGCCGCTGGAACGAACGGTGCAGCGCGGGCCGGTCCAAATCGCCGCGCAGCTCGATGGCGAGGCACACGTTGTACGCCGCGGTGCCCGGTTCGAGCTGTTGCAGGAACCACATCCGCGACTGGGCGGACGACAGCGGCAGGTCGTTCTCGCGGTCGGCCTTCGGGATCTGCCCAGTGCTCGCCAGCCCGGCCTCGGCGAGGCGGCGGCGGAGCAGTTCGCGCTTGCGGGCGGCCAGGTCACTCACCGGAAATCTCCTTCAATGCGGCGAACCACGCGGCGGACAAGGCGCGGATCCGGTCGTCGGTGAACAGCGCGCCCGGCCACTGCCAATCGGCGTGCAGTTCGCCGCCCTCCACCAGCGAGTTCAGCACCAGGCAGTACGGGGCGGGCTGGGCGTCGTCGACCCCGCCGCCCAGCGCGCCGGTTTCCGGCGCACCGGTCCACGGCGCGCCGCTCGTCTCGCCCGCGGTGAACTGGCCCAGGTAGTTGACCTCGATCTGCGGCTCGGGCAGCGCCGCCAGCTCGGCGGCGGCGGCCGAGTCGAGGTAGCGCAGCAAACCGTGCCCGATTCCGTTGTCCGGCAGCGCCAGTTGCCGGGCGACGGTGTGCACGTCGGCGGGATCGAGCCGGACCGGGTGCACGCTGGTGAACCAGCCGACGGTGCCGGACAGGTCGGCACCCGGCACCAGCTGCTCCTCTCGGCCGTGGTTCTCCACCGCCAACAGGACCGGCCCCGGTTCTCCGCGCCATCGCACGACGGCGCGCGCGAACGCGGTGAGCAGCACGACGTCGACTGGCACGCCGAGCCGTTCCGGCACGGCCGTGAGCAGTGCTCGCGTCAGGTCCGCGTCGAGAACGGTGCGGATCGAGCGCACTGTGGCGCGGGTGTCGACGGCCGGATCGAGCCGCCGGGCGCCGAGGACCGGGTCCGGTCCGGACCGGATGTCCCGCCACCGGTCGAGTTCGGCGGCCTTGCGTCGCGCGGCCTCGGGCAACGCCTGCGCCCATTCCCGGAACGACGTCCCGAGCGGCGGCAGCTCGCGCCCGGCCCAGAGATCGGCCAGCTCCGGGACCAGGATGCCCCACGAAGCGGCGTCGACCACCAGGTGGTGCAGAAGCAGCAGCAGCCGCCCGGCCCGGTGGGGGCCGCCGTCGAACCACACGAACCGGGCCATTTGGCCGGCCGCCGGATCGAGTTCTCGCAGCTCGGCCTCCATCACGTCGGGCAGTTGCGCGGCGACGTCGGTCAGTTCGACGCGCCGCACCACCGCCGCCGCCGCGCCGCGCGGGCGGACTGTCATCGTCTGGTCGAAGGTGGCCCGCAGGACGTCGTGGCGGTCGAGCAGCGTTTGCAGCAGCTGGGTGAGCCGGTCCTGGGTGAGCTCCGGGGGAGTGCGGACCAAGCGGGCCTGGCTGAGCCGGTCGTACGGCGGGTGGTCGGTGAGCCAGGCGAGCATCGGCGTCAGCGGAACCTCGCCGATGCCGGCGTCCGGGTCGCGCTCCACCGGTGCCGCCGCGGTCAGCTGAGCCAGTCCGGCGACGGTCCGGCGTTCGAACACATCGCGCGGGCTGAACCCGAATCCGGCTGCCCGGGCCTTGCCGACCAGCCGCATCGAGACGAGGCTGTCGCCGCCGAGCGCGAAAAAGCTGTCGTCCGCGCCGACTCGCGATAGGCCCAGCACCTCGGCGAACAGCTCCGCGAGCCGCGTCTCGGCCGCGGTCTCCGGTTCCCGGGTCGTGCCTTGGCAATCCGGGACCGGCAACGCCTTCACGTCGAGTTTGTCGTTACGGGTCAACGGGAACGACTCGACGGCGACGATCGCCGCCGGAACCAGGTACTCCGGCAGCTGCGCGGCGACCTGCTCCCGAAGGCCGTCGACACTGCCGTTCCGGAGGACGACGTAAGCGACCAGCCGCCGGATCCCCGGCGTGTCCTCGCGCGGCACGACGACAGCGCGTTCGACCCGGTCGTCCCGGGACAGCACCGCCTCGACCTCGCCCGGCTCGACCCGGAAGCCGCGGATCTTGACCTGGTCGTCGACCCGGCCGCGGCAGTCGAGGAACCCGTCCGCGGTCCACTTCGCGAGGTCGCCGGTCCGGTACATCCGGCCGCCGTGGAACGGATCGGCTACGAACCGCTCCGCCGTGCTGCCCGGCCGGCCGAGGTAGCCGCGCGCCAGCCCATCGCCGGACAGGTACAGCTCGCCTTCGACCCCGACCGGGCACGGCCGGAGCCGTCGGTCGAGCACGTATGCGCGGGCGTTGCCGACCGGCGAGCCGATGGACGGCGTCGGGCTGTCGGCGAAGTCGGCCACTGCGGAGTCCACAGTGCACTCCGTCGGACCGTACAGATTGTAGACGGCCAGGTCCGGCTCGCTGCGCAGCGCTCGCCACAACTCGGCGGGCACCGCTTCGCCGCCGACGCCGAGAACCTTGAGCGAACCGCGCCAGGGCTCGGCCGCGACCTGCGCCAGCAGCGACGGGGAAAGTTCGACGAACTCGATCTCGTGCTCGACCAGGAACGCCCGCAGCAGGTCCGCGTCCCGGCGTACGTCCGGCGGCACCAGGTGCAGCTCATGCCCGGCGAACAGCCACAGCATCGGCTGCCAGGACGCGTCGAACGCCATCGGCCAGGCGTGCGCCGCCCGCAGCGGACGGCCGGCTTGCGCCTGTGCCGGATCGAACAGGTCGGTCCGGTGGCTGACCAGGAGGTTCGCGATCGACCGATGGGGTACGACGACCGCCTTCGGCATGCCGGTCGAACCAGACGTGTAGATGACGTACGCCGGGTTTTCCGGCCGGGCGCGCTGCGGCAAGTCCGCGGCGGTGCCGGAGGGCAGCTCAGTGAGCGTCACGATCGGCTGGGCGTCGGCGAGCATCAGGTCGATGCGCTCAGCCGGCCAGTCCGGGTCCAGCGGCAGATACGCGGCCCCCGCCTTGAACACCGCCAGCAGCGCGATGATCAGGTCCGGACCTGGAGCGAGCCGGAGCGCGACGATCTCTTCCGGCCGCACGCCTCGCGCGGCGAGGTCCCTCGCGACCGCGTTGGCCCGGGAGTTGACCTCGGCGAAGGTCAGCCGCTCCGGACCGGAGACGATCGCGACCGCGTCCGGCGTCGCCCGGGCCTGCGCCTCGAAGACCTCGGACATCGTCGTCGGCTCGGTCGGCAGCCGCTTCCCGGTGCCGAATTCGGCCAGCCGGCCGGCGTCCTCTTCGGACAGCAGCTTGAACGGGTTCTCGGCCGCGAAGCTCTCGACGGCACGAGCGAAGTAGCGGGCGACACTGTCGACCCAGTCGCGCTCGAACACGTCCGGCCGGTACTCGAAGGTGACGGAGAGCTGCTCCTCCGCCGCGATCGCCAAGGTGAGCGGGTAGTGCGTCGCGTCCTCGACATCGACACTCGTGATGCGCAGCCCGGCGGCACGTTCGCTCTCGCCGACCGCGCCGGAGTCGACCGGGTAGTTCTCGAAGACGACCAGCGTGTCGAACAGGTCCCCGGCGCCCGCCGCACGCTGGATCTCGGTCAGCCCGAGGTACTGATGATCGAGCAGCCCCGCCTGCGCGGCCTGCACCTCGCCCAGCGCCGCCTCGGTGCGGACGCGCACCGGGACGGTGTTGATGAACAGGCCGACCATCGAGTCCACTCCGGACAGCTCGGCCGGCCGGCCGGACACGGTCGCGCCGAACAGCACGTCGTCGCGGCCGGTCAGCCGTCCGAGCACCCGCCCCCACAGGCCCTGGACCACTGTGTTCACCGTAAGACCTTGCTGCCGGGCGCGCGCGTAGAGCTGTTCCGCGGGTAGGTCGATCCGGACTTTGCCCGGCCGCGTCGGTACCCGGGACGCGGCGGGTGCGAGCAGCGTCGGGTCCACTCCGGACAGTGCGTCGGCCCACGCTTTCGCCGAGTCGTCCCGGTCGCGTTCGGCTAGCCAGGCCAGATAGTCCCGGTACGGGCGCGGCCTCGGCGGCGTGGTGCCGCCGTAGAGCGCGAGCAGTTCGCTGATCAGCAGCGGCAGCGACCAGCCGTCGAGCAGAAGGTGGTGGTTGGTCAGGACGAGCCGGTGGTCGGTGCCGCTCAGATGCACCAGTGAGAACCGCAGCAACGGCGGCTCGTCCAGGACGAACCGCCGCGCGCGGTCGCGTTCGAGTACCGCGCCCAGATCGCCGTCGGACTCGTCCCACGGCAGGTCGACGTGGTCCAGCACTACCTGGACCGGCTCGTCGACGTCCTCGTGCACGAACGCGGCGCGGAGATTCGCGTGCCGCGCCAGCAGCTGTTCGGCGGCGGCGCGCAGCCGCGGACCGTCCACCGCGCCCTCCAGACCGAGGACGAACTGGACACAGTAGACGTCGTCGGCGTTGGTGTCGTACACCGCGTGGAACAGCATTCCCTGCTGTAGCGGGGAAAGCGGCAGGACGTCCTCGATCACTTCTTTCCCCACTTCGCGGCGAGCTTGTCGAGCTGGCCCTGCTTCAGCGACACCAGCGGTACGTCGGACGGGGTGAGCCCGGCGTCGTTGCCGCCGCTCAGCGCACGTACCCACGCCCGCGCGTACCGGGCGACCTCGTCCGGGCGGTAGCGATCGGTGAACGACCAGGTGGCTTTGAGAACCGGGCCGTCCTCGACGAGCGCGTCGATCTGCAAAGGACGGTGCTGCACCGCCGATTCCGGCAGTTTCTCCGGGCCGGGCACCCAATAGCCATCGCCGGCCTCGAAGCGGCCGAGGTAGTTGAAGCTCACCTCGGAGTCCGGGATCGGCATGCCGAAGCCGTGGTCCGGGACAGCCCGCAGCCGTTCCTTGACGTCGTTGACCGAACCGGTCAGCGCGAACGGGAAGATCGTGGTGAACCAGCCGACTGTGCGCGACAGGTCCGCGCCCGGTACCCGTTGTTCCTCCCTGCCGTGTCCCTCCAGCGCGACCTCGAGTGGGCCGAGCGCGGAGCCGAGCGCCGCCAGCAGTGTCTCGTGCACCCGGGCGTGCTTGTTCTCCAGTACCTTCCGGGTCTCTTCGACGGTCAGCTCGATCGTCGTGCGCCCGGAGACGGGCAGGGCGCGCCCGTGCGAGGGCTCGGGCTGGTCCGCGGTCGCGAGCGCCCAGGTGCGGAAGGAGGTGGGGGCTGGGGCCAGTCGCGGTCTCCTCCCGGCGGCGCGGGCTTCCCAGGCCGTCGCCAGGTCTTCGGTGAGGATCCGCCACGAGACGCCGTCGACGACCAAGTGGTGCAGCACGAGCAGCAGCCGTCCGTCGAAGGCGACCGCCTTCAGCATCGACTCCGCCGGATCCAAAGTGGACACCACAGCGGCGTGCTTGGCGGCGGAGTACGGGCCGTCGACATGCTCGACTTGAGCCTGTTTGGTGTGCGGCACGTGCAGCACGCCGTCGCCGAGGCGGGCGCGCAGCAGCTGGTGATGGTCCAGGACGTCCTGCAGCACCTGCTCGAACGCATCCGGCGCGAACGGCGCCGGCACGCGCAGCAGGGCGGCCTGATGCATCGTGATGTCGCCCGTGGTGGTCCACCAGCGCATGATCGGCGTCAACGGCACTTCTCCGGTGCCGTCGTCGTGCTGAACCGCGGCCGCTGTCGCGTCCAGGACCCGGGCCAGCGCGGCGGCGGTCTGGTGTTCGAACACCTGCCGCGGCGAGAGCTGGAAACCGGCGGCACGGACCCCGCTGACGAAGCGGATCGACAGGATGCTGTCCCCGCCAAGAGCGAAGAAGTTGTCCTCCGCACCGATTTCGTCGCGTTTCAGCAGCTGCGCCATCAGTTCGCAGAGCAGTTTCTCGGTCGCGGTCACCGCGGCGCGGCTTCCGGTCCCTTCGGGCGGCGGGGCGGGCAACGCCTTCCGGTCCACCTTGCCGGAGGGGAGCAGCGGGAACTCGTCGAGGAACACGAACTGTTGCGGCACCATGTGTTCCGGCAGCCGGCCGCGCAGCCAGTCGCCGACGCCGTCAGTCTCCGGGCCGAGGCAGTAGCCGAGCAATCCGGGCTGCTCGGCGCGCACCAGCACCACCGCGCGGCGAACCTGCTCGTGCTGCTCCAGGACGGCTTCGATCTCTTCCGGTTCGACGCGCATCCCGCGGATCTTGATCTGGTTGTCCGCCCGGCCAAGAAACTCCAGGCTGCCGTCGGCCTGCCAGCGCGCCAGGTCGCCGGTGCGGTACAGCCGGGCGCCGGGCGGGCCGAACGGATTCGCGACGAACCGTTCCGCCGTGCGGCGCGGGTCGCCGAGGTAGCCGCGACCGAGGTAGATGCCCGCGGCGTACAACTCGCCGGGAACGCCGACCGGCACCGGCAGCAACCGCCGATCCAGCACGTACAGCTGGGTGTTGCCGTTCGGCTTGCCGATCGACACCGCTGCGCGCAGCGCCTCCGGGTCGCGGTAGACGACGTGGCTGACGCCGATCGTCGCCTCGGCGGGACCGTAGCCGTGGTACATGATCGCGTCACTCGCCCGGCGGAACCTGGCGAACAGCTCGGGGGTGAGAACTTCGCCGCCGCACCAGACGTGCTTGAGCGAACCTGCCTTCGGCCCGAAGCCCGGCAGCTGCAGCAGCAGGTCCAGAATGGACGACGGCAGGTAGGTGAAGGTGACCGAGTGCCGGTCGATCAGGCCGAGCAGGTAATCGGGGTCGCGTTCGCCGTCCGGTTCCGCGATGACCAGCTTCCCGCCGTTGACCAGCGGCAGGAAGATCTCGTTGATCGAGATGTCGAAGCCGAGCGGGGCCTTGAACAGCGACGCGTCGCCCGGTCCGAAGCCGAGCAGTTCGCGTTGCCACAGCAGCCGATGGGCGATCGCCCGGTGGCGGATCATCGCGCCCTTGGGCTTGCCAGTGGAACCGGAGGTGTAGATGACATACGCCAGGCCCTCCGGATCGACGGCCACCGTGGACCGGTCCGGAGTGGACTCGGTGCCGACGTGGACGACCGGAACTCCGAGCCCGCGAACCGGCTCGTCGTGCTCGGGCCCGCTGAGGACGGCCGACAGCGCGGCGCTCTCGCAGACCTCGGCGATCCGCTGCGCCGGCCAGGACGGCTCCAGCGGGACGAACGCGCCGCCGGCCTTCTCGACGCCGAGCAGCCCGACGACCAGTTCGACCGACCGTTCCCAGTGCATCCCGACGGTCTTCTCCGGCCCGACGCCGTTCTCCCGCAACGTTTTCGCCACGTGATTCGCGCGCGCGTCCAGCTCCGTGTAGGTGAGCCGGACGTCGTGGAACTCGACCGCGATCGCGTCCGGGCTGCGAGCGACCTGCTCCTCGACCATCGCGGTCAAGGTCGTCGCGGGCCGGTCTTCGTCGGTGTTGTTGAACGCGGCCAGTCGCGCGCGGTCGTCGGCGTCGAGGATGTCCACCAGATCGACGGGCAGCTCCGGCTTCGCCGCGAAGGCGGTCAGCAGGGTCGCCAGCCGCCGGCCGAACGCCTCGACGGTGGTCTTGTCGAAAAGGTCGGTGCGGTAGGAGATCGCGCACTCGCCCGCTCCGAAGTGGAACGCGAGATCGAACTTCGCGCCGCTGACGCCCGGGTCCAGCGGCGTCACGGCGATACCCGGCAGGTCGAGGTCCGTGGGGCGGACTGCCTGGTGCGACACCATCGTCTGGAACAGCGGGTGCCGGTTGGGCGACCGGACCGGGTTGACGGCCTCGACGACGCGCTCGAACGGCGTGTCCTGGTGTGCGTAGGCATCGAGGTCGGTTTCGCGGACCCGGGCCAGCAGTTCGCGGAACGTCGGGCTGCCGCTGAGATCAGTACGCAGCACGAGCGTGTTCACGAAGCAGCCGACGAGGTCGTCCAGAGCTTCGTCGGACCGGCCGGCGGACGGGGTGCCGAGCGGGATGTCCTCGCCCGCGCCGAGCCGGTGCAGGAGAACCGCGACCGCCGCCTGTCCGACCATCAGCTCGGTCACGCCGAACCTCCGCGCGAGCCGGCGGGTGTCCGGAAGCTCGACTCGCACGCTGCCGGCTTCCCCGGTCGGCTGCGGCGGCCGGGGCCGGTCGGTCGGCAGCGGCAGTTCCTCGGGGAGATCGGCGAGCTGGCGGGACCAGTACCCGATGTCGTCGCGCGAGTTTTGCTGCTGCCAGAGCGAGTAATCCGCGTACTGCACCGGCAGCGGGGGCCACTCGGGCGCGCTGCCCTCGATCCGGGCCGCGTAGGCCCGCGCGAGATCGCGCAGCAGCGGGCGCGCGGACCATTCGTCGGCCGCGATGTGGTGCACCACCAGGGTGAACTCGTGCTCGTCCGGGCCGGTCCGGCGCAGGTCGTAGCGGATCGGGAGTTCCTCGTCGAGCCGGAACGCGTGGTCCGTCCCGCCTCGGGCGAGCGGTCGCGGGGCCAGAATCTCCTGACCGGATCGGTCGCCGGGGAAGATCGTCCGCAACGCTTCGTGCCGGGTGACCACGTCGAGCAGCGCGGCAGCCAATGCCGCAGTGTCGAGCGGTCCGGTCAGCCGGGCGGCGAAGGGCAGGTTGTACGTCGTGGTCGGACCGTCCACTTGGTACAGGAACCAGAGGCTGCGCTGCGCCGCGGACAACGGGATTTCCGACGGACGAGGCTGCTTCGTCAGCGGGGCTCGCCGGTTGCCGCCGTCGAGCAACCGGGCGAGCCGGGCCGGGGTCGGGGCGTCGAACACCGCGCGCAGCGACAGATCGACGCCGAAGGTCCGGCGCAGGCGGCTGATCAGTCGCGTGGCGAGCAGCGAATGCCCGCCGAGTGCGAAGAAATCGTCGGCGCGGCTGACCCGGTCGAGGCCGAGAACGTCGGCGAACACCTCGCAGACGATCTCCTCGCGCGGATCGCGCGCCTGCGCTTCGCCTGTCTGAAACTGCGGCTCAGGCAGGGCGTTGCGATCGAGTTTTCCGCTGGGTGTCAGGGGAAGCTTGCCGAGCGGAACGAGTACCGCGGGGATCTCGTGCTCAGGCAGCCCGAGAGCGGCCAGGTCCACGGTGACCCCCGGGTCGGTCACCACGTAGCCGACGAGCTGCTGCTGGCCCGCCCGGACGGTGACGGCGGCGGCACGCACTCCCGGCTGTGCGGTGAGAGCGGCTTCGATCGCGCCGAGTTCGACGCGGAACCCGCGGATCTTGACCTGATCGTCGGTGCGCCCGAGGTAGTGGAGCGCGCCGTTTTCCCATTGGACGACGTCCCCGGTGCGGTAGAGGCGTTGCCCGTCCGGTGCGGCGACGAAGCGGGACGCGGTCAGCCCAGGCCGGTTCAGGTAGCCGCGTGCGAGCTGCACGCCGCCCAGGTACAGCTCGCCGGGCACGCCGGGCGCGACCGGACGCAGCACCGGGTCGAGGACGTGCACGGTCGTGTTCCACACCGGAACGCCGATCGCGACCTCGTCGGTGACGGTGTGATGGGTGACGTCGACGGCGGTTTCGGTGGGGCCGTAGAGGTTGTGCATGCCGGGCCGGGCGATCTCCGTGGGCAGCGCTTCGCCGGAGGTGATGACTCGGCGGGGGAGTGGCCGGTCGCCGTAGGCGCGGAGCATGGAGGGGACGAAGTGGACAGTGGTGATGCGTTCGCGGGCGATGAGGTCGGCGAGGTAGTCGGGATCCTGGTGTCCGCCCGGCTTCGCGAGCACCAAGACCGCGCCGGTGATGAGGGGCCAGAAGAATTCCCAGACGGAGACGTCGAAGCTGGCCGGGGTTTTCTGCAGGACCCGGTCCTGCGCGGTGAGCCGGTACTGGTGTTGCATCCACAAGAGACGGTTGACGATGGCGCGGTGGGTGACGACCACGCCCTTGGGGCGGCCGGTGGAACCGGAGGTGTAGATGACGTAGGCCGCGTTGTCCGGCGAGGCGGGCGTGATCGGCGCGGACCCGTGGAGTGCGGCGGGCAGGACCACCGCGGGCTGGGCGTCCTCGCGCATGAAGTCCAGCCGCTCCGCCGGATAGGACGGATCGAGCGGCAGGTACGCGCCGCCGGCCTTGAGCACGGCGAGCAGCGAGACGACGAGGTCGAGCGAGCGGTCGTGGCGCACCCCGACGATCCGGTCCGGCCCGACCCCCGCCGCGGCCAGGCCAGTGGCCAGCGCGGACGCCTGTGCGTCGAGTTCGCGGTAGGTCAACGAGTCGGTGTCGAACCGCACCGCTTCGGCGTCCGGGGTCCGCCGGGCCTGCGCTTCGAACAGGGCGGCCAGCGTCGTCGCCGGAACGTCGGCGTGCGTCGAGTTCGGTGTCGCGAGCGCGTCGTGCTCGGCCTCGGTGAGCACGTCCAGCTGCGCGACGGGCAGTTCGGGGGTGACGGCGAATCGACGCAGGATCTGCTGGAAGCGCTCCGCGATCGGCGTCGCGTCCGGGCACTGGGTGCGGTCGTGATCGATCCGCAGCGTGAGATCGTCGCCTGGAACTACCAGTAGCGCCAGCGGATAGTGCGTCGAGTCGCGCACGGAAACACCGGCCAGCAACGGGATCGCCTCATCCATCGGGTAGCTCTCGAAGACCAGGAGCGTGTCGAACAGGTTCGGGTGCCCGCTGGCCCGCTGGATGTCCGCGAGCCCGAGATGGTCGTGCTCCAGCAGCCGGGCCTGCTCGGTCTGCACTCGCGCGGCCAGCGTCGTGAGCGACTCGCTGCCGGACAGCCGGACGCGCACCGGGACAGTGTTGATGAACATGCCGACCATCGACTCGGCGTCGGGCAGATCGCCGCTGCGCCCGGAGACGGTCGCACCGAACACGAGGTCGTCGCGGCCAGTCATCGCGGCCAGCGTCAACGCCCATGCGCTCTGCACGATGGCGTTCAGCGTCACGCCGTGCCGGCGCGCGGTCTGTTCCAACGCGGCGGCCGGGAACCGGAACTCGCTGCGGCACGGAAATCCGCTTGTCCCGCCGCCGATCAGCGTCGGCTCCGCGAGACCGGAAAGCGCGCTCCGCCAGGCATCTTCCGCGGCTCGGGTGTCCTGTTTGGACAGCCAGGTCAAGTGGTCCCGGAACGGCCGCACCGGCGGCAGCCGCTCGCCGCGATAGAGCGCGAGCAGTTCGCGGACCAGGATCGGCGCCGACCAGCCGTCCCACAGCAAGTGGTGCGCGGTGAGCACGAGCGTCCGCCCGCACAGCGTGAACCGCAGCAACGGCGGCCGTCCGAGGTCGAACGGCTCGGCGCGGTCCGCGTCGAGATCGAGCCGGTCCGCGACACGGAACGGGACCTCGACGGACCGGCGGATCACCTGCACGAACTGGCCGGAGGCCTGGGTGCGGAACGCCGCGCGCAACGGCCCGTGCCGGCGCACGAGCGCTTCCGCGGCGGCCCGGAGCCGGTCCGGCTCGACGTCCTCGGTCAGATCGAGGACGGTCTGCACGGTGTAGACGTCCGGCCGGTCGCCGAGCAGGGCATGGAAAACCATGCCTTGCTGCAACGGGGTGAGCGGGAGGACGTCCTCGACGCTCGAACTCACGCGCCGGGCTCGCCGTCCATCGCACGGACCAGGCTGAGCGGCCGGAGGTCCGTCCAGTGCTGCTCGATGTAGTCGAGGCAAGCCTGCCTCGACTCCTCGCCGAACTCCACCCGCCAGCCGGACGGGACCTCGGCGAACGCCGGCCACAGGGAGAACTGGCCCTCGTCGTTGACCAGGGCGTAGAACCGGCCGCTGTCGTCGTCGAAGGGGTTCGTCAAGGTAGTCCTCCTCGGCAGAAGTTAGCTGAGGCTTACCTTAGTGCGAAGGTGATCACGGTGTCCACCCGCGAACAACGTGACGAGGACTTCGTTGACCGCGCCCGGGGAGTTCCCGGGTAGTCGTACTGCTCGCGCAGTACGGCTCGTCGGCGGTGTCGCGCTAGCCGACCGCGGCTGAGCTCGCGCTGCTGACCCGACCGCGCAGGTCCGTGAGGGGTCCCTTGAGGGAATCTGATTCCGGCAACGGGGCCTTCACGGAGCCAGTGCAAGGTCGGCGATCCGAGCCGACACGTCAGCTGGTGAGGTTCGTTGGCCGACTTCAAGGCGAGCCCACCCGCGACGGGGGATCCGTCGCCAAGGAGCCCCGCCGCAGCTTCGGCATCGTCAACGCGACCAGCAGTACGCCCGCCACGCAGACGAGCCCGCCGGCGACCACCGCGCTCGAACTGCCGAGCAGCTTCGCCGCAAGTCCGGCTTCCGCGTTGCCGACCGCCGGGCCGGTCGTCGCCTGCGCCAGCCAGACGCTGGACACCCGGCCCTGCAGCCGATCCGGCGTGTAGTGCTGCAGCAGGGCGCGGCGCAACACCTCGGAGACCGCGTCCGCCGCGCCGCCGATCGCCAGGAACAGCAAGCCCAGCCACAGCTGCCCGGACAGTCCGAACCCGGTGATCGCCAAGCCCCACAACAGCACCGCGCCGATCAACGCGCGCCCGCTCTGCCGGGTACGACTGGTCCAGCCGCTCATCAACGCGCCGAGGAAGGCGCCGACCGCGGGCGCGGTGTAGAGCAGCCCGACGGTCGACGGTCCGCCGTGGAACACCTCGATGCCCAGCTGCGGGAAGAGCGCGTACGGCATCGCGAAGACCATCGCCCAGACGTCGATCAGCAGCAGGCCGGCGACGACCTGGTGGTGCCGGACGAAACTGAACCCTTCGGCGATGGACTTGAGCGGGTGCGCGGGCTCCTCGTCCGGCGGCAGCGGCGGGATGCGCCACATCAGCGCGACCCCGGCGAGATAGCCGAGCGCGTCGATCCCGAAACAGGCGGCCACGCCCGGCCCGGCCGCGACGAGCCCGGCGATGGACGGGCCGAGCATCGCGCCGAACTGGCTGGTCACGGTGAACAGCGCACCGGTGGCGGCGAGCTGGCGCTGGTCCACGATCGCGGGCACGACGGCCATCAGCGCCGAGCCGCCGAGCCCGTTGATCCCGCCGGCGAGCACCGCGGCGACGTAGACGAACCACGGCATCGGATGCGGCAGCGCCGCGTTGACCGCGAGACCGGCCAGCACGATCGCGACGATCAGCCGGGTGCCGAGCACCAGCGCGCGCCGATCGCCCCGGTCCGCCGCGACGCCGCCGGCGAGCAGTCCGGTCAGCAGTGCCAGCCCGAACACCAGGCTGACCAGTCCGACCTGCACCGAGGATCCGGTGAGCTGGTAGACGTGCAGGTTGATGCCGACGTTCGTGAGCGCCGTCGTCAGCACGGTCAGGGTCTGCGCGGCGAAGACCCGCCGGAAGCCGCTGCTGGTGCGAAGCGGGGATACGTCGAGGACGAGTTCGCCGAGACGCACTGGCACCCTCCTTCCGAGCCCGAACAGTATCGGCTAGCCTAACCTAAGTTTTCTGGCGAGACGCAGGGAGTGGCGATGCTTGAGGGGTGCGTGCCCTGGCCGGCCGAGCTGGCGCAGCGGTACCGGGACGCCGGCTACTGGGCCGGCCGGCCGCTGGATCGCCTGATCCGCGACGGGGCCGAACGGCATCCGGACCGGATCGCGCTGATCGGCACCGACGGCGCCCGCTGGACGTATGCGGAACTCGACGCCTGGATCGCCCGGGCGGCCGCCGGCCTCGCTCCGTCGATCGCGCCGCGCGAACGCGTTCTCCTGCAACTGCCGAACATTCCCGAGTTCGTCGCGGTGTTCTTCGCGCTGCTGCGGATCGGCGCGCTTCCGGTGCTGGCGCTGCCCGCGCACCGGGAAGCGGAGATGGTGCCGCTGGCCGAGCTGAGCGAAGCCGTCGCGTACTTCATCGCGGACGACGAAAGCTTCGACTACCGCGCACTGGCCAAGACCGTCACGAGCGCGGTGCCGGGTGTCCGGCAGGTGTTCGTGGCGAACGCCGATCTGCCACTGGCGGACCCGGTTCCGCTGCCGGAGCCGGATCCCTCGGATGTCGCGCTGTTCCTGCTGTCCGGCGGAACGACGGGCACGCCGAAGCTGATCCCGCGCACGCACGACGACTACTCCTACAACGGCCGCGCCAGCGCGGAGGTCTCCGGGTTCGACGAGTCCACTGTGTACCTGGTGGCATTGCCCGCTTCGCACAACTTCGCGCTGTGCTCGCCCGGCCTGCTCGGCGCGTTCGCCGCGGGCGGCACCGTCGTGCTTGCCGCCGACCCCAGCCCCGGCACGGTTTTCCCGCTCATCGAACGGGATCAGGTGACGGTCACCGGCGTCGTTCCGCCGATCGCGCTGCTGTGGATGGACGCCGCGGAATTCGCGGACGAGGACCTCTCCAGCCTGCGGCTGCTGCAAGTCGGCGGCGCGAAGCTGAACGCGGAACCGGCCGCGCGGGTGCGCCCGACGCTCGGCTGCGCGCTGCAGCAGGTGTTCGGGATGGCCGAGGGACTGCTGAACTTCACCCGGCTGGACGATCCGGAAGACCTGATCGTCGAGACGCAGGGCCGTCCGCTGTGCCCGGACGACGAGGTGCGCGTGCTCGCCAACGGCGAACTGCTCACTCGCGGCCCATACACCCTTCGCGGCTACTACCGCGCGGAGGAGCACAACCGGCGTTCCTTCACCGAAGACGGTTTCTACCGCAGCGGCGACCTCGTGCGGCAGCTCCCGTCGGGACACCTGGTGGTCGAGGGACGGCTGAAGGACCAGATCAACCGGGGCGGCGAGAAGATCCCGGCCGAGGAACTGGAGAACCACCTGCTCGCGCACCCGGCGGTGCACGACGCGGCGGTGGTCGGGATGGCCGACGAGGTGATGGGGGAGCGGACGTGCGCGTTCCTCGTGGTGAACGGGCCGGTGCCGAAGCTGCGCGAGGTCAAGGCTTTCCTGCGGGACCGGGGCGTCGCGGAGTTCAAGCTGCCGGACCGGCTGGAGATCCTGGACGCGTTCCCGCTGACGAAACTGGGCAAGGTCAGCAAAGCCGACCTGTCGCGCAGGCTGGCCGGGTGAAAGGTCGCGCTGCGGGCCTCGTCGTCGCGTGCGGCGTGCTCGTTTTGGTGGCGTTGCTGAGCCTCGCCGTCGGCGCCCGGTCTCTCTCGCCGGGAACGGTTTTCCAGGCGCTGTTCGACCGCGACGGCTCGGACGCCTCGTTCGTCGTCTGGTCGCTGCGGATTCCTCGCACGCTGATCGGGATCGCGGTGGGTGCGGCGCTAGGTGTCGCGGGCGCGGTCATGCAGGCGCTGACCCGGAACCCGTTGGCCGATCCCGGTCTGCTCGGCGTGAACGCCGGTGCGTCCGCGGCCGCTGCGCTTTCGGTGACGCTCTTCGGGTTCACTGACTTGCGCACGTTCGTCTGGTTCGCGTTCCTCGGCGCGGCGATCGCCGCCGTCGTGCTGTACGCGATCGCCGGCCGCGGCTCGGCCTCCCCGGTGCGGCTCGCGCTGGCGGGCACCGCGGTGTCGGCCGCGCTGACCGGGCTCACCCAAGCGATGACGTTGCTCAACCAGCAGACCCTCGACCAGATGCGGTTCTGGACAGTCGGCTCGCTCAACCGTGCCGACGGTGCGACGCTCGTGCGGGTGCTGCCGTTCCTGGCTGTCGGATTGGCGCTGGCGCTGGTGCTCGCCCGGCCGCTCGACGCACTGGCGCTCGGCGACGACGCCGGGCAGGCGCTCGGCGCGCACCTCGGCCGCACCCGCGTGCTGTCGTTGGCGGCGGTGACCTTGCTGGCTGGAGCTGCTACCGCCGCCGTCGGGCCTCTCGTGTTCGTCGGGCTGGCAGTGCCGCATATGGTGCGCGCGTTCACCGGCCCGGCGCAGCGGTGGGTGCTGCCCTACTGCGCGGTGCTCGCACCGGTCCTGCTGCTCGCGGCGGACGTGCTCGGCCGGGTGATGGCGTCGTCGGAGATCGACGTCGGAGTGGTGACGGCGCTGGCCGGAGCGCCAGTGTTCATTTGGCTGGTGCGTCGGAACAAGGCGGCCCGGGCATGAAGACGCGTCGGTCCTTCGCGGTGTCGCTCGGCTTGGTCTTGGCTCTTGCCGCGGTGGCGGTCGCGGCGCTGAGCGTCGGGGCGATTTCGGTCGCGCCGGCCGACGTCGTCCGGACGTTGCTGGGCAACGGCAGCCGGCTGACGAACTTCGCGGTGCTCGACCTGCGGTTGCCGCGGGTGCTCATCGCCGTCTGCGTCGGCGCCGCTCTCGGGATGAGCGGCGCGGTTTTCCAGAGCCTGACCCGGAATCCGCTGGGGAGCCCGGACATCATCGGCTTCAACTACGGCGCGACGACCGGCGGCCTGCTGGCGATACTGGCGTTCGGCGGCGGGCTGGCGGGCATCTCGCTGGGCGCGCTGGCCGGCGGCCTGCTGACCTCTCTGGCGGTGTATCTGCTGGCCTGGCAGCAGGGGGTGCGCGGAAACCGGCTGGTGCTGGTCGGGATCGGGATCAGCGCGATTCTGCAAGCGGTCAACTTCTACCTGATCGTCAACGCGAAACTCGCCGACGTTTCGCGGGCGACGGTCTGGCTCACCGGCAGTCTCGACAACCTGGGCTGGGACCACGTGTGGCCCGCCGCGGCGGCGCTCGCCGTCGTCACCCCGGCGGTGCTGCTTGGCGCGCGGTGGCTGAACATCCTGGAAATGGGCGACGACACGGCGCTCGCTTTGGGGGTGCGGGTCGAAGCGAGCCGGCTGTACTTGCTGATCGTCGGCACGGCCGCGTGCGCGCTGGCGACCGCGGTGGCCGGCCCGATCGCGTTCGTCTCGTTGACCGCTCCTCAACTGGCGAAACGGCTCACGAAGGCATCCGGCGCGAGCCTGCTGCCGGCTGCCTGGGCGGGGGCGGTGCTGGTGCTGGCCGCGGACTTCGCGGCCCAGCGGATCGCCGGATCGGGGACATTGCCGGTCGGGGTCGCGACGGCCGCGCTCGGCGGCAGCTACCTCGGCTGGCTGCTCTGGTACCGCCGCCGACGCTGACCGAACTGGGGGGGCGGGCCTCACCGGACCAGGCCCGCCCACCGGTCAGGCTGGCACCACGTGCGGAGCGACGCTGCCGAGCTTCTCGCAGGTCTCTTCCAGTTCCCGTTCCGGAGTGGAGTCCGTGACGATTCCGGCCCCGGCGCGCAGCCACGCCCGCCCGTTCTCCTGATAGATCGCCCGCAGCACGAGCGCGGCGTCGAGGGAGCCGTCGTGGGCGGCGGTCAGCACCGCGCCGGAATAGAGGCCGCGCTCCTCGTCCAGCCGGCTGATCGCTTCGAGAGACTGGCGTTTCGGGATGCCGGACGCGGTCACCGCGGGAAACACTGCCTCCAGCGCGTCCCACGGCGTGCGACCCTCGGCGAGGTCCCCGCACACGGTGGACGCCAGGTGCTGCACGCTCCCGCGTTCCTTGACTCCCATGAAGTCCCCGACCCGCACCGATTCCGGACGGCACACGCGGCGCAGTTCCGCTTGCGACGTCCGCACGGACACGGCGTGCTCGAAGACCTCCTTCGGGTCCGACTCGAGTTCTCGCCGCGCCGCCGCGTCCAGTTCGGTGCCGCGGCCGAACGCCCTGGTGCCGGCGAGCGGCTGGGTGAGGACGGCACCTTCAGCCGACACGGTCACGACCACCTCCGGGCTGAATCCGGCCGCTTCCGCCCCGCCGAGCCGCAGCAAAAAGGACCGGGCCGGCGTGTTCGCGCGGCGGCCCGCCGCGTAGGTCGAGGCCAGGTCAACCGGAAACGGGATCGGCACGCGGCGCGACAGGATGACCTTCTGGTACCGGCCCTGCCGGATCTCCCGCACCGCTTGCGCGACGCGTTCCCGGTACCGCTCGTTGTCGGGCCGGACCTCGATCGGGCGTGCGGGCGAGGCAGGCGGGACTGCCGGGGAGTCGAGGATTTCCCTGATCCGCCGGGAGTCTTCGCCGCGGATCTGCACGTCGTCCTCGGTCAGCCGGACCTCGGTGCGCGGGATGAGCAGCCGGGCCAGGGGCTCGGACGGCGCGGCCTCGCCCCGAGATCCGAAGCCCGCCAGCGCCTCGGCGTAGCCGAAGCGGATTTCGCCGTAGGCACGCCATTCCGGCAACGGGAGCGAGTCGAGTGCGCGCTGCAGCGCGGCGCCCGGCGAGCCGGACCACTCGGTATCGGAATGTGCGATCCCGCGTACGCGGACGTGCGTGGCGTCCAGCGTGACGGTCGCGAGCGCGCCGCCGGCGAAGGTCCAGGTTTCGCCGTTCTCATACAGGACGTAGTCCTCGAAGCCGGCCTTGGCGAGGGCAGCTGCCTGCGCCACGGGGTCTGCTCGGCGGGAAAGCCCAGTCGTCATGCCGATTCCCGCACTGCGCACTCCGAGGACCAGTCAGCCGCGTCCAGCCGGCCGAGCACCGAGGCGAGGATCTCGCCTGCCCGCACCGCGGTGTTGGACAGCAGCGACGACGTGATCCCGTGCGTATGCTCCGTCCCGCCCTGGAGGTAGATCGCGCCCGGCAGGTCCGGGGCGACGAGCCGGTAATCCCGTTCGACGCGCAGCCGGCCGTGTTCGTCGCGGCGGCAGCGGCCGTCGAGGTCGCCGAGCAGGCTGCTCGGATCGGCGGGCCGGTACCCGGTCGCGTAGACGAGCAGATCGGCTTCGAGCACCGTTTTTTCTCCGGTGGTCAACGATTCCACGGTGACTCGGACGGCTTCGTCCTCGACGACGTCGGCGAGCCGGGAAGCCGGGAAGATCCGCAGCCGTTCGCGGCCCTGGACGTTCTCGCGGTACCTGCGGCGGTAAAGGTCGTCGATGAGGTCGATGTCCACCGCGGAGTAGTTCGTGTTGCCGTGGTAGTTCATCAACCGCTGCTTGACGTCTTCCGGGGCGGAGTAAAAGGCGTCGACGCCGGACGGGTCGAAGATGCGGTTCGCGAACGCGCTGTCGTCGGACGGGCGGTAGCCGTAGCGCGCGAACACCGAGCAGATTTCCGCCTCGGGGAACCGGTCGTGCAGGAACGCCGTCGTCTCGGCGGCGCTTTGCCCGGCGCCGACGACGACACACCGATCCGGTTTTCCGACGGTGTCGACGCGGTGCAGCAGCTCGGTGTTGTGCCAGGCCCGGTCGCTCGGCACCGCGCCGTCCGGAAGATTCGGCCGCAATCCGGTGCCCAGCACCAGGTTTCGCGCGCGGCAGACGTCGCCGTCGCTGGTGCGCACCTCGAAACAGCCGTCGCTTTCGCGCACCGAAACGACTTCGCGGTGATAGCTGACCTGGTCGTCGACCTTCGCCGCGGCCCATTCGAGATAGTCGTGGAACTCGGTGCGCAGCGGGAAGAACGTCTTGTGGTTGATGAAGTCGACCAGCCTGCCGCGCTCGTGCAGATAGGGCAGGAAGCCGAAGCCGCTGACCGGGTTCCGCATGGTCGCCAGGTCCTTCAGGAACGAGACCTGCATGGTCGCGTCCTCGAGCAGCATTCCGCGGTGCCAGCCGAACGACCGCTGCCTTTCGAGGAAGTGCGCGGTGAGCGGTTCCGCCGCGGTCGCGTTGTGCTCCGCCACGGCGATGGCCAGCGCGAGGTTCGAGGGCCCGAAACCAACCCCTGCCAGGTCGAACTCCGGAGGTAACGGCATGCCAGTCCCATCTCTCGTTCTCGGGGGAGGTTATCCTAACCTAACTTAGGCATGCCTCAAGTAGTGCATCCGGGCGTGATCTTGATCCCGTATCCGAGGAAGAGAGCGTCGTGGAGTGGCGCGGCCCGGTCGAAAGCGTGGTGCCGGGGCAGCGGCAAGGGCCGAGGGCGGTGTTCAGGAACCGCCGGACGACGAGAAGTAGCCGCCGCCCGAATCGCCGATCGCGGGGGCCTGCTGAGGCGGCTGCAGTCCGGTGTTGCCGGTGTTGTCGGCCGGTACCTGACTTTGCGGAGCCGGCTTGGCGGCCCCGGCCGGGCTGGCGGTCGCGGTCAGCGCGCCGGCGCCGAGCGCCAGCCCGCACGCGGCGGCTGTCCCGATACCGGCCGCGACGCCCCAGCGCGTGGCCCGGCTGACCGTTTCCCGGGCCCGCGCACGAGCCTGGATTCGCTGGCGCTGGTCCATCCGCCTCGCCTCCGATCGCCGGTCACTGTCCAGGATCGGCCGTCCGGCTGGGAATTTCCTGGGAACCGCGGGCGGCCAGCGGCAGCGTCAGGGTCAGCAGCGCGCCGCCGCCGGGTGCGGTGCCGGCGGTGACATGTCCGCCGTGCCGGCCGGCGATCTCGCTGACCAGCGCGAGCCCGATCCCGTAGTGGCGGCGCGGCGACGCGGTTTCGCGCCGGGTAGAGGAGAACCGCTCGAACAGGCCGGGCAGCACCGCCGGGTCGATGCCGGCGCCGTCGTCGGCGACCTCGACGACCCCGCTGCCGCCGTCCTGCCTGGTAGTGATCGTCACCGAGGACTGGGCGTGCGCGACCGCGTTGTCCACCAGCGCGGTGACCGCGCGGAGCAGCCCGCCGCGGGTGCCGCGCACCAGCAGTTTCGGCGTCGTCGGACGGGCTTTCAGGAGCACCCCGCGTTCGGCCGCGGCCGGGGTGCCCGCCGCGGCAGCGTGCGCGGCGAGTTCCACTAGGTCGATCGTCGCGGTCAGGCCGTCCGCGCGGACGTCCGCGGCGAGCAGCAGGTCTTCGAGGATGTCGGTGAGGTTCCCGGCGTCGGCGACGACTCCGTCGACCTCGGCGGTGAGCCGTTCGGCGGGGGCGCCTCGCTGCAGGTGCCGCCGCAGCACCTGCGCACGGGTGGACAGCAGCGTCAGCGGGGTACGGAGTTCGTGACTGGCGTCGGCGACGAACCGCCGTTGCATCCCCAACGCGGTGGCCAGGGGAGCGACCGCGCGCCGACCGAGCCACACGCCGAGGCCGACCGCGAGCACCAGCCCGAGCCCGCCGCTGACGAGCATCGCGGCGAGCAGCCGTTCGCGTTCGTCGTTGTTGCTGCGCAAGTCCATTGCCGCCTGCACGGTTTCCGTGTTTCGCTGCGCGGTGTACAGCTGGTAGGTCGCGCCGTTGCCGTGGACCTCGTCGGTCCGCGCGACGCCGGTCTGCGCGACCGTGGCCAGCGCGGCCCGATCCGGCAGGATCGCGGGGGCTCCGGTGGTGGTGCTCAGTCCGCGCGGGCCCTGGATCGACAGCCAAACCCCGGCGGGCGGGTCCTGCACGTCGTCGGCCTGCGACGCGGCCTGCTGCAGCAGCGCGGTGCCGGCGCTCTGCTGGCTGCGCAGCACCATGAACACCGCCAGCCCGGACAGCAGCACGACGATCGCCGCGACGGACAGCCCGATCTGCAGCCCCAGCCGCCACGCGGCGCGGCGCAGCAGGAGGGCCTCGGTGGACGCGGGCGGGCGGCTCACGGAGTGCCCAGCTGGTACCCGCGCCCGTGCACGGTCGCGATCACCGCACGGCCGAGCTTCCGCCGCAGATACGAGACGTAGGTGTCGACGATCGCCTCGCTGTCGGCTTCCGGGAAAGCCAAACCGAGCAGGTCGCGCCGGGTGAACACGCGCGACGGCCGTCCGGCGAGGGTGGCCAGCAGGGCGCATTCCCGCTCGGACAGCCGGACCGGCTCGCCGTCCGGGCCCGGCTCGACCTGCCGGGTGTCCAGGTTCAGCCGCAGCGGGCCGACCGGCAGCACCCGGGCGGCGTCCAGGTGCCGGCGCCGCAGCGCGCGCAGCCGGGCCAGCAGTTCGTCGACGTCGAACGGTTTGGGCAGATAGTCCTCGGCGCCCGCGTCGAGCCCGGCCACCCGGTCGGCGGGGTTGCCCAGCGCGGACAGCACCAGCACCGGCGTGGTGACGCCCTGTCCGCGCAGCCGGGCCAGGACGTCGAGCCCGTCGAGGGCGGGCAGGCCCCGGTCCAGTACCAGCACGTCGTACTCGCGCACCAGGCCGAGGTGCAGGCCGCGGTGCCCGTCGGCGGCCGTCTCGACCTCGTAGCCCTCCTCGGTCAGCAGGTCGGTGAGGAGCGCGACGAGATCGGCGTTGTCCTCGACCAGCAGAACCCGGCCGGCGCCGGGATGCGCACTGTCCATTCCGCCATCGTGCCCGTTCGGGCTGTTCCCGGCACCTGAACGGCACTCCCAGATTTTCCCCAGGACTGGCGCCGAGACTGGCAGCACCCCGACCAGAAGGAGATCCGCGTGAATCACCGGCAGCGCATCCGGACCCGCGCCCGAGGCCGCCGCCGCATCACGGTGGCGACCTGGACCGCCGGCCTGGGCGGCGCGGCACTGGCCGCGGCTTTCGGCGTGACGCTCGCCCAGCAGGCGAGTGCCGAGACCACCGCTCCCAGCACGCCGGCGCCTGCCGCGAAACCGCAGGTCACGCCCCCTGCACCGGCCTCTTCCGCGCCCCCGGCCCCGGCCGCGCCGACGGCTTCCTCCACGCCGGTCGCGCCCTCGACGTCTTCCGCTGCCCCGGCTCCGCGGGTCATCGCCCCGCCCGCGCAGCCGCCGGTCGTCAGTCACCGGAGCCAGGTGCAGGCGAAGTCGGGCGGATCGTGACGGCGCCCACACTGGCGAGCACCCGGTTCCCCGCTCTGGGCACCACCGCCGAACTCGTCGTCTCCGACCCGGCCGGGCTGCCCGCCGCCGAGGAACTGCTTCGTGCCGAACTCCAGGCCGTCGACCAGGCGTGCAGCCGGTTCCGCGACGACTCGGAAATCGCCGGACTGCACCGCCGGGCCGGTGCCGCGGTCCGGATCAGCCCGCTGCTGGCCGAGGCGCTGCAGGTCGCGCTCCGTGCGGCCGAACTGACCGACGGCCTGGTCGATCCGACCGTCGGCCAGGCCGTCCTCGACCTGGGCTATGACCGGGATTACGCCGCACTGGACCGGGACCTCGCCGCCCCCGCCCGGACGGGCGGCGAAGCACCCGGATGGTGGCGGATCACCCTGGACCGCGTCCGGTGCGAGGTCGTCGTGCCGCGCGGCGTGCGGCTGGACCTGGGCGCCACCGCGAAGGCGTGGGCGGCCGACCGGGCCAGTGCCGCGATCGCACGCGAACTGGGCTGCGGGGTGCTGGTCGGGCTCGGCGGCGATCTCGCGGTCGCCGGCCCGGCCCCGGCGGCCGGCTGGCAGGTCGTGGTCGGCGACGACCACGCCACCGCCGACCCGGAGCGCGATCCGGTGCTGTCCCTGCGCAGCGGCGGCTTGGCCAGCTCCAGCACCGTATGCCGGACCTGGCGCCGCGCCGGGCGGACCGTGCACCACATCGTCGACCCGCGCACCGGCGACCTTCCGGCCGCGTGCTGGCGCACCGTCTCCGTCGCCGCCGCCAGCTGCGCCGACGCGAACACCGCCAGCACCGCCGCGATCGTGCTCGCCGAACGGGCACCGGAATGGCTTGCCCGGCAAGGACTTCCCTCGCGGCTGGTGGCCTTGGACGGGCGCGTCACGCAGGTCGCCGGGTGGCCGGAGGAGAGCGTCGCATGAACGCCCTCTGGTACGTGAGCCGCGCGACCGGACTGGCGGCGCTGGTGCTGTTCACCGCCGTGGTGGTGCTCGGCGCGATCACCAGCGCCCGGCTCGCCTCGCCGCGCTGGCCGCGGTTCGCGATCGCAGCCTTCCACCGCAATCTTTCCCTGGTCACGCTCGGCTTCCTGGCCGTGCACATCGCCACGTCGATCATCGACACCTACGCCGGCATCCAGTGGATCAGCGCGGTGGTCCCGTTCGTTTCCTCGTACTACCCGATTTCGCTGGGCCTCGGCGCGATTTCCTTCGACCTGCTGCTGGCGGTGCTCTTCTCCAGCCTGCTGCGGCCGCGGATCAGCGCCCGCGTCTGGAAAGCGATCCACTGGACGAGCTACCTGTGCTGGCCGCTGGCCGTCGTGCACGGCTTCGAGATCGGCGGCGCCGATTCCCGGCTGACCTGGGTCCGGGTGCTGCTGATCGGGTGCGTGGTGGCCGCCGCGGCGGCGGTGATCTGGCGTGCGTCGGTGCGGCATCCCGACACCGAGGCGCGCCGCGGCACCCTGGGAGGCATGTGATGACGACCGCGCGCCACCACCGGACCGGCCTTCCTCCGGCCGGCTCCCGGCGGCTGCTCGAAGGCTGGCTGGAATCCCGGCGAGCCGCCGGTTTCGCCGAACACCAAGCCAGGTACGGCCCGGCCCCGGTCGAGTTCTACGCCGACCGGAACGGCCGCGCCCGCCTGCTCGCCGCCGTGGACGCTTCGGGCCTGCGCGGGCGCGGCGGCGCGGGCTTTCCCACCGGCCGCAAGCTGCGCGCCGTCGCCAAAGGGCGCCGTCCGGTCGTGGTGGCCAACGGCTGTGAGGGCGAGCCGGTCAGCAGCAAGGACCACGCCCTGCTGACTGTCGCGCCGCACCTGGTTCTCGACGGCGCGGTACTGGCCGCGACCGCGATCGACGCGACCGAAGTCATCCTCTGCGTGCACCGCGACGATCCGATCGCCGGGACGGTCGCGGCAGCAGTGGCCGAGCGGCCCAGCGGCGAGATCCCGATCCGGCTGGTGCAGGTGCCCGGGCGCTACGTGGCGAGCGAGGAATCCGCGCTCGTCAACTTTCTCGACAACGGCGACGCCCGGCCGACCGCGAAGCCGCCGCGGCCGTTCGAGCGCGGGGTCAACGGCCGTCCCACGCTGATCGACAACGTCGAGACGCTCGCCCATCTCGCGCTGATCGCCCGGTACGGCTCCGAATGGTTCCGCGGATGCGGCACCGCGGAGTCCCCGGGCAGCACCCTGGTCACGCTCGGCGGCCGCGTCGCGCGTCCCGGGGTGTACGAGGTCGCGCTGGGCACCCCGGTCGCCGAAGTGCTGGACCGGGCAGGCGGTCCGGACGAACCGCCGCAAGCCGTTCTCTTCGGCGGTTACGGCGGCACTTGGCTTCCCGTGCAGTCCGCTGTCCGCACGCGACTGTCGCATGAGGACCTTCGGGACGCCGGAGCCACGCTGGGCGTCGCGTCGTTGACTGTCCTGCCCGCCCGGGCGTGCGGCCTCGCCGAGACCGCCCGGGTGCTCCGCTACCTGGCCGGCGAATCGGCCCGGCAATGCGGGCCGTGCATGTTCGGCCTCCCGGCCATCGCCGACGACTTCACCGCGCTGGTGCTGGGCGGGCGAGCCGCCCAGCAGGCAGAACAACGGCTCCGGTACCGGCTTTCGATCATCCCCGGCCGGGGAGCCTGCGCGCATCCGGACGGCGCGGTCCGGCTGGCCGCCAGCGCCCTGCGGTGCTTCGGCACCGACCTGCGCGCGCACCTTGCCGGGCGGCCGTGCGCGTGGGCGGCGCAGCCCGCGTTGCCCTTGCCCGGCTGGGACCGCCGAGGCGGAGATTGGGCGTGAAGCGATGACGGAACGGCACCTGCGCGTCAACCCGATCACCTGCCGCGCGCATGGAATCTGCGCCGAGCTGCTGCCGGAGATGATCAACCTCGACGAATGGGGCTATCCGATCCTCGTCGACGGCGCGGTGCCCGGCTCGGTGTTGTCGGACGCGCGGCAGGCGGTCGCCGCCTGCCCGACGCTGGCGCTCAGCCTGGTCGCCCGCCGCCGGTGAGGGTCAGGCCGACACCGATTCGCGGCCGGCCGGCCGGCGTGCCCAGAGCCGGTCGAGCGCCAGCTTGCCCGGGCCGACGAACGCGACGAGCAGCAACGCCCAGCAGAACATCGCGGACGCTTCGCCGCCATTCTCGATCGGCCACAAACTGTTTCCGGCATGCACGGTGAAATACGCGTACGCCATCGATCCGGACCCCAGAATCGCGGCCGTCCGGGTCAGCGCGCCTACCGCCACGAGCACGCCGCAGACCAGCTGAATGGCCGCCGCCCACCAGCCTGGCCACTGACCGACTGGGATCGCCGCGTGGGCTCCGAGCAGGCCGAATACGCTTTTGACGCCGTGGCAGGCGAAGAGAAACCCGATGACGATCCGGTAGAGCCCGACGGCGTGCTCGCGGGCGAGTTCGAAGCGGCGCATATTCTCCTCCGAACGGGCGGCGGGCGCACGGAAATGCCCGCGGTGAACCAGGGGAATCGGATCGCCGGTTCCCGGGAAAGCGTCCGCGGGAATCGGCGCGACCAGGTATACCGGTGCCGGACCGGAGCGCGGACCCGTCGAAAGTCGGGCCGACCGTACATTCTTACCCGCCTCTTACCGAGAACCTGGGCGTCGGCGGGACAAGGCCGGATTCTTGCCTTATTCTCACCGGCGTGACACACCGTGTTCACCTGTGCGCGCCACAGTGAGCACCGACTTCGGACCCCTGTCCCGCTTAAGAGCGTGTCTCAGTCGGCTGGGGTTCCGAGATCGCGCACGGCTGTCCGTGAAAGGCCCCTTCAGGGACTCAGATTCCCTCAAGGGGCCCTTCACGGACGAGTCCGCCCTGCCAACCGCACCAAACGAGACAAGCTTAAGGACACCATGACGACCATCAATGGCCTGCCGGCCCACATCCTGCTCGTGCACGCGATAGTCGTGCTGTTGCCGTTGAGCGCGTTGCTGCTGGTGCTGAGCGCGCTGTGGCCGGCGGCGCGGGCGAAGCTGGCCGCGCCCAACGCGGTGCTGGCGGTGCTCGTGGTCGTCCTGGTCCCGATCACCACCGACGCGGGCGAATGGCTGGAGCGGCGCGTGGCTTCGACGCCGTCGCTCAAGTCCCACACCGATCTCGGGGACACCGCGATCTACGTGGCGATCCCGGTTGCCGTGCTCGCGCTCGTGGTGTGGTGGCGCCATCGCGAAACCGCGGTCGTGACCAAGCCGGAACCGGCGGAAGAGAGCGGCGGCGGGGTGGCCACCGCGACCCGGCGCAAGACCTACCTGGCACCGCAGAAGACGATGGTCACCACGGTCATCGCGGTACTCGCCGTCCTGGCTGCCGGCGCTGCTGTCTACGACGTCTACCGGATCGGCGATTCCGGCGCGCAGGCGTCGTGGACCGGGCAGTTCAGCCAGACCCCCGCACCGCGCGGCGAGCGCTGAGCCAGAACGACCTCCGCTCCGCCAGCAGGCGCTGCTCACCCCGGGCGGACTCGTCCGTGAAGGGCCCCTTGAGGGACTCAGATTCCCCCCACGGGCCCTTCACGGACATCCGTGCGCGCCCAGCCGACCGAGACACACTCCTGGCAGCCCGGTGTGTTCCATGCGCACCTTCGTGCGGCGGGGGAGCGGTCTGCCGGTGAGCGGCCGGTGTGTTTCTTTGCCTGGCGCCGCGACCCGGCAGGCGATTCGCGGTCCCGTCGGCCGGCTCGCGGCCCTGCGTTGCCATGCTGGGCGGCGTGTCGGTCGATCTGCTGTTGACGCTGCTGGCCGCCGCGCTGGCCGCGTTCTTGCTCGCGCTGCTGTCCGCGGTCGCCGGGTTCGGCGGCGGCGTCTTGCTGCTGCCCGTCTTCACCGTGCTGTTCGGGCTGCGCGTCGCGGTCCCGGTGCTCACCCTGGCGCAGCTTTCGTCGAACGGCTCCCGGGTCTGGTTCAATCGCCGGGAACTGCGCTGGCGGCTGATCGGCTGGTTCGCGCTCGGCGCGGTCCCGTGCGCGGTCGCCGGCGGTCTCCTCCTCGCGCACGCTCCGCTGTCCCCGCTCAAGCGCGTGCTGGGGGTCTTCCTGATCGGCGTCGTGGTCTGGCGCCGGCTGCGGCGTCCGCCGCGCCCGCCCGCCGAGCCGTCCTTCGCGGCGGTCGGCGCCGCCTCCGGCCTCGGCTCCGCCCTGCTCGGTTCGGTCGGCCCGCTCACCGCCCCGTTCTTCCTCGCTCTCGGCTTGACCCGCGGCGCCTACATCGGCACCGAGGCCGCCAGTGCGTTGACGATGCATTTCGCGAAGATCGCCGCCTATGGAGCCGGTGACCTGCTCACCCGGCAGGTCCTGCTTCTCGGCGCCGCGCTCACCCCGGCGACCCTGCTCGGCGCCTGGGCCGGCAAGAAGGTCGTGGGCCGGATCAGCGAACGCGGGTTCGTGCTGCTCGTCGAACTCGGCCTGCTCGCGGCCGGCGCGCTCTTCCTCGCCGGGTTCTGACCGGGCTCAGATCCGGAGCAGGACCAGCACGCCGACTCCGATCAACGCGGCCGGGACCACGACGTGGCCCCAGCGCGAGAGCGTCGCGGAGACCGCGGGGTGGAGCGTGAGCAGCCGTCCGGCGACGAGCCAACCGGCAACCAGGACAAGGAACAGGGCCAGGTAGCCAGTCGTCGCGCCGACGCCGGCGTTGGCGAAGACGGGTACGTAAGCACCGATGTTGTCGCCGCCGTTGGCGATGGTCACCGCCGCGATGCCCGGCGCGGTGAGCACCCGCGGGGCCCGCGCGGAATCGCCGGAATCGCCTCGACGGCGCCAGGTTTGCGCCGCCGCCCGGATTCCGAGAGCGACCGGAATCAGTCCGAGCCACGGCAACAGCCCGGCGGGCAGGGCTGCCGCGCCGGACGCGATCGCGGTGGCGACGGCGAGGATCGCCGCGAAACCCAGATACTGGCCGAAAACGACGGTGCGAGCACGGGTTCCGGACGCGAACAGGAGCGCGAGGACGACCAGGTCGTCGATGTTGGTGGCGGCGAACAAGACCACCGCTCGCCCGGCCAGCGTCCCGATCGGCACCCCGGTCACCCTACCGGCAGGGCGCGCCGGGGCCCCTGGCCATCACTGCGTGCTGTCGTGCGGCGGCAGCCCGCATCCTTGGTCGTCATCGTGAGTGACCGAAGACCCTAAGCGGGCCCGCGCGGCGCTCCGAAACTGAATCGGTGACCAAACACATCGTGATACTCGGCGGCGGAACAGGCGGCACGTTGGCCGCGAACCGGCTTCAGCGCGGTCTGGGCGAGCGGGTCCGGATCACGGTCGTGGACCGGGACGACGACCACCTGTACCAGCCCGGCCTGCTGTTCGTCCCGTTCGGCCTGGCCGAGCCGGAAGACCTCGTCCGGTCCCGGCCGCGGCAGCTGCGCAAGGGGATCGAGTACCACCGCAGCGCGGTCGACCACGTCGACGCCGACGCCGCGCAGGTCCGGCTCGAGGACGGCACGATGCTCGGCTACGACGCGCTGGTGATCGCCAGTGGCGCGCGGCTCGTGCCGGAGGAGACCGAGGGGCTCACCGGCCCGGGCTGGCGCGAAACGGTGCACACCTTCTACGACTACGACGGCGCGATGGCGCTTTCGGCCGCGCTCGACGGCTTCTCCGGCGGCCGGCTCGTGGTGAACGTGGTCGACCTGCCGATCAAATGCCCGGTCGCGCCGCTCGAATTCTGTTTCCTGGCCGACTGGTACTTCCGGGAGAAGGGGATACGGGACCAGGTGGCGATCACCTACGCCACCCCGCTCGACGCCGCCTTCACCAAACCGGTCGCGGCGAAGACGCTCGCCGGGCTGCTGGCGGAGAAGGACATCGAGCTCGTGACGGAGTTCAACACCGGCCAGGTGGACGGTCCGGGGCGGCGGCTGGTGTCCTACGACGACCGCGAGATCCCGTTCGACCTCGCGGTCGTGGTGCCGATGCACAGCGGCGCGTCCTATGTGGACCGATCGCCCGGGCTCGGCGACGAGTTCGGCTTCGTCCCGGTCGATCCGCACACCCTGCAGTCCACCGCGTTCCCGAACGTCTTCGCGATCGGCGACGCGGCGGGCGTCCCGACGTCCAAAGCCGGTTCGGTCACCCATTTCGAAGGCGCGGTGCTGGCGCGCAACGTCGCCCGGTACCTCGAGGGCCGCCCGCTGGACCCGGGTTTCGACGGCCACACCAACTGCTTCATCGAAAGCGGTTTCCACAAGGCGATGCTCATCGACTTCAACTACGACACCGAACCGCTGCCCGGGCACTTCCCGGCGGCGGCCGGGCTGCCGCTGCTGCGCGAGTCGCGGCTGAACCACCTCGGCAAGCTGATGTTCTCCTGGCTGTACTGGCACAGCCTGTTGCCGGGCAGGGAAATCCCCGGAATCCCCGATTCGATGCCCCGCTCCGGCAAGGAATTTCCCGTGCCGGCAGAGCACTGACCCGAAAGGACACAGATGCCCACCGCGACCTACGCCGGCACCGACGTGCCGGTCACCGACGAAGGGTTCTTCACCGAACCCGACCGCTGGACCGAGCAGATGGCGCCGGAGATCGCCCGCGAATCCGGTATCGACACGTTGAGCGACGACCACTGGCGGGTCATCGAGTTCATGCGCCGCGAGTACGCGGAGAAGGGCACCGGCCCGACCGTGCGGGCACTCGGCCGCACCTCCGGCGTGTCGATCAAGGACCTGTACCGGCTGTTCCCGAAAGGTCCGGCGAAACTCGCCGCGAAGATCGCCGGGATCCCCAAGCCGCGCGGCTGCATCTGAGAGGGGAACGTCGTGATCGAGAAGATTTCCATCGTCATTTCGAAGGGTTCGCTGGAGGCGATCTATCCGGGGCTGATCATGGCCAACGGGGCGCGCGCCGAAGGCATCGACGCTGACCTGTTCTTCACCTTTTTCGGCCTGGACGCGGTCCACCGAGCCCGGCACGAGCACATCAAGCTCGCCACCGTCGGCAACCCTGGCCTGCACCTGGCCACCTGGGCGGGCGGCTTGCCCGGGGTGTCGTCGGTGATGACGCAGTACCTCGAACGGAAGATGGACAAACTTGATATCCCGCCCATTCCGGAATTCGTGGAAATGATCTCCGACACCGGGGCCGGGCTGTACGCCTGCAAGGCGTCGGTCGATCTGTTCGGCCTGGACAAGGACGACCTGATCGAGCAAGTGCAGGACATCATCACCGTCGGCGAGTTCTACGAGAAAGCGGACGGCGGCCAGATCATCTTCACCTGACCGCCGCGAGCACGGAGGCGACCATGCACCCTCGACCCGGCCTCGGCGCGCTCGGGCTCGGCACCGGGAAGAAAGCCCGGCTGCACCGGATCCTGCGCGAACACGGCCTGCGCAACGGCACCGCGCTGTTCCTCCCGTACGACCAGGGCCTGGAACACGGCCCGCGGGACTTCTTCGCGAACCCGGACGCCGCCGATCCCCGCTACATCGTCCGGCTCGCGCTGGAAGGCGGCTTCAACGGGATCGCGATCCAGATCGGCCTGGCGGAGAAGTTCTACTGGGACTACGCGGGCGAGCTGCCGCTGGTGCTGAAACTCAACGGCAAGACCGACATCCCGTCCGATGCGGAGGCGCTTTCCCCGGTACACGCCTCCGTCGAGGACGCCGTGCGGCTCGGCGCGGACGCGGTCGGCTACACACTGTACGTCGGATCTCCCGCCCAGGAAGCGGATTTCGCCCAGTACCGGAAGGTGCGGGCGGATGCCGAGCGACTCGGGATGCCGCTGATCGTCTGGGCCTATCCGCGCGGGCAGGCGATCGTCGCGAAAGGCGGCGCCGATTCGTTCTACGCCGTCGACTACGCCGCCCGCACCGCCGCGGAGCTCGGCGCGGACGTGGTCAAGGTGAACTACCCGCACCCGGAGAAAACCGAAGGGGTTCCGCTCGCCTACGCCCGGCAGTTCTCCGTGCAGGAAGCGATGGACGCGGTCGTGCACTCGGCGGGCCGGACCCTGCTGCTGGTCTCCGGGGGCGGCAAAGCGAGCGACGAAGCGATGCTCGACAAGGCGCGCACCGCGATGGAAGCCGGGGCGACCGGCTTGATCTTCGGCCGCAACGTCTGGCAACGAGACCGCACCGAATCGCTGCGGTTCGTGTCCTCGCTGCGGGACATCCTCGCCAAGTACCCGACGGAATGAACCGAATCGGCCAAGGAGGCATCTGATGCACACCGGACACTGGCAGGTGGACGTTTTCCTCACCGAGGAGGACGGCCGCACGCACGCCATCGCCCGCCTGCACACCGGAACCGGCGAACTGTCCGGCGACGGCACCGCACGGCGGAACCCGGCGGACGCGAACGTCCCGGAGATCGGCGACGAACTGGCGGCGGCCCGCGCGTTGAGCGCGCTGGCGCACCGGCTGCTCGAGACCGTCGTGGACGACATCGAAGGCGTGACGCACAAATCGGTGCGGCTGCGGCGCTGATTTCCGAGCAGCACCGAACTTCGGCTGCGCGAAGCGGTGGTGTCCCTCGGCCCGCGAAGGGGGTGCCGCCGCGCGATGTGGCAGCCGGATCACACCCGGCTTGGCCGGCCGGCTTCCCCGCGTACCAGTGCGAAGACTCCGGCACCGGCCAGGAGCACGCCGAACCCGGTGAGCCACCACCAGCCGGGCCGGACCCGGTCGCCCAGCAGGAGGATCGCGAGCGCGCCGGGGAACACCACCCCGGTCATCGTGGTGACCGCGCTCGGCACGGCGGGGACGGTCTGGCGCAGCGACGTCGCGTACATCGCGATGCCCAGCACAGTGAACGCGAGCGCCAGATACACCAGCGGCATCCGGACGAGATCGGCCATCACCAGGACCGGAGTCTGCAGCACGGCGCGCAAAGCGACGCGTGATCCGCCGTAAGCGAGACCCGCCAGCAACGCATGGGGCACCGGGCCCTCGCGCTTCGCGGACAACGCGACGACGGCCAGGAGGACCGCGAGACCGCCCAGCACGGCTACGACGACCGGTTCCGGTGCGGCCGGGCCGGTTCTCGTCGTCGCGCTCGCGGCCACCAGGCCGAGACCGGCCGCGGTGCCTCCGACCGCCGTCAAGTCGCGTGCGGTCAGGCTGCGCCGAGCCGACACGGCGGCGAAAGCGATCTGGGTGGCCAGTACCGCTTGCACCGCGAATACCGGCAGGAAGCGCAGTGCGACAACCGCCGTCGCCCAGCCGAGCAAGTCCACTGACAGCCAGATCGAGTACCGGCGCGCCCGATGCCGGGTCGCGTGTGCCGCCCGGGATTCCAGAATCGTCGCGGTCCCGTCGAGCGCGGCGGCCGCAGCGGCTGCGCCGAAACCGGTCGCGGCCGCCAGGAACGGTGTCATCGGAAACGGCCGGCAAACGGGAGGCGCACTCGTTCACGGTGTCTCGGCCCGGTCTCTCTGTGGAGTGGGAGAACGTCGCAAGAGCAGGGACTTTGTCCTTCTCCGGCGGCACTGCGGCTCATTGCGGCGGACGGCCGTGCCGGGCCGCGTACCACTGCTCGTAGGCCGCGACCGCGGACGGCAGCGTCGGGAAGATCCGATCCGTGCCGATCCGGTCGACGAGCCCGCCTGCCGCGAGCTGGTCGCGCAGGTCCTGTTTGACCCGGGCCATCGCGAAGACGATCCCGCGCCGGCACAGCTCGGCTCGCAGCTGGTCGAGCGCGTCGGCGCCGGAGACGTCGATTTCGACGTTCGCCTCGGCGTTGAGCAGGAACCATTCGGCTGACAAGTCGAGCGAGCCCAGCGCCCGGGTGCGGAAGTTCTCGGCGTTGGCGAAACAGAGCGGCGCGTCATAGCGGTAGACGACCAGACCGGGAACCGGCCGGGCGTCCGGGTAGTCGTCGATGTCGTGCATGCCGGCCAGGCCCGGCACGTAGCCGAGAATGCCGTCGTGCGGCCGGGCGAGCTTGCGCAGCAGGTCGAGCACGGACAACGCGACCGCGGCCAGGACGCCGTAGAGCACGCCGAACCCGACGACGGAGGCGGTGGTGAGCACCGCGAGCACGAACTCGCTGCGGCGGAACCGGGCGATGCGGCGGAACTCGGCGACGTCGACCAGCCGGAACGCCGCATAGACGACCAGCGCGCCGAGCGCGGCGGCGGGGAACCCGGCCAGCAGCGGCCCGGCCACCAGCAGGACCAGGACGAGTCCGGCGAGCGCGACGACCGAGTACAGCTGGGTGCGGCTGCCCACCGCTTCGCCGAGCACGGTGCGGCTGGCGCTGCAGCTGACTGGGAATCCGTGCAGCAGACCGGCTGCGACGTTGATCGCGCCGAGTGCGGCGAGTTCCTGGTTCGCGTCGATCGCTTCTCCCTTGCGGCTCGCGAACGCGCGCGCGGTCACCGCGGTATCCGAGAAGCCGACCAGCAGAATGCCCGCGGCAGGCAGCGCGAGCGTCGTGAGGTCAGTGCCGGACACCGCAGAGAGCCCCGGCGTCGGCAGCCCCTGCGGGATCGGCCCGACGACTTGGATGCCGTACCGCTGGAGGGAGAACCAGGAGACGACCCCGGTCGCGAGCAGGACCGCGAGCAGCGGGCCGGGCACTTTCGGCGCTACCCGGGCCAGTACCAGGAGCAGCAGCAGCACCCCGCCGGCGATGGCGAGCGTCGGACCGTGCGCGAGGTGAGCGACCCGCAGGAACGAGGCGATCTCGGGCAGCACGCCGGTTCCGGACACTGGGGTGCCGGTCACCGCGCCCAGCTCGCCGGCGATCATCAGCACGGCGATGCCGCTCAGATACCCGGTCAGCACTGGCTTGGACAGCAGGTCGGCGAAGAACCCGAGCCGGAACAGCCTGCCCAGCAAGCCCAGCGCGCCGACCAGTACCGCGAGCACCGCGGCCAAGGCCGCGTACCGCTGCGGGTTGCCGGCCGCGAGCGGACCGAGCGACACGGCTGTCATCAGCGCGGTGCTCGACTCTGGTCCGACCGAAAGTTGCCGGGACGAACCCAGCAGCGGATAGAGCGCGAGCGGGCCGAGCGCCGCCCACAGCCCGGCGGCCGGCGGCAGTCCGGCAACGGTCGCGTAGGCCATCACCTGGGGGATCAGGTACGCCGCTACGGTGAGTCCGGCCAGCAGGTCTCCGCGCAGCGCACGCCGGGGGTAGCCCCGGAATTGCCGCAGCCCAGGCGCGAGCGCCGGCCGCGCCACTTCTTACCGGCCGAGCAGCGACTGCGGGGTCCAGTAGCCGTGCAGGCGGGAGATCAGGTCGAGGCGGTCGCTGGACAAGTCGGGCGGTTCCGGCGGCCGGGTGCGGGTGGTGCGGGCACGGTTCGCGCGGACGAACGCGCGCACCCGGCCCGGCGAGGGGACCAGCTCGCCAAGATAGGCCACCACGAGGAGGTCCTCGCCGGAATGCGTTTCGATGGTGAACGACCAGCCGTGCCGTTCGTCCCAGACGAGCGCGGTATCCCGGCCGGGGTGGGCGGGCAGCTCGCCGTCGAGGGCGATGTAGGCCGACATCGGCCGGTCGAGGTCGAGCGTGCACGATTCGGGGCCGACCCCCGCCGCGGTGCTCACCGCCTCCAGGTAGGCGCTCATTCCGCAGAGCAGACGGTATTCGTGGTCGGTGTTCATCGGCAGGACTGTCATCGGCTCTCGTTTCTGCGGGCGCCGCCAGGCGGTGGTCGCGGGTCGGACGGCCGGGCTCCCCGACCGCGCCCGGCCGTCCGGATCCAGACTCGGCCGCGGGCCGGATTGCCGGAAGGGTCGAAAGTCACCGCTGCGGCCACCGTGGACGGTTCGGCGATTCCGGTGCCGCCATTGGGTTTTCTCCAGTGGACGATCGACCGGACGGCGGCCCGGCCTGGCAAGGAATCTCCGGATCCGGCGGCGCTGATCGTCATCGCGGCCGCCGCACGGGCCGGCCGGAATTCCGCGGCGACGGGATTGCCTCGAGGTCTTGTCCGCCGGGAAGCCGGGTGCGCGGAGCCGGGCGGCCGTTGTTCCAGGCGAGCGCGGCGGCGAGCTGCTGCGGCGTGAGCCGTGCGTTGCGCGCGATCCGGCTGAGCGGTGCGTCCTGAAGGGACGGGTGCCGGCTGGCCTGGCTGAGCAGCTCGAACCACCATTGCTCGTCGACCCAGCCGGTCCGGGCTTCGCGGACGATTTCGGTCATGTGCTCGTCGCCGCAGGCATAGACCAGGCGCTGTCCGTGCCGGGCCGGTTCGGCGAAGTCCACTGCGGACGAGTCCGGCACCAAAGCGGCCTGCAGCTGCCCGTGCGGGATCGGCTGCCCGCAGTGTTCGCACCGGCGGCGGCGGCAGGTTTGGGCGGCGGTCGGGAAAATGGGTGGCGACATCGCATCTCCGGGTAGGGCTGGACCGGTTCGGTGTCGCAGAGTCAGAGCACCGGGGGCTGGGGCGGCAGCGGCGTCTGCGTAGTCCGGCACGGTTCGGCTTGCCGATCTCCGTACGGAAAACCCCACTGTAGGGGGGCACCCGCAGGTTGCCAATGCGGCCGTTCAGGTGGCCCGGACCGGTTTCTGACGGCCTGGTAAAGGATTTCTCTGGCCTGCGGCCGACTTCCGGTCACCAGCCGACGCGATCGTCGCCGGTGCGAGTGAAAAAATCAGCGCGGCGAATCCCGCAGCACCTGACCCGGCGGCAGTGCGGCGTGCGCGAGCTCTTCCGCTACGGCGGTGAGCCGGAGGTTGTGGCGGCGGCTGTACGCGCGCAACCGTTCGAACGCGGTGTCGACCGGGATGCCGCCCGCGTGGGCGAGCACTCCTTTCGCTTGCTCGATGACCACCCGGCTGTCGAGCGCGTGCTGCAGCTGCCCGGAGAGCTGCTTGCCGCGGCGGACCGCGCTCTCCTGGAGGATGCCGATGGTCGCGACATCAGCGAGTGCGCGGGCGGCGGCGACTTCGGTCTCGGGCAGCGGCTCGGCACTGAGCAGGACGAGGGAGCCGACGACGTTGTCGCGCAGCCGCAGCGGAAGAGCGTGCGCGGCGTGGTAGCCCGCCTCCAGCGCCTGGGAGACGAACTCCGGGCTCCGGGCCGAGATCGCGGCGAGATCTGGCACGTGGACTGGCTGGCCGGTGCGAACGGTGTCGACGCAGTGCCCCGCTACGTCCCGGAGGGCGTCGAACAACGGGGCGGTGTCACCGGTCGCCGCGATCACCTGGACCTTGCCGTCCCGGTCAGCGAGGAGGAGGCCCGCCGCGCCGGCGGACAGCAGCGTGACGCAGTATCCGGCGAGCCGGCGGAGCAGGTCGGCCGCGGCGTAGCCGTCGGCGAGCGTGTCGGCCAAGTCCACGAAGGCCTGGAGCAGGCCCGGTTCCTGAGCTAGAACTTGCCGTTCGCGCATCGTCGGCCTCCGTCGGAGTCATGCTGAAGGTGCGCGCGCCGGGCGGCGCGTCGCGGGGCAGGTACCAGGCCGATGGGGACGCCACCCATATCTGTCTCCATTCGGCGGCGTTGCGTTACGCGCACCGCTCGTCGTCGGCCGGCCGGTCGTGCGCCGCGGCGATGCTCGCGCGGCAGGCTCGGGTCAACTGGCGGGCGGCGCGAGTGACCGGGGTGGTCCCGCATTTGGGGCACGTGAACCGGACGTCGCCGGCGAGCTCGTCGACGGCGACGTCGAGCGGGCGCCCGCACGGACGGCACCAGCGGTGGCCGCTGACCGGCACGACGTGATGCGGCGACGAGACGCAGTGGTGCAGCCACCGGCGGTGAGCCCGGCAGGTGATCCGGTCGAACGGGTCGAGGTCGTGCTCCTCGCGGGCGTCCTCGTCGGACAGCGCGATCGCCAGCCGGAGGTCGGCGAGATCCGCGTACCGGGCGTCGACCCAGTCCCTCGGACGCAGCGCGAGCCGGTCGCGGCGGTTGCGGCGGGAACCGGCGGGCGCGGTGGCCGCGGGTGCGGGCCGGGCGCCGGGGAGGTCTTGGATGCTCATGGTGGCCTCGCTTTCGTTGCGTCTCAGCTTTCGCTTCGGCGCACCCGGCGACGAGGGCCGCACTGCCTGGGCCGGAGTGCCCGGCGGCCCCTGCTCGCGGGCGCTTTTCCGGGCGGAAAGGTGACTTTGGCCACCGTGCTGGCTGCGGTGGCGCGACGGCCGGCGTCCGGCCGAGGCTCCCTGGCGAACCAGGCGGGTCGCGGCGCTGGTTCAGGAGGTGCGTGCGCGGCTCTCTCGCTGTGCGAGGCCGGCCGTGGGTACGGGTCGGCTGCGGGAGACTGCGTCCAGCGGGCGGCTCGCGCGGGCGTTGGCGGCTGGAGCGGTGTCAGCGCGCCGCCGCGTCCCGGGTTCCGGCGGCTATTTCCGCCGCGGCCGGGGCAGCGTCCAAGACCGCGCGGACCGCTGCGCCGTCGAGAGTCTCTTCGTCCTTCAACCGCGCGGCGAGCCGGTCGAGCGCGGACCGGTGCTGCTCTAAGAGAGCGACCGCGCGGACCTCCGCCTCGCGGACCAGCCGTGCTATCTCCTGGTCCACGACGCGTTGCGTCTGCTCCGAGTACGGACGGCCATAGAGTTCGCCACGGTCGTCGGCGACCGTCGGCGCGCCGCCGCGGCTGTAGCCGATCGGGCCGAGAGCGGGGGAGAGGCCGAATTCGGTGACCATCTTCGTGGCGACCGCGGTGGCACCCGCCAGATCGTCGGCCGCGCCGGTGGACGCCTCGCCGAGCACCACCAGTTCCGCTGCCCGCCCGCCGAGCCGCACCGCGAGCAGGTCGGAGAGGTAGCTCTCCGGATAAAGCCGCCGCTCGACCTCCGGCAGCTGCTCGGTCGCGCCCAGTGCCATGCCCGCGGGCAGGATCGTCACCTTCTCCACCGGGTCGGCGTGCTCGCACAGCGCCGCGACGAGCGCGTGCCCCGCCTCGTGCACGGCGACCGAGCGGCGTTCCTCGGGCAGCAGTGCGTTGGAGGCGTCGCGACGGCCGAGCAGGACGCGGTCTCGGGCCGCCGCGAGGTCGGCCGCGGTGAGCACGGTGCGGTTGCCGCGCACCGTGTTGATCGCCGCTTCGTTGACCAGATTGGCCAGGTCGGCACCGGAAAAGCCGGGG
Source organism: Amycolatopsis benzoatilytica AK 16/65 (assembly GCF_000383915.1). Lineage (NCBI taxonomy): Bacteria > Bacillati > Actinomycetota > Actinomycetes > Pseudonocardiales > Pseudonocardiaceae > Amycolatopsis > Amycolatopsis benzoatilytica. Next base: position 1,714,132 of record NZ_KB912942.1, read on the forward strand.
GTGCCGCGGGCGACCACTGTCAGGTCCACGTCCGGGTCCAGGCGCTTGCCGTTGATGTGCACGGCGAGGATCGCCGCCCGCTCGGCCTGGTTCGGCAGCGGGACGGTGACCTGCCGGTCGAACCGGCCGGGCCGCAGCAGCGCCGGGTCGAGGGTTTCCGGCCGGTTGGTGGCGGCGAGCACGACGGTGCCGGTGCTCTGGTCGAACCCGTCCATTTCGGCCAGCAGCTGGTTGAGCGTCTGCTCGCGTTCCTCGTGCCCGCCGGTGCCGCCGAGCCCGCGCCGGCTGCCCACCGCGTCGATCTCGTCGATGAAAATGATCGAGGGCGCCCGGTCTCGGGCTTCGGAGAACAGATCGCGCACCCGGGACGCGCCGACGCCGACGAACATCTCCACGAACGCCGATCCGGTGATCGACAGGAACGGCACGCTCGCCTCGCCCGCCACCGCGCGGGCCAGCAGCGTCTTGCCGGTGCCCGGCGGCCCGACCATGAGCACCCCGCGCGGTCCCTTCGCGCCGACCGCGGCATAACGCGACGGATCGCGCAGGAAGTCGACCACTTCGGCGATTTCCTGCTTCACGCCCTCGTAGCCGGCGACGTCGGAGAATCGCGTGGTCGGCCGCTGCGCCTCGATGATCTTGGCTTTCGACCGGCCGAACCCGCCGATGCCGCCGAGCCCGCCCGCTCCGCCGGCGAGGGTGCGCTGGGCGCGCCGGCCCGCCCACCAGAGCAGGCCCAAGATCAGCAGGAATGGCAGGTAGCCCAGCAGCGTGGTGAGCACCGAGCTGCCGCCGCTGGATTTCGCGCCGGTGACGGCGACGTTCTTCTCCCGCAGTTTGGTGGTGAGCTGCGGGTCGCCGAGCGCGGTGGGCAGCTGGCTGGCGAAGGCACTGCCGTTGCGGTAGGTGCCGGTCACCGCGCCATCGCTGCCGATGGTCACCGCGGCGACCTGGTTGGTGTCCACTTTGGACAAAAGTTCGGTGTAGGTGAGCTCGGGGGCCGGCGAGGTCCACAATGCCGGGCCGCCGATGAGCACCACGGTGACCACCACGGCCGCGACGAGCAGCAAGCCGATCAGCCCGCCGCCGCGGCGCTGTTCGGGCTCGCGAGCGGGCGGAGTCGGCGGCGGTCCGGAACTTGCTTTGCGCGACATCCGGTCAGTCGCCTTTCCCGGCGCGGCGCCGCGCGTAGAACGGGCTGTGGAAGACCCCGGCCCCGATCACCACGCCGACGACGAACCCGAAGTCGTACATCCGGCCGCTGTTGTGCACCGCGTAGATGCCGACATGATCGTTGAACAACGAGATCAGAAAGGCGATCGGGCAGATGAACCCGTGCCAGAGCCCGAGCCAGAAGCCGGGTCCGGCCGCGGGCGCGGCGAGGGCGTTGGCTTGCGCCGCGCAAGCAGCGAGGCCGAGGAGCACGGCCACGAGCACGCCGGCCGCCACGAGCCGGCGCCGCGCCGGGCGTGCGGGAGTGGTCATGGCGCCACTGTGCGGAATGGACCGGCCGGACAAGAAGGGTCAAACGTCCCCGGCCGACGGGCCGGGTGGATGTCGTTCGGGCGGCCGGGGACGAGGATCCTTGGCCGGGCAGGGACCGTCGCGGACGGTTCCCTGCGGAGTGCCCGGCCGGGCCTGCGCAGGGGACCGCGGCCGGGAGGAGACGCGATGACGGCGGAAATGCTGGCCTGGCGCGTGCGCCGGCCCGGCCCGATGGCGAGCGGACCGCTCGTGCGCGAACGGACGCCCGTACCGGTGCCCGGCGACGGAGAGCTGCTGGTGAAAGTGCGGGTTTGCGGGGTGTGCCGCACGGACCTGCACGTGGCCGAGGGCGACCTGCCGGTGCACCGGCCCGGAGTGGTGCCGGGACACGAGGTGGTCGGCGAGGTCGTGGCGCCCGGCACCGGCGGGTTCCAGCCGGGCGACCGGGTCGGCATCGCCTGGCTGCGCGGCACCTGCGGGACCTGCCGGTACTGCCGCGCGGGGAGGGAAAACCTCTGCCCGAATTCGCGGTACACCGGGTGGGACGCCGACGGCGGCTACGCTGAGTACGCGGTGGTCCCTGCTGCGTACGCGCATCGACTGCCCGCCGGATACTCCGACGACGAGCTCGCTCCGCTGCTGTGCGCGGGCGTAATCGGGTATCGCGCGCTGCTGCGGGCAGAGGTCCCGCCGGGCGGACGGCTCGGCATCTACGGATTCGGCGGCAGCGCGCATCTGGCCGCGCAGGTAGCGCTTGCCCGCGGCGCGACAGTGCACGTCCTGACCCGCAGCCGGCAGGCGCAGGAGCTGGCGCTGGAGCTCGGGGCGGCGTCAGCGGGCGACGCGGCCGACGAACCGCCCGAACCACTCGACTCGGCGATCCTGTTCGCACCGGCTGGGGAACTCGTACCGGTCGCGCTCGCCGCGCTGGACCGCGGCGGCACGCTCGCGATCGCCGGCATCCACCTCTCCGCAGTCCCGGCGCTCGACTACCAGCGGCACCTGTTCCAGGAACGGCAGGTCCGCAGTGTTACGGCGAACACCCGCAGCGATGCCCGGGAGTTCCTGGACTTCGCGGCACAGCACCGGCTGCGGGTCCAGACCGTGCCATACCCGCTTTCGGCGGCGTCGGTCGCGCTGGCGGATCTGGCTGGGGACGCGATTACCGGGGCGGCGGTTCTGCGAGCGGAGTGAGCCGCTCCGCGACGCGTTCGGGCTTCGTATCGGGCTGCAGGGCGAGGGCTGGCTGCCGGGCAGCCCGCCGTCGGCGGCGCGGTTCGGCGGCGTGGCCGGGAATGAATCCATGCGGAATCCAAGTCTCTCAGGGGGCCCTTGCGGGAATCCAAGTCCCTCAGGGGGCCCTTCACGGAATCCAGGTCCGGCAAGGGGCCCTTCACGGAATCCGGTTCCCTCAAGGGGTCCTTCACGGACGGCCGGGTGCGGGCGGCGCAGGTACCGGCGCGGGGCGGGCGGCTTTGCCCAGCGGCTGCGCTACTTCGTCGATCGGGCGTCGGGGGACCGCGGGAAGCGGTGCCTCCGCTGTGCGGCCGATCCGGATCGCCAGCTGGGGTACCGCACCGCCGTACAGCATGGCTCGGGCGGTCGGGAGTTCCAGCGGTTCGGTGAAAATGCAGGTGGCCAGTCCCAGCCGGGTCGCCTCCAGCAGCACCGCACTGGCCGCTTCGCCGGCACGGAGGTGGTCGAGGGGAGTGTCGGCCGAGGTGGACAGCACCGCGACGGCTGCCTGGTCGGTGCCGTCGTCGGCGGCGAGGCCGGGCCAGGAGAAGCGACGCGTGCCGACAGTAGTTCCGTACGGCGGGACTGCGCGGGACGGGATGCCGTCGGCGGTGTAGCGGCGTCCGCTCCAAGCGGCGAGTTCCTCGGCGTAGGCGGGAGCGGCGGCGCGCAGCAGCCGGGCCTCCGCAAGTGCGTTTCGCAGCGCATCTCGTCCGGGGGGACGAAGCTGAACGCCGGAATCGGCAGCGGTGCGGGTCAGCCGCGCGAGTTCGGTGGGAGCGGGCGGCGCGCTGAACTGGCGGCGGTCGGAACGGCGCCGGGCGATCGCCGACGCCGCGGCGATGTCGTCGTCGGACGGTTCGTGCCGGTTCAGCTCGACAGCGGCGACGAGGTCGGATGTCATCCGGGTCACCTTGGCGGCCCAGCCCATCGCCGCGGCCGCGACCGTCAAGTGGTGCAGCGCGCAGCCGCAGCTGATGAGCAGCTCGCGCCCCTCCGGGTCGGCGTAGGCGAGCTTCCGGCGCGGGTCGGCGCGCAGTTGGATCGTGCGTCCGGTGAACCGCCACGTCCACGGCTGCGTGTTGTGCAGCGACGGTGCGCGCAGCGCGAGCGCGATCGCGGCTCTGAGGGTGTATTCGTCCGGACGGTCGTCGATCATCGTCGTTCTCCTCGGGCTTCTAGCGTCACTCCCATGCTGTGTGCCGGGAGAGGACCGTTCCCAGAGAAGAAGTTCCGCGCGGGCGGGGCATTGCGGCCCCGCCCGCGCGAGCGCGAGTGAGGCCCTTCGGCCCTTCCACCGGCGACGCGGCCGGGCGCATCGTGCGGCCGGGAGGTTACACATGGCGCGTCTGCGGGTACGGCCGCCGGGCGAAACTGTGCTCCTGACGGTGGTCGCGGTGCTGCTGGCGGCGGGCGGAATCTTTTGGGCGGCGGCAAGTCCGGGCTCGGCGTGGTGCTGGGCGGCGGCGACCGTGGTCGCGTTGGCACCCGCGATCTGGTGGGCCGCGGCCGATCTCCGCCACCGGCGCTGGGGTGCGGACACGCTCGCGGTGCTGGCGCTCGCCTCGACGCTCGCGGTCGGCGAGTTCTTCGCCGGCGCGGTGATCGCGGCGATGGTCGCGACCGGTCGGGTGCTCGAATCGCGGGCGCAGCGGCGAGCGGGCCGGGATCTCACCGCGCTGCTCGAACGGGCGCCGCGGACTGCGCATCTGCGCGACGGCGACGACCTGCGCGAGGTCCCCGCCGGGGAGGTCGCCGCCGGCGACGCGGTGGTGGTTTTGCCCGGCGAAGTCGTGCCGGTGGACGGAGTGCTGGCCGCCGCCGGACTGTTCGACGAGTCCGCGCTGACCGGCGAGCCGCTGCCGGTCAACCGGCCCGCCGGCGACACTGTCCACAGTGGAGTGGTGAACGCCGGGGCCGCGGTGGAGCTGACCGCGCGGGCGACCGCGGACGAAAGCACCTACGCCGGCGTGGTGCGGCTGGCGGAATCGGCGGCCGCGCAGACCGCGCCGGTCGCCCGGCTGGCCGACCAGGCGGCGGCGTGGTTCCTGCCCGCCGCGCTGGTGCTGGCCGGGGCGGCGTGGCTGCTGAGCGGCGACGTGCACCGGGCGGTCGCGGTGCTGGTGACGGCGACGCCGTGCCCGTTGCTGCTGGCGGTGCCGATCGCGGTCACCGCGGGAATGTCCCGCACCGCGCGGGCCGGCGTCGTGGTCAAAGACGGTGCGGCGCTGGAATCACTGGGCCGGGCAAAGGTCCTGCTGATGGACAAGACCGGCACGATCACCGCGGGACGGCCGGAAGTGGCGGACGTGGTGTGCGCTCCGGGCTGGTCCGCGGAGGACGCGCTCCGGCTGGCCGCGAGCGTCGAGTACTACTCGCCGCACGTCTTGGCCGCCGCGGTGGTCCGGGCCGCCGAATCGGCCGGGATACAGCGCAGCCGGGCCGAGGACGTCGGGGAGCTGCCCGGGGCCGGCGTGTCCGGACGGGTCGGCGAGCGGATCGTGCGGGTCGGCCGGCTGCCGACCGGGCGTGTCGTGCCGGCCTGGGCGTGCAGCGCGGAACGGCGCGGACGGCTCGACCTGGCGAGCTTGCTGTGGGTCGACTGCGACGGTGAGCCGGTGGCGGCGTTGCTGGCGAAGGACCGCATCCGGCCGGACGCGGCCCGCACGATGCGCCGGCTGCGGACGGCCGGGATCGGCACGATCCGGCTGCTCACCGGCGACCGGGTGGACAACGCCCGGGAGGTCGCGGCGCTGCTCGGACTCGACGACGTCCAGGCCGAAGTCACCCCCGAGGACAAGCTGGCCGCCGTCGGCGCCGCCCAGGCAAGCGGGCTGGTCGTGATGACCGGCGACGGCGTGAACGACGCGCCGGCGCTGGCGGCGGCCGACGTCGGGGTGGCGCTCGGCTCCCGTGGCGCGACCGCCGCGGCGCAGGCCGCCGACGCGGTGATCCTCGACGACCGGCTGGCCCGGCTCGCCGACGCCGCGGAGATCGCTCGCCGGTCGCGGCGGCTGGCGGTGCAGAGCGCGGTCGTCGGGGTGGCGCTGTCGTTCGCTGCGATGGCGGCCGCCGCGGCGGGGCTCCTGGCCCCGGCCGCGGGCGCACTGGTGCAGGAAGCGATCGACGTGGCCGCGATTCTCAACGCGTTGCGGGCCCTGCGGGTCCCGGCGCCGGGCGCGCCCGCGCCGGCTGGGCTGGTCCGCAGGTTCGAAAGCGAGCACGAACTTCTCCGTCCGGCGCTGCTGGCGATCCGGCAGGCCGCCGACGCGCTTTCCGAGGGGGCCAGCCCGGCCGCCGACGGCGCGGTCCGGCGCGCTCGCGACGCGCTGCTCGGCCAGGTGCTGCCGCACGAAATGGCCGAGGAAACCGAGCTGTACCCGGCTCTGGCCGGTGCGCTGGGCGGGCCGGAGAGCACCGTGCCGATGAGCCGTGCACATACCGAGATCGCCCGCCTCGCGCGGCGGCTGGAACGCCATCTGGCGGAGGCGCCGACGGGGATCCAAGGCGACCAGGTGGACGACCTGCGCGCGACGCTCTATGGGCTGGACGCGGTGCTGACGCTGCATTTCGCGCAGGAAGAGGAAGCCTATTTCACGCTGCCCGCGTCGTGACCCGGCCGCACGCCGAGCGCGGTGAGTTCCAGAACCCGGGCCAGGTCGCCCGGTGCCGCGACCCCGACCAGCACGCCGCGGTCGACGACGAGCACTAGATCTTGCCCGGGACGCAGCCGTGCGCGGCTGAACACCTCCGAGAGCGGCGCGTCCGGCGAGGCGACCAGGCAGGCAGGCGGCTTGACACAGATGTCTTCGATCCGCACCGAGGTGCGCGCGGACGACGGAACCCTGCTCAGTGCGGAAAGACTGACCACGCCGACCGGTGCGCCGCCGAACGACACCACCGGGAACGTGCGGAAACGGGTCCGGGCTGCCTGGTCCAGGAACCCTTGCACGGTGTACCAGCCGGGCGCGGTGACCAGGTCGGTGCTCATCACCTCGCGGAGGCGGATCCGGGCGAGCACTTCGCGCAACGGCGCGGCGGACATCTCGCCGCGAGCGGCGAGCGCCAGGAACCAGCTCATCCCGATCAGCCAGAACCCGGTGGCGTCGCCCCGGATGAGCAGCTCCCAAACGCCGAAAGCGGCGACCGCGGCGGCGAGCACCTGGCCGCCGGCTCCGGCGATCCGCCGGGCGCGGTCCCGGCTCCCGGTCACCCGCCACGCGATGGCTTCGAGGACACGGCCGCCGTCGAGCGGCGTCCCCGGCAGCAGGTTGAAAGCCGCGAGCACCCCGTTCGACCAGCCGAGCCAGACCAGCGAAACGGACACGACAGCGGGCAGCACCGGGGCGGCGAGCACCGCGCCGCCGAGGAAAATCCCGCCGACGAGCAGGCTCGCGGCCGGTCCGGCGACAGCGACGAGCAGCTGGGCCCGGGGCGTCGGCGGCTCGTCGGGCAGTTCGGTGGCTCCGCCGAGCAGCCAGAGCGTGATGCGCTCCGCACGAAGGCCGTAACGCCGGGCGACGAGCGCATGGCACATTTCGTGCGCCAGCAGCGAGGCCAGGAACACCGCCGCGCTGACGATCCCGGCCGCCCAGTTCGCCACGGGCGTCGAGTCCGGTGCGCCGACCGGGAGCACGGCGGTCGCGAGCAGCCAGGCCAGCAGTCCCAGCACGATCAGCACGGACCAGTGCGCGCCGATGCGGATTCCGGCGATCCGGCCGAGCGGGAACGTCGCGTACGTCATCGCCCGAATCTCCGCCTCGCGCCGGGCTCGCCGGGAGGGCCGCAGCGCCTCAGCCGCCAGGACCAAAGACTCCGGCGCCGCGGACGTCCGCCAGCAGCGCCGGGCGGCGACGGCGGCTTAGTTTCGGCCGCGAGGGGATGGGTTCCGGCGGAGGAGGCAGGCGATGGACCCGAAGGAGAAGGCCCGGATCGAGGAGGACGCTCGCCGCGACGTCGCCGAGCGCGGCAGGCACGGCACTGCGATGCGCCGGTATCTGAAGGTGGGCGAGCGGCGCGAGATCGAGGAGAACGAGCGCGACGTCGTCCCGGACTCGGCTCCTGATCCGCGTCAATGACCAGGCCGGTGGTCGCCGGGGTCGACGGGTCCGCGGCCGCGCTGGCCGCGGTCCGGTGGGCGGCGGCCGAGGCGGTGCGGCGCGGGACCGAGCTGGTGGTGTTCCGCGCCGAGCTGGTCGACGGCCCGGACTTGCTGCCGCACCGGAAGCCGCTCGGCGACGCCGAGATGCTGCTGGAACCGGGCTACCGCCAGCTCTGCGTCGCCGCGGAGGCGGCGCGTTCAGCGGTGCCCGCGGTCGCGGTGCGCCGGCGGCTCCGGCTCGGCGCCGCGGCCGAGCAGCTGATCGCGATGTCCGGCGAGACCGAGCTGATCGTGCTCGGCTCGCACGGGGTCGGCGGCCTGCGGGGCGCGGTGATCGGGTCGGTGGCGCTGCGGACGGCCGCGCTCGCGCGCTGCCCGGTGGCGGTCGTCCGCGGCCGGGCGGAGGCGGACGGGCCGGTCGTGGTCGGCATCGACGAATCGGACCGGAGCGAACGGGCGCTGGCCGTCGCGTTCGAAGCGGCCGCGGCGCGCGCGGCGGCGGTGGAGGCGGTGCACGTGTGGCACGACGGCAGCCCGGGCCGCGAAAGCGCGTTGCGGGATCAGGTGGCCGCGTGGTCCCGGAAGCATCCGGAGGTGCCGGTGCGGGTGCACCTGGTGCGGGCGAGGTCGGCGGCGCGCGCGCTGAGCGGGATGTCGTCCGGCGCGCAGCTGGTCGTGGTGGGCAGCCGGGGCCGGGGACCGGTCGCCGGGGGCCTGCTCGGCTCGACCGGGAACTGGCTGCTGGCGCACGCGGACTGCCCGGTCGAGGTGGCTCGCTGAACCGGAAGAAAGGCGGCGCGGGATGAAAATCGTGATCGCGGTGGCGACCCGGCACGGGTCGACGCGGGAAATCGCCGAGCAGATCGCGGCATCGCTGAGAGCGGGCCTCGAAGAAGCCGGGACGTCGGCCGAGGTCGACGTCGCCGACGCAGCGCACGTCGAGTCGTTCGCCGGCTGCGACGCGGCGGTGATCGGCAGTGCCGTCTACTTCGGACACTGGCTCGACCCGGCGCGGCAGCTGGTCCGCGAGCACCGGGAAGAACTGTCGCGGATCCCGGTCTGGCTGTTCTCCAGCGGGCCGGTCGGGCAGCGGACGCGGCCCGGCGAGGACCCGGTGGACGCGACCGACGTGCTGGCCTGCTGCGCTGCCCGGGAACATCGGCTGTTCGGCGGCAAGATCGACCGTTCGGTGCTGCATTTTCCGGAGCGCGCGGTGGTCGCCGCGCTGCGCGCGAAGGACGGCGACAACCGGGACTGGCCGGTCATCCGTGCCTGGGGCCAGGCGATCGCCCGTCAGCTCAGCGACGCCCGCCGGGGACCTTCGTCCCTCGGCTTCGGGCAGTCCGGCAGCGGTGCGACGGCCGCCGCGCGCGGTTTGCTGAAGGCGCGACCCCGTTCGCGACGAGAGGAGAGAGCATGACTTCCCTGTTGCCCGGTTCCCGGATGGCGCTGCCCAGCATCGCCGCCTGGATGGAACGCCCGTGGCCGTTCGCCGAGCACAACCCGGTGCGGATCGAGGAATCCGCGGAGGGCGGCAAGTACACGGTGCGCGCCGAGCTGCCCGGGTTCGACCCGGACAAGCACATCACGGTGACCACGCACGACGGGCTGCTGACCATCGAAGCCGACCGGGAGGCGAAGAAGAGCACCGACGGCCACAGCGAGTTCTACTACGGCAAGTTCAGCCGCACGGTGACCCTGCCCGCGGGCGCGGAAGCCGCCAAGGTGACCGCGACCTACGTCGACGGCATCCTCGAGATCTCGATGCCGATCGCCGATCAGCCGCACGAGAAGCAAATCAAGATCCACGTCGACAAGGCGTGACGTGCGTCAGCGGCGGGCGCGGTTGCGCCCGCCGCTTCGTGTGAGGAGACGGGGATGAGCGTGGACCTGGCGGTACGAGTCCTGCTGGCCGACGGCCAGGTAGGTCTGGTGCGCCCGCTCGGGCCGGCCGACGCGGACGCCGTGCTGCGGCTGCACACCGGCCTCGGCGAACGGGACCGCTACTTTCGGTTCTTCGGCCCGATGCCGTCCACTGTGGATAAATTGACCGCGAAGATCGCCGAGGCGCCCGGCGTTGGGCACGCGGCGTTCGGCTGCTTCATCGGCGGCGTGCTGGTCGGCGTCGCGCACTACGAGCGAGCCGGGTCGAGCGCGGACGCGGAGGTCGCGCTCGTCGTCGACGGCACCCAGCGCACCCACGGCATCGCCACGCTGCTGCTGGAACATCTCGCCGCGGCCGCGCGGGCGCACGGAATCGACCGCTTCGTCGCGGAAGTGATGGCGGAGAACGCGAAGGTGATCCGGGTGTTCGCCGAACTCGGGCTGCGCTATCGCATCGACCATCGCGGACCGGAATGGTCGGTCGAAATCGAGCTCGACGGCGAGGACCGCTACCCGGACGCGTTCGTCCGCCGCGACGAAATCGCCGAGGCGGCGAGCCTGGCGCATCTGCTGCGACCGGCGTCGGTCGCGGTGATCGGCGCGGGCCGGCGCCCCGGCTCGGTCGGCCGTGCGGTGCTCGCGAACCTGCTGCGGAGCGGATATCCCGGCTCGGTCGAAGCGGTGCACCCGGTGGCGTCGGAAATCCTCGGCGTGCGCTGCGCGCCGTCGGTGGCGCGGCTGAGCCGGACTCCGGAGCTGGCGGTGATCTGTCTCCCGGCCGAAGCGGCGGCGAACGCGGTGGAGGACTGCGGTGCGCGCGGTGTGGCCGCGGCGGTGGTGATCTCGTCCGGGCTGACCGGCTCCGAGGCGGGCGCCCGGGTGCGGGAATCGGTGCGCCGGCACGGAATGCGCCTGGTCGGGCCGAACTGTCTCGGCGTGCTTTCGACCGATCCGTCCTGCCCGCTGGACGCGACTTTCCTCGCCCGCGGGCCGCTGCCCGGGCACATCGGCGTCGCCACCCAGTCGGGCGGCGTCGGGATCGCCCTCGCCGAAGCGCTGACCGGCCTCGGCCTCGGCGTCTCGGCGCTGGTGTCCACTGGCGACAAGTACGACGTCAGCGGCAACGACCTGCTGCTGTGGTGGGCGAGCGACCGGCGCACCGAAATCGTGGCGCTCTATCTGGAATCTTTCGGCAATCCCCGCAAGTTCGGCCGGTTGGCGGCGCGGCTGGCCCGCACCCGGCCGGTGCTCGCGGTGCGAGCGGGCAGCGGGGGCACTGCCCAGCGCGCGGCCGCGTCGCACACTGCGGCGGCGGCGACTCCGGCGGTGACCCGCGACGCGCTTTACGCGCAGGCAGGCATCATCGCGGTCGACACGGTCGCCGGGCTGGTGGACGCGCTCGCGGCGATCTCGTGGCAGCCGCTGCCAGCCGGACGGCGGGTGGCGGTGCTGAGCAACGCCGGCGGGGCGGGCGTGCTCGCCGCGGATGCCTGCGAGCGGGAAGGGCTCACGATGGCGGAGCTGTCCGCGGAGACCGCGGATCAGCTGCGTGCCGTGCTGCCGGCCCAGGCCGCTGCGCAGAACCCGGTGGACACGACCGCCGCGGTACCGGCCGCGGAATTCGGGCAGGCGCTTCAGATCGTGCTCGCCGATCCCGGGGTGGACGCGGTGATCGCCGCGACCGTGCCGACCGCGGCGGGCGATCCCTCGGTCGCGCTGGCCGGAGCGCTGCCCGGGCTCGGCAAGACGGTGCTCGCGGTACGGCCCGGGCAACGGGAGCGGGTCGCCCCGCTGAACGCGGCGGGGCCCGCGGGAACGGCGTGCTACGACGACCCCGCGACCGCGGCCAGTGTGCTCGCCCGGCTGGCGGAGTACGCGGAGTGGCTGGCCCGGCCGCACGACGAGGAAGCGCCGCCGGAGATGGACTGCGCCGCGGTACGGGAGTTCGCCGCCGCACGCGCGGAGGAACACGAGGGATGGTTGTCGCCGGCAGCGGCCGCCGAGCTGCTCCGGCTCGCCGAGATCCCTTGCGTGGAAACGTATTACGCGCGAAACGAAACCGAAGCGGCCCGCGTCGCGCAGGATTCGTCCGGGCCGTTCGCGGTCAAGGCGGACGCGGCCGGGCTGCTGCACAAATCGGCGGGCGGCGGGGTGCTGCTCGGGGTCGAGGGCCCGGCCGGAGTGCGCGAAGCGTACCGGCTGCTGCGCGGCCGGTTCGGCCCGGCGCTGCACGGCGTGACGGTCCAGCCGATGGCCGACCGCGGCCGCGAACTGCTCGTCGGCGTGCGCTCGGACCCGGTGTTCGGCCCGCTGGTGGTGTTCGGGCTGGGCGGGGTCGACACCGACCTGCTCGCCGACCGGGCCGCCCGGCTCGCGCCGCTCACCGGCGCGGACGCCGATCTGCTGCTCGACGGCCTGCGTTCGGCGGAGGCGCTGTGGGCGTCCGGGATCGACCGGGCCGCAGTGCGCCGGTTGCTGCTGCGGGTCGGCCGGCTGGCGACGGTCGTGCCCGAGATCGCGGAGCTGGACCTGAACCCGGTGGCGGCGCGGCCGGACGGGTGCCGGGCGCTCGACGTCCGCATCCGGCTCGAACGGCCCGCGGCCGGCGATCCGTACCTGCGCAAGCTGTCCGGCTGACCCGGGCACGAGGAGGAGCCAGTGCGAGTCCTGACGCTGAACCCCGGTTCGTCCAGCCTGAAGGCGGCGGCCGTGCACGACGGCACCGCGGTCGGCTGGACCGCCTGGCCGAGCGACCTGCCCGGCGCGGTGCACGACGCGGTGCGGCGCTGGCCGCGTCCGGACGCGGTGGCGGTGCGCTTCGTCCACGGCGGCGCGCAGAAGGCGCCGGCGGTGGTGACCGACGGGCTGCTCGCGAATCTCGAACGGCTCGCTCCGCTCGCTCCGATTCACCAGCCGATGTCGCTCGAGATCACCCGCCAGGTACGGGAGCTGCTGCCGGGGACGCCGGTGGTGGCCTGCTTCGACACCGCATTCCACGCGAACCTGCCGGACGCGGCCGCGCACTACCCGTTGCCGCGCGCGTGGACCCGGCAGAACCGGTTGCGCCGCTACGGTTTCCACGGACTGTCGGCGCAGTACGCGGTGCGCCGCACCGCGGAGCTGCTGGGCCGTCCGGTGGCCGAACTGCAGCTGGTCTGCGCGCACGTCGGCGCGGGGGTGTCGGTCACCGCGGTGCGGGGCGGTCGCAGCGTCGACACGTCGATGGGGTTCACCCCGCTGGAGGGCCCGGCGATGGCGACCCGCTCCGGATCGGTCGATCCGGGGCTGCTGCTGCACGTCATGAAGACCGCTCCGATGAGCCCGGACGAGATGGCGGACGCGCTTTACCACCGGTCCGGGCTCGCCGGAATGAGCGGGACCAGCGGCGACCTGGGCGCGGTGCGCGCGGTGGCGGCGGCCGGCGATCCGGACGCGGCGCTGGCGGTCGCGGTGTACTCCCACCGGCTGCGCCGGGAGATCGGGGCCGCGGCGACCCGCCTGGGCCGGCTGGACGCGCTCGTGTTCACCGGCGGTGTCGCGGAATACCAGCCGGAGGCGGTCGCCGCGGTGGCGCGGGACCTGGGAGTGCTCGGCTTGCGCGTCGGGGCGCTGGCGCGCGCCGACGCCGATCGCATCGTGAGCCGTCCGGATTCGGCGGCGCCGGTGCTGGTGATCCGGACGCGGGAAGACCTCGAACTCGCGCGCGGCGCGGAGGCCGCGCTGGCCAGCGGGGAAGGAGGGCCGAGCCGTGCACGGGTCGCCGACCGCAGCGAAGCCCGGTGACGGCGAGGCGGCGCGATGACCACCGCCGTGTTCGCCTGGGATCGCCCCGCCCGCGCCGTCCTGGTCGACGCGCTCGCCCGCCTGGACGGACGCCGGTTCGCGGTCGAAACCCGGCCCGGCGAGCTGGTGATCGCCCGCACCGGGCGGCTCCGCCACGACGACGGGCGGCTTGTCCTCGCCGGCTGCGGAGCCGCGCTGTCCACCGCGTGGATTGTGCTGCGCGTGCTCGGGGTGCGTCCCCGGCTGTCGTTGCCGCACGATCCCGAACGGCCCGACGTAGTGGCGGTTGTGACGGCCGGCGGGGACGAACCGGCGCGGGCGCGCGATTGGGACCGGTATCTCGCGTTGCGGGCGGTCCGCGGTCCGGCGTCCGGGCAGTCGGTGCCGGTCGAGGGCGCGGCCGGGGAACTGTCCCGGGAAAACCACTGGCCGCACACCCGGGTGCTGCCGCCGCGCCAGGCCGGCAGCTGGGAACTCGCAGTAGTCGCCGATGGGACGGGCGCCGAGGTGCACGTTCTGCTCGGGGCGGCGGTCCATTCGCTGCGCGTCGCGGCCGCGGTCCGCGGCTGGGCGACCGAGGCCCGTGCCGGGCTGCCGGGCGGGGCTCCGCACGAGGTCCTGCGCGTCTTCGAGAGCTGAAGGGAGCCCGATGACCACGCATCTGCGTCCGCCGCCCGCTCTCGCGGCGCCCGGGGTGGACGCGCGGGAGCCGATCGGTCTGCTGCTGCGCGATCTCCGGTCCGCGCCGGGCGGGCTAACCGCGCGGGAGGCGGCCCGGCGGCTGCAGGCCGACGGGCCGAACGAGCTGCCGCACCGGGGCGGCCGCCAGTGGCCGATGGCCCTGCTGCGCCAGCTGGTGCACCCGCTGGCACTGCTGCTGTGGGCGGCGGCCGGGCTGGCCTGGTTCGCCGGCACGACGAACCTGGCGATCGCGATCGTCGGCGTGATCGTGCTGAACGGGCTGCTCGCGTTCTTCCAGGAACAGCAGGCGGAACGAGCGGTCGAAGCGCTCGGGAAGTACCTGCCCGAGCGCAGCGCGGTGCTGCGGGACGGCGCGGTCGTGCACCTCGAATCGACCGGGCTGGTCCGCGGCGACGTGGTGGTGCTCGCCGAGGGCGACCGGATCCCAGCCGACGCGCGGCTGATCGACGGCATGGTGGACATCGACGCCTCGATGCTCACCGGCGAGTCCGCGCCGGTCACGCACGCGGCGGACACCGCCGACAACGCCGACCGCCCGCTCGATTCCCCGGTGCTGGTCTTCAGCGGCACGGTCTGCGTCGCGGGTGCGGCGAGGGCGGTGGTGCACGCGACCGGAAGGCATACCGAGATCGGCCGCATCGCCTCGCTCTCGGCGCGGATCGGCCGCGACGAGAGCCCGCTGGAACGGCAGGTGCGGCGGGTGGCGTGGCTGATCGCCGGCGTCGCGGTGCTGGTCGGCGCGGGTTTTCTGCCGCTCGGCGTCGTCGCCGGGCTGTCCTGGCCGGCGGCCTTCGTGTTCGCGATCGGCTTGCTGGTGGCGAACGTGCCGGAGGGCCTGCTGCCGACGATCACGCTCGCGCTGGCGGCCGGGGTGCGCTCGATGGCGAAGGCGGGCGCGCTCGTGAAACGGCTGTCCGCGGTGGAGACGCTCGGCTCGACGACGGTGATCTGCACCGACAAGACCGGCACGTTGACGACGAACTCGATGCGGGTGGAAGAACTGCGCGGCCCGGATGGTGCGGACTCCGCGCATCCGGGCAAGGCGGCGGCGGTGCTCGCCCGGTGCAGCACCGCGGATCTCGCCGCTGGCTCGGGCGATCCGACCGAACTCGCCTTGCTGCGCTTCGCCGGGGACTACGGGGCGGCGCTGTCCGCCGAGGTGCGCGAAGCCGCCCGGGAAGCGCTGTACCCGTTCGATCCCCGCCTCAAGCGGATGTCCACAGTGGACTTCGTGGCCGGTGGCCTGGTGGTGGCGGTGAAGGGGGCGCCGGAGCAGGTGCTGCCGCTGTGCACCGCGGAACTGGCCGCCGGCGGCGCCGAAGAGGAACTGACGCCGGCGCGGCGTGCCGCGTTGGCCGCGCTGGTCGACGAAATGGCCAGCCGGGCGCTGCGGGTGCTGGCCGTCGCGCGCCGGGTCGCGGACGCACTGCCGGGCAGCCGCGCCGAAGCCGAGGACGGCTTGTGCCTGCTGGGGCTCGTCGGCCTGGTCGACCCGCCCCGGCCCGAAGTGGCCGCGGCGGTCGCCGACTGCCATTCGGCCGGGATCACCGTGCACGTCGTGACCGGTGACAACGGGCTGACCGCGGCCGAGATCGCCCGCCGGGTCGGCATCGGCGCGCACCGGGTGGTGGACGGGGCGGCGCTCGCCAGCATGCCGGAGCCGGAGCTCGACACCGTTCTGGTCGGCGGTGACGAGGTGGTGTTTTCTCGAGCCGCACCGGAGGACAAGCTGCGCATCGCGGACGCGCTGCGCGACTGCGGCGAGGTCGTCGCGATGACCGGCGACGGGGTGAACGACGCGCCCGCGCTGCGCCGGGCGGACATCGGAGTCGCGATGGGCATCGGCGGCACCGACGTCGCCAAGGAAGCCGCGACGGTCGTGCTGACCGACGACAACTTCGCGACCATCGTCGCCGGCGTCCGCGAGGGCCGCCGGGTTTTCGACAATGTGCGGAAATTCGTGCTCTACATCTTCGCGCACGCGGTGCCGGAAGTGCTGCCGTTCCTGCTCTTCGCGGTCTCCGGCGGCGCGATCCCGCTGCCGCTGACCGTGCTGCAGATCCTCGCGATCGACCTCGGCACCGAGACGCTGCCCGCGCTGGCGCTCGGCCGGGAGCCAGCCGAACCCGGGCTGATGGGACGTCCGCCGCGGTCGCGCCGCGAAGGCGTGGTGACCGGCCGGATGCTCCTGCGGGCGTGGGGGATCATGGGGCTGGTTTCGGCCGTGCTGGTGCTCGGCGCCTACTTCGCGGTCCTGTACGCGGCGGGCTGGCACCCCGGTGCCGACGTCTCCGCGGGCACCCCGCTGCACCACGCGTATCTCCAAGCCACCACTGCGAGTTTCGCCGCGATCGTGTTCTGCCAGATCGGCACCGCGTTCGCCGCCCGCACCGAGCGCGTGTCGTTGCGGGCGATCGGTGTCGGCACCAACAAGCTGCTGCTCGGCGGCATCGCGTTCGAGGTGCTGTTCGCCGCCGCGCTCGTCTACCTGCCTTGGCTGCAGGACGTTTTCGGCACCGCCGCCCTGCCGCTGTGGGTGTATGCGGTGCTGCTGCCGATGCCGGTGCTGGTCTGGGGCTCCGACGAGCTGTTCCGCCTGATGACCCGCGCCCCGCGCGGTACCCGAGGAGGATTGTCATGACAGAGGTGCGAAAACTGGCCGATGTGCGGCTCTCGGACGCCGAGACCGTCGGCGGCAAGGGAGCGAACCTCGGCGAGCTGATCGCCGCCGGCTACCCGGTGCCGGACGGGTTCGTCGTCCCCCGGGACGCGTACTGGTCCGCGCTGGAGGCCGCCGGGGTGCGCGCCGAAGTCGCCGACCTGCACGCGAAGGCGCTGACCGCGGTGGACGACGCGGCCGGGCTCGCCGCCTCGTGCGAGCGGATGCGGGAGCTGGTCCGGTCGGCCGGGCTGCCCGAGACCTTGGCGGCCGAGGTGACCGCGGCCTACCGGGCGCTCGGCGATCAGCCGGTCGTGGCGGTGCGCTCGTCGGCGACCGGGGAAGACGGCAGCGAAGCGTCCTTCGCGGGCATGAACGCCAGCTACACCAATGTCGTGGACGAACAGGCGCTGGCCGCGCGGGTGGTCGACTGCTGGACTTCGCTGTTCTCGCCGCGAGTGGTCAGCTATCGGGCGACCCGCGGGTTCACCGCCGAGCCGGCGATCGCGGTAGTCGTGCAGCGGATGATCCCGGCCGAGCGGTCCGGGGTGATCTTCACCGCCGACCCGCGCACCGGCGACCGCGACCGGGTCGTCGTGGAGGCCGTGCTGGGGCAAGGCGAAGCGATCGTCAGCGGCGCAGTGGACCCGGACACCTACGTGGTGGCCAAAGAGGATCTGCGCGTGCTCAGCGCGCGGGTCGGCACCCAGACGCACAAGATCATCCCCGAAGTGGGCGGGGGAGACGTGAAGGTGGCGCTGACCGCGCAGGTCGGCGGACGCCGGGTGCTGGACGACGCCACCGTGCTGGAGCTGGCCCGGCTCGCGTCGCGGGTCGAGGACCACTACGGCGTCCCGCAGGATCTCGAGTTCGCCATCGCGGAGCACAAGACCTGGCTCGTGCAGTCGCGGCCGATCACCACGCTGCCGCCGGTCCGGGAAAGCGGCACCGGCGTGCTGGTGACCGGTCTCGCCGCTTCTCCGGGCGAGGGCAGCGGCGCGGTTCGCGTGCTGCGCGACCCTTCGGAAGCGCGGCTGCTGCGCGACGGCGAGGTGCTGGTCGCGCCGATGACCACGCCGGACTGGGTGCCGGCGATCCGGCGCGCGGCCGCGTTGGTGACCGACGGCGGCGGCATGACCTGCCACGCCGCGGTGGTCGCCCGCGAGCTGGGCGTGCCGTGCGTAGTCGGGACCGGCGACGCGACTCGCGTACTGGCGGACCGGGCCTTGGTCACCGTCGACGGCACGAAAGGCGAGGTGCGGGCCGGTGCGACGGCGCCTACCCGGACGA
The DNA here is from genome assembly GCF_000383915.1 of Amycolatopsis benzoatilytica AK 16/65. Classification (NCBI taxonomy): domain Bacteria; kingdom Bacillati; phylum Actinomycetota; class Actinomycetes; order Pseudonocardiales; family Pseudonocardiaceae; genus Amycolatopsis; species Amycolatopsis benzoatilytica. The sequence continues at coordinate 1,732,272 of NZ_KB912942.1, forward strand.
AACCGGTCGCGGCGCCAGCGGCACCGGCGACCGAAGCGATCGGGACGCGGTTGTACGTCAACCTCGCGATGCCGGACCACGCCGCCGAGGTCGCCGCCCAAGCGGTGGACGGCGTCGGCCTGCTGCGGGCCGAATTCCTGCTCACCACCGCGCTCGGCGGACGGCATCCGCGCGACCTGATCGCCCGCGGCGAAGAAGAGTCCTTTGTGGACTCTATGGCCGCGTCGCTGGTGCAGATCACCTCCGCGTTCGGCAACCGGCCGGTCGTCTACCGCGCGACCGACCTGCGCAGCAACGAGTTCCGCGGACTGGCCGGCGGCGACAAGTACGAGCCGGTCGAGAACAACCCGATGATCGGCTACCGCGGCTGCTACCGCTACGTGCGCCAGCCCGACCTGTTCGCCCTGGAGCTGCGGATGCTGGCGCGGGTGCGGGAGCAGACCCCGAACCTGCACCTGATGATCCCGTTCGTGCGCACCAAATGGGAACTCGAAGCGTGCCTGGAGGCGGTGGACGCCAGCCCGCTCGGCAAGCAGCGCGGGCTGCACCGGTGGATCATGGCCGAGGTCCCGTCGGTGGTCTACTGGCTGCGCGAGTACGCCGGGCTCGGCATCGACGGGGTGTCCATCGGCAGCAACGACCTCACCCAGCTGATGCTGGGCGTCGACCGCGATTCGGCGGAGTGCGCCGAACTGTTCGACGAAGCCGATCCCGCGGTGCTGGACGCGATCACGAAGATCGTGCGCGCGGCCGATTCGCGCGGCCTGACCACATCGCTGTGCGGCCAGGCGCCTTCGACGAATCCGGCGTTCGCCGAGCACCTGGTGCGGGCCGGCATCACGTCGATCTCCGTCAACCCGGACGCGATCGGAGCGGCGCGCAGTGCGATCGCCGCGGCCGAACGGCGCGTCCTGCTGGAAAAAGCCCGGTGAGCGGCCCGGAGCCGCTTCGCCCCAACCCGAGGAGAAGCCCATGACCACAGCGAACGAAGACGAGATCGTCGTCGGCGTCGACGGATCGGCGGGCAGCGCGGCGGCGCTGCGCTGGGCGCTGGGCGAAGCGCGCGCCAGCGGCCGGACGGTCACCGCGTTGCGGGCCTGGACGTTCGACCCGCTCGCCGACCTGGAGTCGGCGGTGAGCCGTTCGGCCGACGAGATCGCCGCCCGGTACCAGCACGAGCTGGACGAGGCGGTGGCGCAGGCGCGCGCCGGCGGGCAGCCGGGCGCGCCGGTGCGGACCGGCACGGTCGACGGAGCGCCCGGCCCGGCACTGGTCCGCGCGTCGGCCGGCGCGGCGATGCTGGTGCTCGGCAGCCACGGGCACAGCCGGGTGCTGCGGATGCTGGTCGGCTCGGTCTCGGAGTACTGCCTGCGCCAGTCCCGCTGCCCGGTCGTCATCGTCCCGGCCCGCACGGCGGAGGAGCGCGAACCGCTGCCCGAAGAGGAAGCCGCGCCCGCCTATTTCCCCGGCCCGCTGTTGTGAGGAGCAGAAAATGAAGAGGACACACCAGATCCGCTCGGTCATGACCACCGACGTCGCCCAGGCTTCGCCGGACCTGCCGTTCAAAGCCGTCGCCGCGCTCCTGGAGGAACGCGGCGTGGGCGGCGCCCCGGTGGTGGACGAGCACGGCCGGGTGCTCGGCGTCGTTTCCCGGGGCGACCTGCTGGAGCGCGACGTCGAACACCACGGCATCGGCCCGCAGGCGCGGCGCGGGCGGCGGAAGGCGGAAGGGCTGTTCGCCGCCGACCTGATGAGCGCCCCGGCGATCACCGTCAGCGTGGACGACGACCTGCGCCACGCTGCTCAGCTGATGGAAACCCACCGGGTGCACCGGCTGCCGGTGCTCGGCGAGGACGGCACGCTGGCCGGCGTGGTTTCGCGCGCCGACCTGGTGCGGGTGTTCCTGCGGCCGGACAACGAGATCCGCGCCGAGGTGCGGGACGAGGTGCTGGAGCGCGAGATGTGCATCGACCCGGCGTCGCTGTACGTCGCGGTCCAGGACGGCGTGGTGACGCTGAGCGGCAGAGTCGAGCGCTACAGCATGATCCCGGTGATCGCCGCGCTGGTCGGCAGGGTCGACGGCGTGGTCGAGGTCAAGGAGCAGCTGCGCGCGGAGCTGGACGACCGGAGCCTCCGGCCGGACGAGCCTCCGGCGAGCGGATTGTTCGGGGACCGGTCGATCCACCACCCGTGACGGCGGGCGGGGAAAGAACCGCCCGTGGGCGCGGCAGCCCGGGTCCGTGAGGGACCCCTTGAGGGAATCAGATTCCCTCAAGAGGCCCCTCACGGACGCTCCGCCCGGGCCGATGCCGGTCCGGAGGAAGGTGCTCGCTTGTCCGGTGTCAGGGCCGCTGGTCCTCGGGAGAAGGGACGTTCGGGTCCCGCGGAGAGGGGAGTCCGAGGGACAGACTGCCGTGATGCGGACCGAAACGCTCGGCAGTGCTTTCCTGGCCCTTCCCGACGGCACCGGGCCGTTTCCGGGGATTGTCGTCGTGCACGAGGCCTTCGGCTTGAACGACAACATCCGGGACGTCTGCCGGAGGTTCGCCGCCGAGGAGTACGCCGCGCTCGGAGTCGATCTGTTCGAGGGGCGCAACCGCGCCGTGTGCATGGCTCGGATGTTCGTCGGTGCGATGGCCGGGAATCTCGACCACTACGGGGTTCCGGCGCTGAAGGCCGCGCTCGGCCGGCTGGCCGGTCTTCCTGAAGTCGATGCCGCGCGGATCGGCGCGATCGGATTCTGCCTCGGCGGTTCGATCGTTCTGACGTGGGGATGCAGCGATGTGCGGTTGACCGCGATCGCGCCGTTCTACGGCGCCGCGCCCAAACCGCGCGAAGCGATCCGCCGGCTGTGCCCAGTCGTGGGATCGTGGCCGGGAAAGGACTTCACGACCAAGGCGGCCGGAATATTGGAGGCCGACTTGACCGCGGCGGGCATCCCGCACGACCTGAAGGTGTATCCGGGGGCCAAGCACTCCTTTTTCAACGATCAATGGCGCGCTTACGACGCCGTCGCGGCGGAGGACGCGTGGCGACGGGTGCTCGCGTTCTTCGCGGAGCACGTCAAAGGCAGTCCGGCCGGACCGGCTGAGCCCGGGCCGTGATCGGCAGACGGTTCTCCGTCGGCGCTGCCGGGTGTCCGGAGAAGCCGCACCGGACCCGGCCGTCGCGAGGCTGGCGGTCGCGCCGATCCCGCAGGACCGGCGCGACCGCCAGACAATGAGTGCGGACGATCGGCGGCACCGGCCGCGTTGAGGCCGGCACCGCATCGGCTCACTCGCGGAACAGCACGACCTTCAGCGCGCCGCTGTCCTGCGGGTGGGCGAAGACGTCGTACGCCTCGTCCATCTCGTGCAGGCCGAACCGGTGGGTGACCAGCCGGCCGGTGTCGAGCCGCCCGGCGGCGACCATCCGCAGCAGCATCGGCGTGCTGGACGTGTCGACCAGCCCGGTGGTGATGGTGACGTTGCGGATCCAGAGCCGTTCCAGGTGCAGCGTGGCCGGTTTGCCGTGCACGCCGATGTTGGCGACGTGCCCGCCGGGGCGGACGAGTTCGGCGCACAGCTCGAAGGTCTCCGGGACGCCGACGGCTTCGAGCGCGACGTCCGCGCCGAGCCCGCCGCCAGCCTCGCGCACTACGGCTTCGGCTTCTTCCGGCAGAACGGTCAGGTCCGCCCCGGCGTCTTTCGCGGCGGCGAGCCGGGAGGGCTCCTTGTCGACGACGATGATCGACGCGGGGCTGTAGAGCCGCGCAGTCGCGACCGCGGCGAGACCGATCGGCCCGGCCCCGACGATCGCGACGACGTCGCCCGGGCCGATCTGCCCGTTGCGGACGCCGACCTCGTAGGACGTCGGGATGATGTCGGCGAGCAGCACCGCGGATTCGTCGGACACCGCGGCCGGCAACGGGTAGAGCGACGTGTCGGCGAACGGGATCCGGGCGAGCTCGGCCTGTACGCCGTCGACGAGGTGGCCCAGAACCCAGCCGCCACCGCCGAGGCATTGCCCGTAGCTGCCGCGGCGGCAGTACTCGCACCGGCCGCACGCACTGATGCAGGACGCGAGCACCCGGTCGCCGGGTCGCACGGACGTGACCGCGTCGCCGGTGCGCAGCACGGTGCCGACCGCCTCGTGGCCGAGGATCCTTCCTCGTTCGACCTCGGGCACGTCGCCCTTCAGGATGTGCAGGTCGGTGCCGCAGATGGTGACGGCGTCGACCCGGATGACCGCGTCGGTCGGCGCGGTGATCTCCGGGTCGGGACAATCGGTCCAGGAACGTCGCCCGGGACCGTCGTACACGAGAGCTTTCACGGTTGCTCCTTCCTCGACGAAGGGCGCCCGCTCGGATGAACGGGCGCCCGGAAGCGGCTCAGCGCAGCCAGGTCCGCGTACCGATGAGAGCGGCCCAGCGGCGGCCGAGACCCCAGGTGTCGCCGGCGAACGCCGCGGCGAGCCCGATCAGGACCAGCGCGAAGACCAAGTGGTAGTCGAAGATCGGGTTGCTGGAGTGGGTCGCCGTGCCGGCGCCGGTGGTGCGGGCGGGCGGCCATTCCGCGGCCCACATCAGCAGCATCAACACGGTCCCGGCGACCGCGGCGATCCGCAGCCCGGCTCCGGCGATCACCGCCACGCCGACGCCGAGCAGGCTCAGCATGAACAGCCAGTCGGCCCACCAGGTGCCCGCCCACGCGTGGAACATCGAGGCGAACGGGCCGACATCGACCGTGCTCAGGAAACCGCGGGTGGGCGAGCCACCGCGGATCCAGGCGCCGGCCGAGGGCGTGGAATAGCCCAAGCCGAACAGCTTGTCGGCGAACGGCCACAGGAAAACCAGCCCCATGACGATCCGCAGGACGGCGAGCGAGCGGGCGCCGTAGCCGACCCGCAGCGGCCGCGCGAATTCGGTTTCGGGCCGCTGCTGGGCGGGAATCCGGCTCGCGACGTGGTTCTCGCGCTTCGGTTTGATTGACATGGGGACCTCCATTCCCTCTGCGCCGCCGAGTCTGGCGCGCCGGGCCGCCGGGGCTCTGGAGCAGAAAGTCCCCGTGCCGCGGGCCGTTGGCCGCCGCCGGTCGGCACCGGGGCCGAAGGTCCTCCCGGGCAGGGGCCGAAGCCGCTGCCGTGCGCGCCGGACGGCGCCTACCGTCCGGAGGGCGCACCCGGCCGGAAAGGAAGGCGGAACCGATGACCGAACCCGCACTCGTCGTAGCGACCGACGGTTCTCTCGCGTCCCGGAACGCGGTCGCCTGGGCCGCCCGGGCCGCGGCGGCGCGCGGTCTGCCGTTGCGGATCGTGCACGTGCTCGACGACCCGGCGCTGGCGTATCCGCGGCCGCTGCCGACCCGGGAGAACCTGGACACGGTCCTGGAGGTGCGCGGCCGCCGGATTCTGCGGATGGCGCGCGAGACCGCGGAGGAGACCGCCCCGGAACTGACCCCGGAATTGGTGCTGCGGCGCGGAATCGTGGCGAAGTGCCTGACCTCGCAGTCGCGCGGGGCGGCGATGCTGGTGCTCGGCACGCCCGGGCTGCGCCCGCTGGGGAGGATCCTGCTCGGTTCCACGTCGGTCGCGCTGGCCGCGCACGCGGAATGCCCGGTCGCGCTGGTTCGCCCGCACGTAGGCGACGACGAGCCGCCGAGCGCCGGTCCGGTGGTGGTCGGCGTGGACGGCTCTCCGTCGAGCGAACAGGCGGTGGCAGTGGCGTTCGAGGAAGCCTCGTGGCGGAAAGCACCGCTGACCGCGGTGCACTGCTGGGACGACCGGCTGCTTTCCGCCGTGTTCCGGGAGAACGACTGGAAGTTCGACGGCAGCTACGAGCAGGAAGCGGCCGAGGTGCTCGCCGAGCGGATCGCCGGCTGGGAAGGACGGTATCCGGAGGTGGAGGTGCGGCAGGTGGTGGTCCGCGGCCGTCCGTCCGAGCAGTTGCTCGACCTCGCCGACCGGGCCCAGCTGCTGGTCGTCGGCAGCCGGGGCCGCGGCGGGCTGACCGGGTTGCTGCTCGGGTCCACGAGCCAGGCGGTGATGTCGTACGCGCTGTGCCCGGTCATCGTCGCGCGCGAGGACCAGTCCGGCCCCAGCGGAAGTACGCCAGCGGACCGATGAAGTTGATCGCGATCACCGCCGCCCAGGCGCGTTTCGGCCCGTTGACGCTGTCCTCGGGACGGCGGGCGAGATCCCACCAGGCCGCGCCGGCCAGCAGCAGCTGCACCGTGGCGGCGACCACGACCGCCCGGCGGCGCGCCGGAGGCAGATCGGCGAATTTCCGATGTGTGCGCATTGCGCCTCCTCGTCTCGTGCGGCCAGCCAACGCTTCGCCCCCGGCGGCGGTCAAGGGACGAACGGCTCCGCGGGCGAGGACCGGCGGCCCCGGTGCCGCGCGGCGAAAAATCCTACTGTGCAGGGAAAACTGGGAGGAGCAGCGATGAGCGGACTGCTGGTGTCGGACCTGATGAGCTGGCCGGTCGTGACCGCCGCTCCGGACCTGTCGTTCAAGGAGCTGGCCGATGTGCTGGCGAAGAACGGGATCGCGGCGGTGCCGGTGGTCGACTCGGCGCGCCGGCCGATCGGCGTGGTCACCGAGAGCGCACTGCTCGCCCGGTACGACCGCCGATCCGCCGGACCCGAGCCGAGCGTGTTCGCCAGCCGCGCGCACCGCCGGTTGTGGGCGCAGGCGCACGGCCGCACCGCTGTCGACGTGATGGAAACCCCGGTGCACACGGTGCGCCGGGACGAACCGCTCGCCGCCGCGGCCCGGTGGATGGTCGAGGCGAAGCTGCGCCGCTTGTTCGTGGTGGACGGTTTCGGTGCGCTGGTCGGGGTGCTGGCCCGGCGGGACGTGCTCGCGGTGTTCCTGCGGCCGGACGCGAAGATCAAGGAGATGGTCGAGCGCAGCGTGCTGCAGCAGGCGCTGTGGGCGAACCCGGCGAAGACTTCGGTCCGGGTGGACGACGGAGTCGTCACCTTGGCCGGCACGGTGGACAGCCGCAGCGAAGCGCTGCGCGCGGAACAGCTGACCGAGGTGCTGCCGGGAGTGGTGGGAGTGCGGAACCGACTGGACTACGCGCGAGACGGGCAGGAAGAGGCCGGAGTTCGGCGGTAGCCGGAGAACGGGGCCAGGCCCTCGTCAGTGCCGCGCCCGCAGCACCGGCATCCGGTGCGTCCGCTCGGGAACGCCGTGCCCCAAGACCGCCGGAAACGGCAGCCCCCTCCGGAACCGCGCGGCGAGCAGGATCCCGGCCGTCCGTGCGGCGACCCGCCAGCCCAGTCCGGCGCCGACGCGCGAGCGGCCGGAAGCCTCGTCGGGCCGCCCGCCCGCGAGCGGCACCTGTGCGAAAGCGGCGTAGTCCAGCATGTCCACCGCATACCGGACCATCGGCGCAGCCGGCTCCGGTGCCGGCGTCCCGCGCACCTGCGCCGCGATCGCGCCGGCGACCGCGTCGGCTTGCTGCAGAGCCAGCAATCCCAGCTTCAGCGGAAAGTCCCCGGCGTCGCCGGGTGCGTAGATCTCCGGCCGCCCGAGCACCGCCCGCGTCCCTGGCTCGCACCGCAGGAACTCGCGATCGGCAAGCGGCAGCCCGGCATAGCCGACCGCCGCGACCTGGGGCGGGAACACGGCGAGCACGTCGAATTCGCGCACCGAGCCGTCGGCGAAAACGGCCTCCCGCTCGGTTGCTTCGACGAGCGCCGCCGAAGTGCGGGTGTCGATCCCGCACGCCTCGAACTCGTGCGTCACCAGGTGGCGCATTTTGCTGCCGAGCGCGGCTACCAAGGTCTCTTCGCTGGTGTCGAAGGCGATATCGACGCTCTCGCGGACCTGCTTGCGGCGCAGCCAGGTGTCGAACATCAACGCGATCTCATACAGCGGCGGCGAACAGAGATTCCCCGGCGGCACGGCGAAAAGCACGCGTTGCGGGCGGCCGTGGCGGGCATTCTGGGCGACCCAGCGGAGGTCCTCGCCCAGCCGGTGCAGCGCGGCTGGCGCCGCGATCGAGTGGGCGTATTCGGCGAGCCCGGGGATTTCCTCCGGCCTGGTCGCGGCCCCGGTCGCGACCACCAGCCGGTCGTAGGGCACCCGCCCGCGCGAGGTGTGCACCTGTCCGCGGTCGAGTTCGATCCCTTCCACGGTGGCGATCACGGCGTCGATCTCGCGCCGGCGGAACGCGCCGCCGAGCGGAACGTGCAGGTGTGCCTCCGCCGCACCGAACGGCAGCCGGACGGTCTCGGGCCGGTACAGGAAATCGTCGGTCTCGGAGACCACGGTGATCCGGACCTGCTCCGCCTTCGCCCGGGCACGGAGCCGGAAAGCCGTTTCCAGCCCAGCGAATCCGCTGCCGAGGACGGTGACCTGCGTCGGTGTCATGGGGCCCTCCTCCGGTGCGGGGCCCACCGTCCTCCGCGGACCGGAGCGGGCGGCAGGGACGTTCGCACACTGGCGCGGGGACCTCCGTCCCCGGTCATCCCGCTGTCACGTGCGCCAGCGCGAGGGCGAGCGTGTCGTCGAGGCCGCCGGTGGTGTCGAGCGGGAACGCGGCCGGCCACGGGTCCCCGTCGCGCGCCATCTCGCGCGCGATGGCCGGGCCCGCGTCGGAAAGCGATCCGGTCCGCACCGCCAGCCGGTGCTCGCGCACCTGATCCGGCGCCAGGCACTGCACGGAGAAGAGCCGGCTGTTCGTCCGGTGTGCGACGCGCGCGATCGTTTCCCGTTCCTGCGCGGAGGTCCACGACGCGTCGAGGATCACCGTTTCGCCGAGGGCGAGCAGGTCCGCCGCCCGCCGGGCCAGTTCGTGGTAGGTCCGCGCGGTCTGCTCCCGGGTGTAGATGCCTTGCTGGTACGACGAAGGCGCGTGCCGTATCGGGTCGATTCCGGCAAGTTCCTTGCGGACTCGGTCGCTCTGCACGAGCGTCGCGCCGAGCCGGTCCGCCAGCCCGGCGGCCACGGTGGACTTCCCCGCCCCGGGCAGCCCGCCGACGAGGACGAGCCGGACTTCGCCGGCGCGGAGGTGCCGCACGGTGAGCTCCGCGTACTCGCGGGCGAGCGCCGCGGCTTCGGGATCTCCTTGTGCGTGCCGCAGGCAGGCGACCTTCACCCGGACGAAGGCACGGTAGGCGAGATAGTGCTCGCGCAGTGCCGGGGGAGCGTTGTCGCCGGAGAATTCCGTGTACGCGGCGAGGAACTCGGCACCGAGCGCGGGCGCGCCGAGGCGTTCGAGATCCATCGCGAGGAACGCGACGTCGTCCAGGCCGTCGAGGTGCCGGAGCCGATCGTCGAACTCCAGGCAGTCCAGCACGCGCGGGCCGTCGTCGAGGCAGAAGATGTCGTCCGCGATGAGGTCGCCGTGCCCGTCGAGCACGCGCCGGTCGGCGAGGCGCCGGGCGAACAGCGGCTGGCGGCCGGCGAGGAACCGCTCGGTCCGCTCCTCGATCTCTTGCGCCGTCGCAGCATCCAGCACCACCCCTCGAAACGGCCGGACCTGATCGAAGCTCGCGCGCCAGCGGAGCCGGACCGCGTCGCGCGTCCCGTCGGCGTCGACCGCGGGGCCGCGCTCCGCGCCGGAGTGGAACGCAGCCATCCGGCGAGCCAGCGCGCGGAGCACCGGACCGACCGGCTTGCCCTGCCGGACCAGCGTCGAAAGCCGGCGTTGCGCGGGCATCCGGCGCATCGCCACGAGATGATCGCAGACGTTCCCGTCCGGACCGGTCACCGCCGCGACGCCGAGGTAGACGTCCGGGGCGAGCCTGCGGTTGAGTTCGACCTCCCGCCGGCAGACCCGCTCCCGCACCCCCGCGTCGGTGAAGTCCAGGAATCCGAGGTCGACCGGCTTCTTCAGCTTCCACGCGCGGTCCCCGGCGAAGAAGACCGCGCCGCTGTGCGTTTCCCGCACGGCGGCCCACGGTTCGGTTGCGGTCATGCGCCCCACTCTCGCCGCGCGGGCACGGGCGAGAAAGGGTTCTTGGTCCTCGCGGCGGTGTCGTTGGACCTGCCGGGCGGGCCCGGTGACGTTGGTCCCTGCGTCCGATGGCTTGTGGCCGAAGCGCCCGACCGGCCCGCGGCGGTTCGCTCGGAAGCGTCCGCCAGCGACGGGAGAGAGCGCGATGGAAAAGACAGCCACGGCAGCCGGCCGCCGGGCCGGCGAATGGACGCTCGCCGAAGCCGAGGTGCTCGGCCGGACCGTGCTGCGCGCCCCTTCGGTGCACAACACCCAGCCGTGGCACCTCGAGCTGGCCGACGGCGCGGTGCTGCTGCGCGAACGTGCCGATATCGCGCTGCCGCACCACGACCCGCGCCGGCAGGACCTGGCGATGTCCTGCGGGACCGCGCTCGCGAACCTCGAACTGGCGGTGCGCGTGCTCGGCAGGCGGGCGGCGATCTCGGTGCTGCCGGATCCGGAGGACCCGGAGCTGATCGCCCGGATCGACGCCGACCAGATGCAGCCGCCGACCGACGAGGAGATGCACCGCTACGGCGCGATCGTGGTCCGGCGCAGCCACCGCGCCGAGTTCACCGGCCTGCCGGTCGGTTCGGCCGAGATCGAGCGCGTGACCCGGGCCGCGGCGACCGACCGGGTGGAGGCGCTGCCCCTGCACGGGCTGGACCGGCTCGCGAAATTCCTCGACCACGCCGCCCGCGCCGTCCAGGACGACATCGGCTACCAGCGCGAGCTGGCGCTGTGGACCATCCGGGACGAAGCCGCGCACCGGCACGGCGCGGGCCTCTCGTTCTCCGCGCTGCCGCCTGGCGAACTGCCCTGGGCGGGGCTGGTGCGGCGCGCGACCGTTCTGCCTGACCTGCCGGAACTGCGGCGGCGGCTCGCCGGCGAAACCGTGCTGGTGTTCTTGACCGTGGACGACGCGCGGATCGACCACATCCGGGCCGGCTACGCGCTGGAGCGTTGCTGGCTGGAGGCGGTGACCCGGGGGCTGGCCGGCGCGGTGCTGACGCAGCCGTTGCACGTCCCCGAGGTCCGCGCCGCGCTGTGCGAGGACTACCGGCTGGCCGGCTTCCCGCAGGCGTTGCTGCGGCTGGGCCGCACGACCCGGATCCCGCCGGCGAGCCTTCGCCGCGGCGTCGCCGAGATCCTCGGCTCGGACTGGGAGCAGCGGCGATGAACAGCGGCGGGGTGGTCGTCGGCGTGGACGGCAGCGAATCGGCCGCGGCGGCGGCCCGGTGGGCAGCGCACGAGGCGGCGGTGCGAAATGTGCCGCTGACCGTGCTCACCGCGTACGGATTCTCCGACGGCGACTTCACGACCAGGCGGTATCCGCCGTCGGAGTGGCTGGCCGCCAAGGAAAACAGTGCGGAAGAACTGCTGCGGGAGGTCCGCGCCGAGCTGGCCGATGCCGAACCGGAAGCGCGGATCGACACCGCGACCAGCTCGTCCGGCGCGGACACCGCGCTGCGCGAGGCGTCGGCGGACGCCCGGATGCTGGTGCTGGGCAAACCGACCGGCACGCTGTCCGGGCTGCTGGCCGGCTCGCCGGACATCGACCTCGCGGCGCACGCGCGCTGCCCGGTGGCCGTGGTGCGCGGTTCGGTTCATCCCGGCGGCCCGGTCGTGGTGGGCGTCGACGGGAGCGAGCTGAGCGAGGCCGCGATCGGCTGGGCCTTCGAGGAGGCGTCCCTGCACGGCGTGCCGCTGGTCGCCGTGCACACCTGGCACGACGCGGACAGCTCGCGGCTGTTCGGCGACATCGCCCGGTCCTTCCCCTACGAACTGCGCGAAGCCGAGCGGCGGCTGCTGGCGGAGCGGCTGTCCGGGTACTGCGAGCGGTACCCGGACGTGCCGGTCGAGCAGGTCGTCGAGCCGGACCGCCCGCGCGACCGGCTGATCGAGCGCAGCGCCCACGCTTCGCTGGTGGTGCTCGGCAGCCGGGGCCGGGGCGGGTTCACCGGGATGGTGCTGGGGTCCACCAGCCACGCGTTGCTGCACCACGCCGGGTGTCCGGTGCTGATCGTCCGGGCCACACAGGCCGCGGGATTCCCGACGACGGAGGAACGATGAACACGAGCACGACGCCGGTGTCCGCGGTGATGACCGCCAGCCCGGTCTGCGTACGGCCGGAAACGCCGGTCAAGGACATCGCCCAGGTGCTGACCAGCGAAGGGATCAGCGCGGTCGCCGTGGTCGGCCACGACGGGCTGCTGATCGGCGTAGTGTCCGAAATGGACTTGCTGCCGCTGCTGTCCGAGCCGGCTCGCTGGCCGCATCGCAAGGCCGCGCGGAAAGCGTCGGGCCGGACCGCGCGCGACGTGATGACCAGCCCGGTCGTCACCGTCGGGGCAGGCGAACCGGTGTCCGCGGCCGCGGCGCGGATGGAGAAGACCCGGCTGCGCCGGCTGTTCGTGGTGGACGGCGGCCGCCCGGTCGGCGTGGTGGCGCGCCGCGACGTGCTCGGCGTGCTGACCCGCCCGGACCCGGAGATCGAACAGGACGTGGTGACCGGGGTGCTGCTGGAGACGCTGCAGCTGGGCCCGGACCGCGCCCGGGTCGCGGTGCACGCCGGCGTGGTCACGGTCGCCGGCCGGGTGGAACGGCGCAGCGAGATCGGGCCGGTCACCCGGCTGATCGAGGAGGTTCCCGGCGTGGTCGCGGTCTGCAACGGCCTCGATTACGTCTGGGACGACGTCGCCTGATCCCGGTGGCCCCGAAGCGCGCTCCCGCCCGGCTGTCGCGGGCGGTCTACGAACGGGAACTGGCCCGGCTGCAGATCGAGCTGGTGAAACTGCAGGAATGGGTGCGCCACGAAGGCGCCCGGCTCGTCGTGGTGTTCGAGGGACGGGACGCGGCGGGCAAGGGCAGCACGATCAAACGGCTCACCGCGCACCTGAACCCCCGCGCGGTCCGGATCGCCGCGCTGCCCCAGCCTACCGATCGGGAACGGACCGAGTGGTACTTCCAGCGCTACGTCGCGGAGCTGCCGGCGGCCGGGGAGATCGTGCTGTTCGACCGCAGCTGGTATAACCGCGCCGGGGTGGAGCGGGTACTCGGATTCTGCACGCCCGATCAGTACCGGCGGTTCCTCCAGCAGTGCCCGGTCTTCGAGCGGCTGCTGGTGGACGACGGAGTGCTGTTGCGCAAGTACTGGTTCTCGGTGAGCCGGGACGAACAGGAACGGCGGTTCCGCACCCGGATCGAGGATCCGCTGCGCCGCTGGAAGCTGTCCACAGTGGACCTGGAATCGGTTTCGCGGTGGGACGACTACTCGCGCGCCAAGGACGACATGTTCGTGCACACCGACATCCCCGAATCGCCGTGGTACGTGGTCAACGGCGACGAGAAGCGCCGCGGCCGGATCAACATGATGGCGCACCTGCTGGCGAGCGTCCCGTACCGGGAAGTCCAGTTCCCTCCGGTGACGTTGCCGCCGCGGCCGAAGGGATCCGGCTACGCGCGGACAGACCGGCGGCTGCTGCGGGAGGTGCCGGACCACGCAGCCACGCTGAAGTGACGCTGAGACAAGCCCCTGCCGTCCGTGAAAGCCCCTGCCGTCCGTGAAGGGCCCCTTGAGGGAATCCAAGTCCCTCAAGGGGCCCTTCACGGACGCACGGGAGCGGTAGGAGGGGCGGGTGTGTCCTCGCCACGAGGGACTCCGCTTTCGTCCCCGAGGCCGAGGACTTCGGGCCCTGACCGGCACCGCCCCCGGTGCGCGACGGTGAGATCGGCCGCCGGGAATCGGCGGCGGGACAGGAGGCACGCGGTGACCGGGAAAGAGCCCAGCGGCACGGTGCTCGTCGGGATCGACGAGTCGGAGGCCGCGCTGTCGGCGGTGCGTTGGGCGGCCGCGGAGGCGGTGCGCCGGGATGTGCCCCTGCAGCTGTACCAGGCCGGGATCGGCGACGCGGTCGACGCATTCGGGGAGGTGCCCGAAACTCAGCGGCGGTTGCTGTCCGAGCGCGGGCACCGCTGGCTGCGCCGGGCGGTCGAAGTCGCCGAGGAAGCCGCACCCGGAGTGCGGACCTGGCCGGTGTTCCGCGTCGGATTCGCCGCCGATCTGCTGATCGCGGTGTCGCGTTCGGTGTCTCTGATCGTGCTGGGCTCGCATGGGCTCGGCGGAGTGCGCGGAGCGGTGATCGGTTCGGTCGCGCTGCGCGTCGCGGCGAGCGCGCATTGCCCAGTCGTGGTGGTGCGCGGGCGCGCCACGGCCGGTGCGCCGGTAGCGGTCGGCGTCGACGGCGACGACCGCGTCCTGGAATTCGCGTTCGAAGCGGCCGAGAGCAGGAAGGTGCCGCTCGTCGTGGTGCACGCGTGGCACGAGGGACTGGTCGAACGGCCGGAGCGGGCCGGAGAGGAAGAACGCGTGCTGCGGCAGCGGATCGCCGGCTGGGCGGAGAAATTCCCGACGGTCCCGACGCGCGGCAGCGCGATGCGGGAGCGTTCGGCCGCGCGGGCGCTGATGGCGGCGGAAGCACAGCTGGTCGTGATCGGCAGCCGCGGTCGCGGACCGGTCGCGGCCGGGCTGCTGGGCTCGACCGGGAACCGGCTGCTCGCGCACTCGGCCTGCCCGGTCGCGGTCGTGCACTGAACCGGCTGCGGAGAAAGGAGAAAGCCGTGCGAGCACGGGACATCATGACCCGGCCGGTGATACGGGTCGGAGCGGACACCACGGTCCGGGAGGCGATCGCGCTGCTGACCGAGAACTGCGTCGCGGCGCTGCCGGTGGTCGACGACGCGAACCAGGTCATCGGCATCTTCACCGAAGCGGACGCGTTGGCCGGCGTGCTGACCGGCGAACCGGTCGGCGCGGACCAGCAGGTGCGCGCGGTGATGACCGCGCCGGTCGAGGCGGTCGGCCTCGACGCCGACGTGAGCGACATCGCCGCCCGGATGCTGGTCGACCGGCTCCGCAGCGTGCCGGTGGTCGACGAGGGCGGGCTGGCCGGGATCGTGAGCCGCCGCGATCTGCTGCGGCCGCTGGTCCGGCACGACGACGCGATCGCGTCCCGGCTGCGGTTGCTGCTCAGCGATTACGACGGCCACCGCGACCGCTGGCAGGTGTCGGTGGCCGGCGGCGCCGTGACGATCCGCGGCACATTCGCCGACGAGGCGGAACAGCGCTTGGTCACCGCGCTCGCCCGGATCGTCGAAGGCGTCTCTTCTGTCGAGCTTTGCCCGCAGTGACCGGACCCGAGGAGGAGCAATGCACGCACATGCTGGCGACTGGCTGGTGGTGAAAGGGGTCAGGGTGGACCTGCCCGAGCAGCGCGGCCGGATCGTCTCGGTCGGCGGGCCGGAGGGCGGGCCGCCGTTCACGGTGCGCTGGCTCGCCGACGACCACGTCTCGACGATCTTCCCCGGACCGGACGCGCTGGTGCTCACCGAGGCCGAGCTGACCGAGCAGGACGAGCACGACCGGGAGCGCTTCGAGCGGCTCCGCGCGCTGCGGCACACCGGAGAAGGCGTGCGCCATGCCTGATCGCGCGAAGCCCGTGGTGCTGGCGGGGATCGACGGCTCGACCTCGGCGCGGCACGCCGCGGTCTGGGCGGCCGGGCTCGCCGCCCGCCGGGGCGCGGTGCTGCGGCTGGCGCAGGTCTACTTGATCCCGCAGCCGGGCATCACCGGACCGGCGGTGCGCGGCGTGCGGGCCGGATTCGCCGGACGGGCGGAAGACTGGCTCGCCGAAGCCGAAGCGGACGTGCTGCGGCTCTGGCCGTCGCTGCCGATCGAGCGGGTGGTCGAAGAGGGCAACCCGGTCGCCGTCCTGCTGCGGGAAAGCGCGGACGCCGAACTGGCGGTTCTCGGCTCGCGCGGGCTGGGCGGATTCACCGGCCTGCTGGTGGGATCGACCGCGGTCGCGCTGGCCGCGCACGCGCTCTGCCCGGTCGTCGTGGTGCGCGGCCGCCGGCCCGCGGACCCGCCGCCGGAAACCGGCCCGGTAGTGGTCGGGCTGGACGGCTCGGCCGACAGCGACGACGCGCTCGGGTTCGCCTGTGTGGAAGCGGCTGCCCGCGGCGGCGTCCTGCTGGCCGTGCACACCTGGAACGAGATCCGCCCGGACGGTTCGGCCCGCGGGCTCGAGCTGGATCCGCGCGAGGTCGACGCGGCCGAGCGGAGCCGGATCGAGAGCCAGGTCGCGCCCTGGCGCGAGAAGTTCCCGCAGCTGCGGATCGACGTCGAAGTGGTGCGCGGCCGCCCGGTGCGCAGCCTGCTCGAGTACGGCGAGGAAGCGCAGCTGGTCGTGGTCGGCAGCCGGGGCCGCGGCGGATTCAAGGGCATGCTGCTGGGCTCCACCAGCCAGGCGCTGCTCGTGCACTCGACCTGCCCGGTGGCGGTCGTCCGGCCGAGGAGCGAACCGTGACCACCTTCCGCGCGCGAACCGCGCAACGAGTGCTCGCCGCCTACGAGACCATCTTCGCGACGAGCGCGCTGGTCGGTGGCGTCTGCCTGATCGCGGGCGCGCCCGGGTTCCAGCTCCCGACCGACGTGCTCGCCCCGTTCGGGCTCTCGACCTGGGTCCTGCCCGGCGCGGCGCTGATCGTCGCGATCGGCGGCAGCCTCGCCTGGGCCGCGTCCGCGGCGTGGCGCGGCGACCGGAACGCACCGGGATTCGGGTACGCCGCGAGCGTGGTGCTCGCCGGCTGGCTCGCGATCCAGTTCGCCGTGCTCGGCTTCCGGGAGCCGGTGCAGTGGCTGACGCTGGGTCTGCTCTGCGTGCTGGTGCTGCTGACCCGGTTCGTGCAGCGGGCGGTGCGGCGATGACCCGGGCAGCGCTGCCGGTGACGTACTACGACACCAGCGGGTTCCGGCTCCGCAGGCACGGGCTGGCGATCAGCAGGGCGGGCAGCGAATGGCAGCTCGACCTCGGCGACGGCCGCGGCTGCCGGGTCGAGGCGCCCGGACTGGAGCAGGTGCCGCACGAACTGTCCCGGCTGGTCCGGGCCTACAGCCGGGATCTGGAACTGGTGCCGATGCCCGGCCCGGCGGACGGGCGGACCGGTGCCGCCGGATATCCCGGCACCGCGCGGGAAACGGTGCTCGGCTATCTGGAACGGCAAGTCGAAGCGCTCGCCCGCGCGGATCTGGCGGTGCGGATGGAGGAACCCGAGGGCGTGCACGACCTTCGGGTCGCCGCCCGGCGGATCCGGGCGACGCTGCGCACCTTCTCGCCGGTGCTGGGCGGGCGGCTGGCCGGCCGGTTCGGCAGCGCGCTGCGCTGGCTCGGGGCGGGCGTCGGCCGCGCACGGGACACCGAGGTGCAGCGCGGACGGCTCTTCGCGGCGCTCGGGAAGCTTCCGCCGGACGCCGCAGCCGACCAGGTCCGCGCCAGCGCCGAACAGGTTTTCACCACCCTGGCCGAGGAAGCGGCTGCCGAATGCGCGGTCGTGCTCGACTCGCCGAGGTACCTGCAACTGCTGAACGCGCTGGATGTCCTCCTGGTCGTGCTGCGCGAACAAGGCCCTGGTGCGCAAGGAAAGCGGGCTCGCAAGCCAGCGCGGAAGACGCTGCCGAAGCTGGTCTGGAAGGTCGTCGCGGAAGCCGACGCACGCGTCGGTGCGGTGTCCGCGCAGAGCGGTCCGGACGCGGCGCACGCGGTGCGCAAAAGCGTGAAGCGCCTCCGCTATGCCGTCGAGGCGGCCGCGCCGGCGCTGCCGGTGGACTCGGAGCAGGTGCTGAAGAGCTTGCGGGACCTGCAAGATCTGCTCGGCGAATATCAGGACGCGGTGGTCGCGCAAAGCAAGATCCAGCTGCTGGCCGACTCTTCCGGCAGCGCCGGGACCAGAGTCTGCGATCTGCTCTTGACGGCCGAGCTAGCCGCGGCGGAAGCCTGCCTGAACGCGCTCCCGGCGGCGTGGCAGACGACGTATCGCGAGCTTTCCCCGATTCGGCCCTGAGGACGTTGGTCCCTCCGGGCGGTGACTCCGGACCGATGTGCGCGAGTGGGCCGGTTGCTTAGTTTCACAGCAGCAAAAGGAAAGGACGAGTGCGATGCGTGCCCGCGATCTGATGTCCGCACCGGTGGTGACGGTGCATCCGTGGACGCCTGCCAAGGTGGCCGCGGAAATCTTGTCCGACCACGGCTACACCGCGCTGCCGGTGGTGGACGACGACGACCAGCTGGTCGGCATCGTCACCGAGGCCGACCTGATCCGCGGCCGGATCCCGGCGGACGCGCGTTCGGAGCACTTGCACCCCTACCACCCGGGTGCGATCGAGACCACCGTCGGCGCGGTGATGACCACGCCGGCCACCGGCATGTCGTCCGGCACCGACGTCTCCGACCTGTGCCAGGCGCTGGTGGACGGCCGGATCCGGGCGATGCCGATCGTCGACGGCAGCCGGGTGGTCGGCATCGTCACCCGCGGCGACGTGGTGCGCGTCCTCGCTCGCGAGGACCACGCGATCGCCGCGGACGTCCGGCACCGGCTGGAAATCTACGGCGGCGCCGGCCGCTGGAAGGTCGAGGTGCACGACGGGATCGTGCGCATCGTCGACCGTTTTGACGACGAAACCGATCGCCACGTCGCGACCCTGCTGGCACTGGCAGTGCCCGGAGTGGTCGGAGCGGACACCGAGTCCGAGAAGGAGGGGCAATGACCGACCGGAATCGCACAGTGCTTGTCGGGATCGACGGCTCGGAGGGGGCCGACGAAGCGGTCCGCTGGGCTGCGCGGCTGGCCGAGGGACGCGATCTAGAGCTGGAACTGGTGCACTGCCTGCAGGTGGCCGGGCTGGCCTACGGCGGCGGACTCGCCGGCAGCGACGTGCTCTTCGAAGGGATGCAGAAGGACGGCGAGCGGATCGCGGCCGAGGCGCGCGAACTCGCCCTCTCGATCGACCCTTCGCTCGAAGTTCGCACCAACGTGTACACCGACTCGGCGGCGGCGCTGCTGATCGACCGGTCGCGGAAGGCCCGGATGGTCGTGGTCGGCCGCACCGGGACCGGCGGGTTCACCGGGATGCTGGTGGGCGCGACGACGTCGGCGGTCGCCAGTCACGCCCGGTGCCCGGTCGCGGTGGTCCGCGGCCGGCACGGAGACGGCCCGGTGCCGCTGGACGGCCCGGTGGCGGTCGGCATCGACGGCAGCCCCAACAGCGAGGCCGCGATCGCGACGGCGTTCGAGGAGGCCAGTTTCCGGGGCGTCCCGCTGGTGGCGGTGCACGCTTGGGTCGACGTGGTCTACGACTCGACGGCGAGCACCGCGCGGCTCATGCCGCAGTGGGAAACGTTGCAGCCGAACGAGGAACGGCTGCTGGCCGAGCGTCTTGCCGGCTGGCAGGAGAAGTACCCGGACGTCGAGGTACAGCGGAGGCTGGTCCGGGACCGGCCGCGGCACGCGCTGCTGGACGAGTCCGACCGGGCGCAGCTGGTGGTCGTCGGCAGCCACGGCAGGGGAGGCTTCGCCGGGATGCTGCTCGGGTCGACCAGCCAGGCGATGATCCACCACGCCTCCTGCCCGGTCTTGGTCGTGCGGCCGGAACCGCAGCGGTGACGGCGGTCTCGTCGCCGGCGGCGACGCTGACCGAGACGGAACTGGCCCAGGTCGACGCGCAATGGCGGGCCGCGAACTACCTCGCGGCCGGCCAGATCTACCTGATGGCCAATCCGTTGCTGCGCGAACCGCTGGCGCCCGAGCAGATCAAGCCCCGGCTGCTCGGGCACTGGGGAACCTCGCCCGGCTTGAACTTCGTCTACGCCCACCTGAACCGGGCGATCCTGGCGCACGGCCTGGACGCGCTGTTCGTGACCGGGCCTGGCCACGGGGCCCCGGCGCTGCGTGCGCAAACCTGGCTGGAGGGCAGCTATTCCGAGGTGTGGCCGGAGGTTTCCCGCGACGCGGAGGGGATGGCCCGGCTCTTTCGGCAGTTCTCCTTTCCCGGCGGCGTGCCCAGCCACGCTTCGCCGCACGTCCCGGGGTCGATCCACGAGGGCGGCGAGCTGGGCTACTCGCTCGCGCACGCTTGCGGCGCGGCATTCGACAATCCGGGCCTGCTCGTCGCGTGCGTCGTCGGCGACGGCGAGGCGGAGACCGGCCCGCTCTCCACGAGCTGGCAGTCCAGCCGGTTCCTGGACCCGCGCCGGGACGGCGCGGTGCTGCCGATCCTGCACCTGAACGGTTACAAGATCGCCAATCCGACCGTGCTGTCCCGGATCCCGCCGTCCGAATTGGACGCGTTGCTGCGCGGCGCGGGCTGGGCCCCGGTGTACGTGGAAGGCGACGAGCCCGCGGCGATGCACCAGGAAATGGCTGCCGCGCTGGACGCCGCGGTCGCCGACCTGGCCGTGCTGCGGCGGGGCGGGCCGGCCCGGCCGCGGCCGATGATCGTGCTCCGGTCGCCGAAAGGCTGGACCGGTCCGGCCACAGTGGACGGTCAGCGGATCGAGGGGACCTGGCGGGCGCACCAGATCCCGCTGGCGCGGGTCCGGGAGGACCCGGCGCATCTGCGGCAGCTGGAAGCCTGGCTGCGTTCCTACCGGCCGGAAGAACTGTTCGACGCGGCCGGCCGCCCGACCGGCGAGGTGACCGCGCTGATTCCGCGCGGCGAGCGGCGGATGGGCGCCACCCCGCACGCGAACGGCGGCGTGCTGCTGCGCCCGCTCGATCTTCCGCCGGTCGCCGACCACTCGGCGCCGGTGCCCGTGCCCGGCGCGAGCGCCGCGGAACCGACCCGGGCGCTCGGCCGGTTTCTGCGGGAAGTGTTCCGGCGCAATGCCGAGCGGGCGAACTTCCGGTTGTTCGGCCCGGACGAGACCGCGTCCAACCGGCTCGACGCGGTGTACGAGGTCACCGGCAAGACCTGGCAGCTGCCGCCCGGCCCGCCGGAAGACCGGCTCGCGCCGGACGGGCGGGTCATGGAGGTGCTCTCCGAGCATCTGTGCCAAGGCTGGCTCGAGGGCTACCTGCTCAGCGGCCGGCACGGCCTGTTCTCCTGCTACGAGGCGTTCGCGCACGTCGTCGACTCGATGGTCAACCAGCACGCCAAGTGGCTGCGGGTGCACCGGGAGATCCCGTGGCGGCGGCCGGTCGCGTCGCTGAACTACCTGCTGACCTCGCACGTGTGGCGCCAAGATCACAACGGGTTCTCCCATCAGGACCCGGGTTTCGTGGACCACGTGGCGAACAAGGCCCCGGAGATCGTGCGGGTGTACTTCCCGCCGGACACGAACACGCTGCTGGAGGTGGCCGCGCATTGCCTGCGCAGCCGCGACCTGGTGAACGTGGTGGTGGCGGGCAAGAACGAGACGCCGGACTGGCTGGACGCGGAGGAAGCGGCGCTGCACTGCGCGCGCGGCGTGAGCATCTGGGAGTGGGCGAGCACGGGAACGGACCGCGAACCGGACGTGGTGCTCGCCTGCGCGGGCGACGCGCCGACGCTGGAAGTGCTTGCCGCCGCGTCGATCTTGCGCGCCGAGCTGCCAGAGCTGGCGGTGCGGGTCGTGAATGTGGTGGACCTGATGCGGCTGCAGCCCGAGACGGAGCACCCGCACGGGCTGAGCGACCGCGAGTTCGACGCACTGTTCACCCCGGACCGTCCGGTGCTTTTCGCCTATCACGGCTATCCGTGGCTGATCCACCGGCTGGCCTACCGCCGGACGAACCACGCGGAACTGCACGTGCGCGGCTACACCGAACACGGCACCACGACCACGCCGTTCGACATGCTGGTGCTCAACCGGATGGACCGGTTTCAGCTGGTGATCGACGTGCTCGACCGGGTGCCCGGCCTGCTCGCCACGACCGGCCCGCTGCGCCAGCGGATGACCCGCGCGCAGGAACGGCACCGGCGGTGGATCGCCGAACACGGCACCGATCTGCCGGAGGTGCGGGAGTGGCGCTGGCCGGGGCGGTGACTGGCGCCGGACCGGGGGTAGGGACCGGCGCCAGGCAGGGGGTGGGAACCGGCACCGGGCCGGGGTGGGAACCGGCACCGGTGCCGGGCCGGGGGTGGGAACGGACTGCCGATCACCAGTTGACGGTCTTGCCCTCGCGGTCGAGGTAGTGCAGTCCGCCCTTGCCCGCGTACGCCTCGATCGTGTCGGCGACCCCGGGAATGCTCTCGTCGATGGTCAGCCGTGCGCCGGGGCCGCCCAGTTCGGTCTTCACCCAGCCGGGCGCCATCAGCAGCAGCGTGCGCGGATCGTCGGCGTGCCGTGCGGCGAAGCTGCGCATGAGCTGGTTCAGCGCGGACTTGCTCGCCCGGTAGACCTCGAAGCCGCCCTTCGTGTTGTCGGCGATGCTGCCCTGGCCGGACGACATCACCCCGATCGTGCCGGTCGCGCGCACCAGGTCCTGCAGGGTCTCGATCACGCGCAGCGGGCTGAGCACGTTGGTCACCATGACCCGGGCGAAGTCTTCGGTGGACACGTCGGCGACGGTCGCCGAAGGGTCGGTCGTGTAGTTGGTGCCGGCGTTGACGTACAGCAGGTCGAAGGCCGACCGGGCCAGTCGCTCTCGCAGCGCCGCGACTTGTTCGGGCACGGTGATGTCGACCGTCTCCACGGTCAACCGGCCCTCGGCCGACTCGGCCAGCTCGTGCAGTGCCGACGGCGTGCGCTCGGTCGCGGTGACCCGCCAGCCGCGGCTGAGGAACTCGGCGGTCAGCGCGTAGCCCAGTCCTCGCGACGCTCCCACGATCAGTGCGGTCTTGCCAGTGTCGTTCATGCGGGCTCCTTGCCAGGTTCTGGCGCCGGGGTTCGTCGGAACCCGGACAGGCGGGGCGCCTTCCGAAATGCCTATCAACTGATAGCTAATATAGGCGAGGAGAAAATACCTGTCAAACGATAGGCATTGGCGGAGTCCCGAAGCTACGCTGACCCGGTGGACGACGAACAGCGCTCGCAGCTCTTCGAGCTGGCCGACCTGATCCTGGCGGTCGCCCGCCACCTCAACGCCGCCAAGGAGGCCGACGCCGAGTCGGGGTCGCCGTTGGAAGGAGCGGTGATGCGGTTCGTCGACCGGCACCCCGGCGCGACGGTCAGCGAGGCGGCCGAGGCCACCCAGATGATCTCCAGCAACGTCAGCCGGGCGGTGCGAGGCTTGGCGCAGAAGGGGCTGCTGCGCCGGGAAACAGATCCCGGCGACGCCCGGCGAGCGCGGCTCTATCCCACCCCGAAGGCGGCGGAGAATCTGCGGCGGCTGCGCGACAGCTGGTCCGGTCTGCTCGACGGAACCGTCCCGGATCCCGGCGAGACCGGCGCCCTGATCGCGACACTGCACAACATCGAGACCCGGCTCGTCGCCCGATCCCGGGACACCGCCTGAAAGCTGGTGCTTCTTCAGCGGTCGGCTGCGAACCAAGCCGGATCAGCTGCAGCCTGCTGATAGTCAAATGTCCGTTTGCGCTAGTCCGTGAAGGGCCCCTTGAGGGAATCTGATTCCCTCAAGGGGCCCTTCACGGACCTGACGAACCGGCCAGACGATGGTCAGGCTGGCGTTAAGGACGAGCCGCTACCGGTACTGCCACCCCGCGTACAGCCACCGTCCGCCGCTGTCGCGCGCCCACCACGCGGGCGCGCGAACCGGTGGCGCCGGATACCGTTCCGGCTCAGCGAAGTTCGGCGAAGGCTCGGCCCCTGCTCGCGAAATCGCCTTCCCCAGCTGCTGCACGGCTTCCGCGCCGAAAACCGGCAGGCCGTTCTCCACGAGCACCGGCAAGGCCCCGGCGCCGAACCCAGCCCACTCTTCCTGCCAGGCACGCATCCGCCGCCACGCACCGGTGGTGACCGGTCCTCGGCCGAGGCTTACCGCGTAGCCGGACAAGCGGATCGGGTCGGAGCCGGAGTGGCCGCGCAGCATCGGCCCGGCGAGCCGCGTGCGCAGCGCCTCCGGGTTGCCGATGTCCACGCCTTCGTACCAGTAGTCCCGAAACAGCAGGCGCCGCACATCGTCGGCTACCCCCGCGCCGTACGCCTCGGCGTAGCCGGCGATCGCCGCACTGGTGTTGGGGACGAAGGCGGGCATCGTCGGCGCCGGCGGCTCGCCCGGCTGTCGCAGTTCCACAGCTTCCGCGTATTCGGCCTCGAAAGCGGCGTCGGGCCGTTCGCCGGTCACCTCGGGCCGCGGCGCGCGCTCGACGGCCCGCCAGTCCACGCCGATCCCGGCCGCTCGCAGCGCATCGGCCCGGCAGTTGGCGAGCCAGCACAGCGGGCTGGCGAAATCCGCGTACACGACGAGGTCCATCGCGCCTCCAAGGCATCGCAGGAGCGGTTGATTCCGTTCTACGGCACGGTCCGGCCACGGCGCGGCGACCGAAAGTCCCCGAGGCCGCGCCGAACGTCACCGTTGCGGGCCGTTCTTGACGGTGCTCGCCTTGACCGGCAAAACTGAATAGTTCGCAGCGCAGCCAAACGCAGCAGCCGACGGGTGGGGAGCCGAGGTGACCGAGCGGGACGCGCCGGAGAGGGCCGGGCTGACCTTTCCCGACGAGCCGAGACTGGAACTGGACCAGTTGCTGGGTCAGCTGATCGACCGTGCCCAGGAGGTGATGGGCACGCAAGGACGGCTGCGCGGGCTGCTGCGCGCGACCCAGGCGATCACCGGCGCGCTGGACCTGCCCGCCTTGCTGCGCCGCATCGTCGACGCGTCCCGGGAACTGGTCGGCGCCCGGTATGCGGCGCTGGGGGTGATCGGGCCGGACGGGCGGCTGCTGGAGTTCGTGCACGCCGGGATGGACGACCAGGCGGTGGCCCGGATCGGACATCTGCCGGAGGGCAAGGGACTGCTGGGCGCGGTGATCGAGGACCCGCGGCCGATCCGGCTGGCCCGTCTGCAGGACGACCCTCGCTCGACCGGCTTCCCGGACGGGCACCCGCCGATGACCAGCTTCCTTGGCGTGCCGGTTCGCGCGCGCGGCTCGGTGTTCGGCAACCTCTACCTGGCCGACGGCGTGCACGGGCCGTTCACCGAGGAGGACGAACAGCTCGCCCTCGCGCTGGCTGCCGCGGCGGGCAGCGCGATCGAGAACGCCCGGCTGTACGAGACGGCGCGCACCCGCCAGGAATGGCTCCGCGCGTCGGCGGCGATCACTCGCGAGCTGCTGTCCGCGGAGTCCGGCGATCCGCTCGACCGGGTGCTGGACAACGTGCGCGGCCTGGCGGAGGCCGGCCTGGTCTGCGTGCTCCGCCCGGCCGACGGCGGCGCGGTCCGGATCGAGCGCGCGATCGGCACGGTCTCCGACGGGCTGGCCGGGACGGTGCTGGCGGAGGGCGCCCCGGCGGCCGGCTCGATGCTGGCGAACGGGAAACCGGGCATCCGGTCGTGGCCGGGCGAGCGGACGCGGCTGCCGGTCGTGGCCGCGTCGGCGCTGAATCTGGACACGGTCCTGGCAGTCCCGCTGACCGGCCAGGACGGCGTGCTGATCGCCGCCCGCGTCGCCGGCCGCCCCGCGTTCACCGACGAGGACCTGGAGATGGCGGCCTGGTTCGTCGACCAGGCGGCGGTGGCCACCGAGCTGGCGCAGGCCCGCACCGAACGGGAACTCGCCGCGTTGCACGACGAGCGGGACCGGATCGCCGCCCAGCTGCACAGCGAGCTCCTGCAACGGCTCTACTCGGCCGGGCTGTCCCTGCACACCACCGTCGGTCTGGCCCGGTCGTCGGTCGTCGGCGCCCGGATCCGGGAGACGATCACGGAGCTGGACGACATCATCGAGCGCGTGCAGGGCACGGTGTTCGCGCTGGAAGATCCGCCTGCGCCGGCGCCCGCGCCGGTCCGCGCCGAAGTGCTGCGCGTACTGGCGGACGCGGGCGAAACGCTCGGGTTCGCGGTGTCCACGCAGCTGACCGGGAAACTGGACGAGATCCCGGCGGAGGCGGTGGTCCCGTTCCTCGACGAGGCATTGCGGCTGGTCGCCCGGCACGGCGCGGCCCAGGCGGCGGAAGCCGAGATCACGGCGGAACCGGAGCGGGCGACGGCGGTCGTCAGCTACGACGGGGCGGGCGACCTCGTGCGGACCGCCGGGCCGGAGCTGGCCTCGCTCGCCGAACAGGCGACCCGGCGGGGCGGCGTGTTCGCCGTCGACGGGCACCGGATGAGCTGGACCGTGCCGACCGGCACGGGACCTCCTGCGCGGAGATGATGACTTTGGTCCTCCCCCCGGGGGGACCTTCCCGTCGTACGCTCGTTGCCTGACCGCACGGCGCAGCGCCGTGCCCGAAATGGGAGAAGAACGGATGCTGCGGGTTTTCCTGGTCGATGATCACGAGGTGGTTCGTCGCGGTGTGGCGGACCTGCTGGAAGAGTCGGAGGAGCTGACGGTTGTCGGCCAGGCCGGCAATGTTTCGCAGGCGCTGGCCCGGATTCCGGCGCTGCGCCCGGATGTGGCGGTGCTGGACGTGCGGCTGCCGGACGGCAACGGGATCGAGCTGGCTCGTGAGCTGCGGTCGCGGCTGCCGGAGCTGATGTGCCTGATGCTCACCTCCTACACCGACGAGCAGGCAATGCTGGACGCGGTCATGGCCGGGGCTAGCGGTTACGTGATCAAGGACATCAAGGGTCTTGACCTGGTTTCGGCGGTGCTGGAGGTGGGGGCGGGCAAGTCGCTGCTGGATGCGCACGCGGCGGCTGCGTTGATGTCGAAGCTTCGCGACAGTGCGGAGAAGAAGCGCGGTCCGTTGGCTCAGCTGTCGGATCAGGAACGCACGCTGCTGGAGCTGATCGGCGAGGGGCTGACGAACCGGCAGATTTCCGAGCGCATGTTCCTGGCCGAGAAGACGGTGAAGAACTACGTTTCGCGGCTGTTGACCAAGCTCGGCATGGAGCGGCGCACGCAGGCTGCCGTGCTGGCCACCGAACTGCGGGGCCAGCGGCAGTAACCGCCTCTCAGGCGATCAGCGGCGACGGCTCGACGAGCACGTCGTCCAGCGTCCGTCGCGGTGTCCAGGAAACCGGGGAGCCGTAGCCGAGCCGCAGCACGATCTGCGGCCACAGGCCGCCGCCGAGCAGGTCGCGCAGCTGGGCGCGGACGGCGGGCACCTCGACCGGCTGCGAGACGAACGACGCGTCGATGCCTTCCGCGGTGGCGGTCAGCAAAACTCGCTGCATCGCTTGCCCGGCGCGCAACCGGTCGGTCGGGGTGTCGCCGAACGTCCCGATCACCACTACCAGCGGGCCGGCGGAAGGCGCCCGCGAACTAGTGCCGTAGTCGCGCAGGACCCAGGTGTCGTCGGCCGCGACGGTGCCGCCGGCGGCGAACGGGACTCCGTCGCGGTTGCCTTGGCCACGGCCGGTCCAGCGCTGCCATTCGGCGACGAACGCCGGGTCGGCCATCTGGACCCGGTGGCTTTTCCGCACCAGGTCCCGGAGACCGGCGACCTGGCCGGCGTCCAGCTGCGGCATCCAGGCGTGCTCGACCTCCGCGGCGTGCCGCAGCCGGCCGATCGCGGCCGCGGGCACCGGTTCGGCGGCGAACGGGGTCCGGTTGGTGTGCCGTTTCGGGATGGCGGTGGCCAGTACCGCGAGCCGGCGGTCGATCGGCGCGGTGGCTTGCGGGAGCACGAGGGCGAGCAAGTCCGGGTCGTCGCGGCGGGGCATCAGGGAGGTCGCCGGGTGCACGCCCATCGCGTGGATCGCGGTGCGCAGGTTGAACAGGGCCGCGCCGCAGGACAGCAGCAGCTCGCGCCGGTCCGCGTCGACGACCGGCAGAGTCCGGTCGGCGTCCGCGTACAGCTCGATTCCGTCCGGCCCGCTCGCGAACAGCCAGGGCTGGGTGTTGTGCGTGGACGGGGCGAGGGTGGCGGCGCGCAGGGCGGAGGCCACCTGATCGGTGCTGAGTTGGCCCGCCGGGGCCACGTGGAGCGTCATAGTTCTCCCCAGGCCGTGAAACACGGCACACTGTGGTCGTACCTAGTCGTTCCAGGATGGCTCCCTCCGTAGAGGGCGCACAGAGGCGAAAGTCATCTGCCCGGGGCGGCGTCGAGCACGAAGAGGGACGGCGGGACCGATGCCGGAGACCGGAGAGGGCGGCCGCAGGCTGTCTGGAACTCTCTCCCAGCTGCGCCTGCGCGAAACGCTGCGCGACCTGCAGGATCGGATCGAGGTGCTGATCGGCACCCGGGACAAGATGGACGGCCTGCTCGACGCGGTGCTCGCGGTCGCGTCCGGGCTGGAGCTGGACACCACGCTGCGGCGGATCGTGCAGGCCGCGGTCGACCTGGTCGAGGCGCGCTACGGCGCGCTGGGCGTGCTCGGCGCCGACGGCGGGCCGCTGGCGGAATTCGTGTACCAGGGCATCGACGAGCCGACCCGTGAGCTGATCGGGCCGCTGCCGGAGGGGCACGGACTGCTCGGGCTGGTCATCGACGAAGCGAAACCGCTGCGGCTGGAGGAGATCTCCTCGCATCCGGCCTCGGTCGGCTTCCCGGCCAACCATCCGCCGATGCATTCGTTCCTCGGGGTGCCGGTGCGGGTGCGCGACGAGGTGTTCGGCAATCTCTACCTGACCGAGAAGCGGGACGGCGAGGCGTTCACCGACGACGACGAGGTCATCGTGCAGGCGCTGGCCGCCGCGGCCGGGATCGCGATCGAGAACGCGCACCTCTACCAGCAGGCGCGGGCGCGGCAGCGCTGGCTGGGCGCGACCAGCGAGGTGACCACCGAGCTGCTCGGCGGCACCGACCCGGTGGACGCGCTCGACCTCATCGCCGGCCGCGCGCTCGAGCTGACCGGCGCGGACGCCACCATGCTCGCCCTGCCCGGCGACGGCCGGCTCGACATCGACGAAGACGACGAAGAACCCGACGAGCTCACCGTCACGGTGTGCGCCGGATTCAGAGCCGATGAGCTGACCGGGTTCCGGATGAGCGTCGGCGAGACGGTGCCGGGATCGGTGTACCGGGACCGCACCCCGCGCCGGGTGGCCGAGCTGGCGCTGGCCGCGGACCGGGGCTACGGCCCCTCCCTGGTGGTGCCGCTGCGCGCGGGGGACCGGACGTCCGGCGTGCTGATCGCGGTCCGGGAACCGGGCGCGCCGCCGTTCGAGACCTCCCAGCTGCCGGTGCTCGCCTCGTTCGCGGACCAGGCCGCCCTCGCTTTGCAGCTGGCCGCGCAACAGCAGGCGGCGCGCGAGCGCGACGTGCTGTCCGACCGCGACCGGATCGCCCGGGACCTGCACGATCACGTGATCCAGCGGCTGTTCGCGGTCGGGCTCGCGATGCAGAGCACGCAACGGCGCGCGAAGGCGCCGGAGGTCCAGCAGCGGCTTCAGGACAGCATCGACCAGCTGCACGAGATCGTGCACGAGATCCGCACCGCGATCTTCGACTTGCACGGCGGCGCGGCCGGCGAGGTCCGGCTCCGGCACCGGCTGCACGAGGCGATCGCGGAGCTGACCGACAACGCACCGCTGCACCCGACCGTCAGCATGTCGGGAACGCTGGACACGGTTCCGTCGCAGCTGGCCGAACAGGTGGAAGCGGTAGTGCGGGAAGCGGTGAGCAATGCGGTCCGGCACGCCAGTGCGGCCACCGTGAGCGTGTCGGTGGCGGTCCGCGACGGAATGGTCCAGGTGAGCGTCGCGGACGACGGCAACGGGCTGCCCGAGCATGTTTCGCCCAGCGGGCTGGGAAATCTCCGCGAGCGCGCGGAAGCCTCGGGTGGGACGTTCACGCTCGAATCGCGCCCGGGCGCCGGGGTTCGGGTGGACTGGTCGGCGCCGCTGCACTGAGCTCGCCCATCGCGGCGTCGACATCGGTCGCGACGGCTTCCAGCAGTTCCTGGCTCAGGTCGCACAGCGCCCGTCCGGCGGCGAGGTAGCCGGCCACGTGCGCGAGGCCGCGCCCTTCCAGTTGGCTGTGCGCGAGCCCGATGCCGGAAAACTCGTCGCCGTCGCTGCTGCGCAGCACGGCATGGGCACGGGTGTGGTGCACGGTCTGGTCGAACGCGATGGCGACCGTCCATTGTTGCGGTGTCTCGGTCATGTCTCTGCTCCGTTCCGGCTACACAGTCACAGCCGAGCGAGGGAGGGCGACAGGGCCGGAAGTCCTCGTCGTAGGGAGGCCTGAACTGCGGAAAGGTTGCATTGTCCGGACGCGCCTCACCCGGCCGGCGCGGGCGTCAGCCGCCGCGCCGCCTCCGGCGTGATGACTACCACCGGGCATCGCGAATACCGCACGCATTCCCGCGAAACGCTGCCCAGCAGCAATTCCCGCGCCAGCCCGGTGCCGTGCGCGCCCACCACGAGCAGGTCCGCCTCGGTCGACGCGGTCACCAGTTCGGTGGCCGGGTCCCCGTGCGGGGTGCGGATCTCGATGTCCGGGGCGTCCGGGAACTCCTGGCGGATCGCGACTATGTCGTCGTGCGGGCGATGTTCGGCGCTCGGGTGGCGCCCGTGCGGCTGGATGGCGTACGAGGTCCCGGGAAGCAACGCGTCCGCCGGGCGCACGACGACAGCGCGGATCCGGTCGCCGGGCTGGGCAGCGACGCCCAGTGTCCAGCGCAGCGCGGCGTCGCCGTGCGGTGAGCCGTCGAATCCGACGACGAGGAGACGGCCAGGAGCGGTCATCGGATGCTCCTTTCTCGGAAGGTCGGGCCGATCGTGGCGCCGGTCCGGCGCGGCGGGCTAGGGCCGGAGGTCATCGGCGAACCCGGGGACGTCTGCGCCGGGCCCGATGACTTTCGGCCTCAGCGGGCGCGGGAGGCCCGGTGCGAGCCTGGGGCGGTTCCCGCATCCAGGAGTGATCGATGACGAGTTCGGCGACCGCAGCATTCGCCCCGCCGGAAATCGGCGTGCTCGCCCGCGCGGTGAGCCGTGCGCCGTCGGTGCACAACACCCAGCCGTGGCGGTTGCGCGTCCGCGGCGGCGACGTCGATCTTCTCGAGCGGCGCACGGTTTCGTTGCCCCGGCACGATCCGGAAGGGCGGGACCGGCTGCTCTCCTGCGGCGCCGCGGTCGCGAACCTCGAGATCGCCGCGCGGGCGCTCGGCCGCGACACGACGACCTCGATCCCGCCGGACGGCGAGGTCGCCGCGACTGTCCACACCAGACCGGGCCGGGCGCCGAGCGCGGCGGAGCTGGCTCTGCGCCGGGCGATCGACCAACGGCGGAGCTACCGGCGGCCCTTCTCCCCGGCCGCGGTCAGCGACATCGAGCTGGCCGGGATCGTCGCCGCGGCCGGCGATCCGGCGGTGCGCGTCGTGCTGCCGCGCGACCTGCGGCCGCTCGGCGAGCTGCTCGGCTTCGCGACCCGGGTCTTCCGAGACGATCCGGCGTATCAGCGCGAACTGGACATCTGGACCGCGCACACTTTCGGCAGCCGCGCACTGGGCGCGGTGGACGGGGTGCCGGAAGCGGCGATGGGCGAGGGTCCGTTGCCGTCGGCCGGGCTGGTCCGCCGGACGACGCCGGTCCCGGACGATCCGCATCTGGCCGCCCGCCTTGCGGCGGAAACGTTTCTGGTGGTCTGCACCGAAGCCGACGGCAAGGCGGAGCACCTGGCGGCCGGGGCGGCGCTGGAGCGGATCTGGCTCGCCGCGACGGTGCGCGGCCTGGCCGGGTCGGTCCTGACCCAGCCGCTGCATCTGACCGGCTTCCGGGAACGGATGGTCAGCCGGCTCGGCTTGCCCGGCCTTCCG
The DNA here is from genome assembly GCF_000383915.1 of Amycolatopsis benzoatilytica AK 16/65. Taxonomy (NCBI): domain Bacteria; kingdom Bacillati; phylum Actinomycetota; class Actinomycetes; order Pseudonocardiales; family Pseudonocardiaceae; genus Amycolatopsis; species Amycolatopsis benzoatilytica. The sequence continues at coordinate 1,763,777 of NZ_KB912942.1, forward strand.
CAAGCGCTGTTCCGCTGCGGCCGGCCGGACTGCGCGGTCCCGCCTTCCCCGCGGCTGCCGCTCGGCGAGCTGCTCTCGGACGATTCCCTGGGAGGCCCGCAATGACCCCGGTCATCGAAATCTCCGGACTGCGCAAGAACTTCGGCGGTACCCGCGCGCTGGCCGGGCTGGAGCTGATCGTCGAGCCCGGCACGGTGCACGGTTTCCTCGGCCCGAACGGCGCGGGCAAGACGACCACGCTGCGGCTGCTGCTCGGCTTGCTGCGCGCGGATTCGGGCCGGATGCGCGTGCTGGGCGGAGATCCCTGGCGTGACGCGGTGGCACTGCACCGGCGGCTGGCCTACGTGCCGGGCGATGTCTCGCTGTGGCCGAACCTGACCGGCGGCGAGACGATCGACCTGCTGGGGCGGCTGCGCGGCGGCGTCGATCCGGTGCGCCGGGCCCGCTACCTGGAACTGTTCGAACTGGACCCGGCTACCCGGGTGCGTGCCTATTCCAAGGGCAACCGGCAGAAGGTGGCGGTGGTCGCGGCACTCGCGGCGGACGCGGAACTGCTGCTGCTCGACGAACCCACCGCGGGGCTCGACCCGTTGATGGCCGAGCAGTTCCGGCAGTGCGTGCGGGAGGAACGCTCGCGCGGCCGGACCGTGCTGCTGTCCAGCCACATCCTCGCCGAGGCGGAAGCGCTGTGCGACGAGGTCAGCATCGTGCGGGCAGGGAAGGTCGTCGACAGCGGGACCCTGGACCAGCTGCGCCATCTGACCCGGACGTCGCTCACCGTGCGGACCGCTGCCTCGGCCGGTCTCGCGGAACTGCCCGGCGTCCACGACGTGGCCGCCGAGGACGGACTGGTGCAGTTGACGGTCGACAACGGCGAGCTGAGCGAGGTGCTTGCGGAGCTGGGACGGCGCGGCGTGCAGAGCCTCGTCAGCCGTCCTCCGACGTTGGAAGAGCTGTTCCTGCGGCACTACCGCGAGCCGGAAGCGGTGTCGGCGTGAACGCCCTCGCGGGCGTGGGCACGCTGATCCGCCTCGACCTCCGCAAGGACCGCGTGCGGCTCACCGCGTGGATGCTGGTGGCGGCCGCGATGACCGCATCGGCAGCTGCGGCCACAGTGGACGTCTACCCCTCCGAAGAAGCTCGCCGGGCCGCGGTGGCCAGCATCAACTCTGTGCCCGCGCTCGTGGCGCTCTACGGGCCGATCGCCGAACCGACGACGGGCGCCACCGCGGTGTTCAAGCTGACCGCGTCCGGCGCGGCCCTGGTGGCGGTGCTGACCATCCTCACGGTGGTCCGGCATACCCGCGCGGAAGAGGAAACCGGACGCTGGGAGTTGCTGCGCGGCGAGGCGACCGGCCGGTATGCCGGTCTGGCCGCGGCGGGAATGCTGCTGGTGCTGACCGCCTTCGGGCTCGGCACCGGCGCTGCCGCCGGTCTCGTCGCGGTGGGGCTGCCGCTGAGCGGGTCGCTGGTGTTCGGCTTGGGCTGGGCCGGCGCGGGGCTCGCGTTCGGCGCCCTGGCCGCGATCGCTGCCCAGCTCACCCGGAGCGCGCGGGCGGCGTCGGAGATCGGGTTGCTGGTCCTGGTCGTCGCCTACCTGCTGCGTGCGGTCGGCGACTCGTCCGGGCCGCGGTGGCTGTCGTGGCTTTCGCCGGTCGGCTGGGCCGGGCAGCTGCGGCCGTACGCGGGCGACCGATGGTGGGTGCTGGTGCTGCCGACCGCGACCGCAGTGGTTTTCGGCGCGGTGGCGTTCGCGTTGTCCCGGCGTCGGGATCTTGGCGCCGGGCTGTTCGCGGTGCGGCACGGCGCGGCGTCGGCCGGGCGCGCCTTGTCCGGCCCGGTCGGGCTGGCCTGGCGGCTCGACCGCAGCGCGGTGCTCTCCTGGACGCTCGCGTTCGCGGTGCTGGGCCTGGTCGCCGGAAACCTGTCCACCTCGCTCGGCTCGTTCTTCTCGACCCCGCAGGCGCGGCAGATGATCGCCGCGCTCGGCGGGCAGCAGGCGCTCACCGACGCGTTCCTGGCGGCCGAGTTCGGCGTCTCCGGGATCCTCGTGTCCGCGCTCGCGATCGTCCTCATCGGACGGTTGCGCACCGAGGAGGCGGCTGGCCGGGCGGAGGCGGTGCTGGCCGGCCCGGTCTCCCGGTGGCGGCTCGCCGCCAGTGCGGTCGCGGTCGTCCTTGCCGGGACCGCGGTCCCGCTGCTCGCCGCCGGCTTGGCCGCCGGGCTCGTCCGCGGTTCGGGTGACATGCTGCCGCTGGCCGGTGCCGCGCTCGTGCAGCTGCCCGCGGTGTGGGTGCTGACCGGGATCGCGCTCGTCGTGTTCGGCATGGCGCCGCGGGCCGGCTGGATCTGCTGGGCCGCGCTGGCCGCGTTCCTGGTCGTGGGCGAGTTCGGGCCGCTGTTCCACGCGCCCGGCTGGGTGCTGGGCAGCTCGCCGTTCGCGCACCTGCCGCACTTGCCGGGCGAAGTGGTCGACGCCGGGCCGCTGCTGTGGCTGACCGCCGCGGCGGTGCTCCTCGGCGGGGCCGGGCTGACCGCTTTCCGCCGTCGCGACTTGGCCGCGTCATGACCGGCTCGCTGCTGACCTTCCGAGGCACCGCCGGGGAAAGCTTCCAGCTGGACGTCGCCATGCCCGGGAGCCGGATTCTCGTCGGCTGCGGCGCGGCGGGTGAAGGGCCCGCGCCGGACGCGGTGGTGCTCCTGGACGCCACGCTCGACCAGTGCGGCCAGCTGCCGCGACTGGTCGCCGACGGCTGGGCGGGACCGGTATACGCGACGCCGACGACCGCGGCCCGGGTCCCGCTGGTGCTCGCCGACGCGGCGCAGCTGCTGGCGGAGGAGGCCGAGTGCGCGGCCGCGGCCGGCTGGCCGGAACCGGCTTCGCCAGGAAAGCTGGATGTCGCCGGGGTGGCGGCGCTGCTCAAGCCGCTCGCGCTGGGAACGCCGCACCGGATCGAGGGCGGTGCCGTCCTCCGCTTCGGCGCGGCCGGGCGGGCGCCGGGAGCCAGCTGGGCGGAACTTTCGCTCGGCGCGAGGCGGCTGGCGGTCGTACCGGCGGTGGGCAGCATGCACCACCCCCTGCTCGCGCTGCCGCAGCCGCGGCCGGCGTGCGACACGCTCGTGCTGACCAGCCCGCCCTGCCACGGCGGCAGCGAGCACTACGTCGGCCGGTTCGCGGCGGCGGTGCACCGGGCGGTGAGCCGCAACGGCAGCCTGCTGATCCCGGTCTCCGCGGCCGGGCTGACCGACGTTGTCCTGACCGTCTTGCGGGACCTCACCGACGCGCGGGAGATCCCGCCGCTTCCGGTGCTTCTCGACAGCCCGATCGGGCTGGACCTGGTCGCGCAGCAAAGCGGGGTCCGCCTGCCGGAGACGCTCGTCGAACACCGGGAGGCCGGGGATGCGCGGCTGCCGCGCGGTCCGGCGATCGTGCTGGCCGGGACCGAGACGGCGGAGTACGGCCGCGTGCGCAGCCACCTGGAGCGGATGCTGCCGGACCCGAGTCACGGCGTGCTGCTGGCCGGGCCGGTCCCGCCCGGCACGCCGGCCGCGCGGCTCGGCGCGGGGGAGCGGCAGGTCTCGGTGCGCGGCCGGTACCTGCCGGTGCGGGCGGAGATCACCCGGACCGGCGACTTCGCCACCACCGCGCGGGACGCGGAGTTCCGCGTCTGGGCGGAATCCGGCCCGCCGCCGGAAACGGCGTTCCTGCTGCGCGCGGGCGCGGACCGGACCGCCCGTACGCTCCGCGCCGACAACGGATGGTGCACGGTCGTTCCCGCCGACGGCGAGCAGGTGCTGTGGTGAGGGCCGTTGGTCCTCCGATGTCGGGTCAGCCGCCGCTATCCGGAAAGGACCGCCGGGCCCGACGCTGAACCGGTAGCCCACGGAACCGCCCGGAGACCGCGATGAACGCATCCCTGCCCCAAGCCCTCGACCAAGCGCTGGCCGCGGCTGTCCGCGCGCCGTCGCCGCAGAACACCCAGCCGTGGCAGTTCGTCGTGGACGGGCCGCGGATCGAGGTGTGGCTGGACCGCGAGCGCGTCCTCGCGGTCGCCGACCCGATCGCCCGGGAAGCGCGGCTGTCCTGCGGCGCGGCGGTGTACAACCTGGTGCTCACCTTGCGGGTCAACGGAATCCGCGCGCGGGTCCGGGTGCTGCCGGATCCCGCGGAGCGGGACCTGCTGGCCGTGATTTCGATCGAGGGCAACACTCGTTCGTCCACTATGGACCGCCGGCTGGCCGAGGCGGTGCACCGCAGGCAGACGAACCGCCGCCCGATGTTCGACCGGCCGGTCCCGGTGTCCGCGCGGGCGCAGCTGCGCTCGGCCGCGCTGGCCGAGGGCGGCCAGCTGGAATTCCTGGACGGCTCGGGCCGCTACGCCCAGGTCGCCGCGCTGGTCCGGCGCGCGGAGACCGCGCAGAGCACCGACGAGGAGTACCTGGCCGAGGCAGCATCCTGGACCGGCCGCGCGGCGGACAGCCCGGACGGCGTGCCCATCGTCGCGTTCGGACCGCCCGCCGAGGGACCCGGCACGGTTTCGCTGCGCTCGTCGCACCAGAACCCGTCGATCGCGCCGCGACCGTTCGAACAGGACCCGGTCCTGGCCGCGGTGCTGACCCGGGACCGGGGCACCGCGGCCGAGGTCCGCGCCGGGATGATCATGCAACGGGTCCTGCTGACCGCGACCGCCGAAGGCTTGGCGACTTCGTTCCTTTCCCAGCCGTTCGAGGCGCGGGAAACCCGCACGCACCTGCTGGAGGTGTTCCATCGGCTGGGCGACGTGCACACGCTGCTGCGGATCGGGTACGGCCTGCCGACCCGGATGACCGCCCGCCGCCCGGCGGCGGAGGTGACGACGGTGCGAACCCCGGCGCGCTGAACGCTGCTCCCGCGCTTCGGTCCGCGAGCTGGGCCGCGCGCCGCTCCGCGCTGCCGCTCCCGCGTGACGCGCCGCGCGCCGCTGCGCTGAGCGCCGCCGCTCCCCGCGCGGCGCTCCGCTCCGTGCGCCGCGCGGACTTGACTGTCCGTGAAGGGCCCCTTGAGGGACTTGGATTCCCTCAAGGGGCCCTTCACGGACAGCTTGCCGGCGCGGACCGGGCCCGGGCCGGCGCGCGCTTACGGTCGTCCCGCGGCGGGCACCACCCGCAGCACGTCCTGGAACGTCACGATGCCCACCAGGACTCCCGAATCCACCACCGGGATCGAGCGCAGCCGTGCCGCGGCCATCCGGTGAGCCAGCTCCGTCACCTCGAGGTCCGCCGCCGCGGCCATGCCGGGAGTGCGCATGACGGTGCCCGCGGTGCGGTGCCCGCTGAGCAGCACGCCGCCGTCCGGGTCCGCTTCATCCGGTCGTTCCGGGTCCGGAAAGCCTTCTCGCACCAGGTCTTCCTCGCTCACCACGCCCAGCAGCCGGCCCCCTTCGTCGACCACCGGCAGCGTGGTGAACCCGTGCTGGGTCATCAGCCGCGACGCTTCGCCGAGGGTGGCCGAGGGGGTCACCGCGATCACCGGGGTGGTCATGATTTCTCGCGCCTGCATGGCAGCCTCCGTTCGCCGCGGGAGTGCTTCGACGATCTCGCCGCGTCCCCAAGCGGGCCAAGGGTCTTTGGTCCTTGCCGCAATGCCCTCCGAACCGGGTACCGCGTCCCGTCCACCCCGGGGACAACGCCTCTTCGGCCAGCCGGTCGCCGGGACGATTCTGAGGGCGGAATCACCGTACGGCGAAAGGTGCGAGAGATGAATGCGTTGCGGTGGCGGCATCTGCTCTTCCCCGGGCGCCGTTCGGTCGCCCGGGTATCGGATCGCGTGCAGAGCGGACTGCTTCTGCTCTCCGTTCTCGTCGCGCTGGCGGCGGTCCCGTTCTCGGCCGCCGCGGGCTCGATGCTCTACGCTCACCAGGCGCCGATTTCGGCCGAGCAAGTCGCCTCGCGCACCGAGACGACCGCGGTGCTGCTGGCCGACGGCCCGGCGACGTCGGTCACCGGGCGCAGTGGGGTCGTCGCGAACTCGGCTCCCACCGCCGCGACCTGGCAGGCGCCCGACGGATCGCGCCGGGCCGGCAACGTGGACGCGGACGAGGGCACCCGCCGCGGCGATCCGGTCTCGATCTGGGTCGACCGCGCGGGCAACGTGACCAGTCCGCCGCTGACCGCCGCGGCGGTCCTGGTCGACGCGGTGTGCGCGGGGATCGGCCTGTGGGTCTCGGTGTGCCTGCTGCTCGCCGGCCTGTACGGCGGCACCGTGCTGGTGATGAACCGCCACCGGCTGGCCGAATGGCAGCGCGAATGGGACATCGAGCAGTCGAAGCGGGCGCACTCGTGACCGGGGGGAGCGCGGACATCGTCGTCGGCGTCGACGGTTCCGCGGCCAGCCTCGCGGCTCGGCAGTGGACACTGACCGAAGCGCGGCAGAGCGGGCGTACGGCGAAAGCCGTGCACGCCCGCCCGGCCGGCATCGCGACGTCGTGCTGGGAACCGGCCGCGCTGGCGGCGGCCGCCGGGGCTCCGTTCGGCACTGAGACCGTCGACGGCCTGCCCGGACCGACGTTGGTGGAGGCGTCGGCGGGCGCGGAGATGCTGGTACTGGGCAGCCACGGGCAACACGGGCTGTTGCGGCAGCTGGTCGGCTCGGTCTCGGCTTACTGCCTGCGCGAGGCCGCCTGCCCGGTGGTCGTCATCCCCGCTCGCACGGTCGGCACGCTCGCGCCGCCGCGATGCTGATTATTCGGCGGGGCGCAGGAATCGGCGCGGATCGCCGGCCGCGCGGGCCCCGCTGTCGAGCCACTTCGTGAATCCCCGGCGGTCACGGCGTTCCAGCTCGTCGAGGTACGCCTGGCGGGCGGCGATGACGGCCTGCCGGCCCTGCTCGTCGCTGGCGCGTTGCAGCAGCAGGAAACTCCGCCGCCACGCGAGGCACAGCTCGTCGGTCGAAAGCGAAGCGGCCGTGACCGGCGGCACCGGAGGGACCGGCACCGGACGGACCGGCAGCGGCGGGCGGCGGGTTCGAACCGGGCGCTGGGGGGCGGTCCGGATCTGCCACTGCGCCCAGAGAGCCGCGCCGAGGAGAAGTCCAGTGCTCGCCAGCGCGAGCGACGGTCCGGCCAGCACGCCGACGGTGACCGCGAACAAGCCGGTGACCACCAGCAGCGCCGCGAGCGCCGCGCTGGCCCGTCCCACGGCGTGCCGTGGGCCGAACTGTCGTTCCACCCACGGGACGTCTTCGAAACAGAGCGACACGAACGCCACCACCACCGCGACCGCCGCCACGATCCCGAGCAGTGCCGCCAGCGGAACCAGGACCACGCTGAAGGCGCACACCAAGACCGCGCACCAGAGAGTCGCGGACCACACCGCTCGAGCGAACATGGGCCACCTCGATCGTCTGCTCGGCGCGGAATTTCCCGCCCCGCCCGCGGATCCAGCCTGCGGACGGGCGTCCGGGCCGGGATAGGGCCCAAGGTCGCCGCGACGGGGCCCTACGGCCATGCGGCCGCCGGCCGGGCCTTTCGTCACCCGCCGCCGGGCCGGGTGGCTCTTCCCGGTCCCGGCCGGACCGGCTGTGCTGGAGCCGGAAAGCGGGCGCGGCGGAAGGGGACGGGCGATGACCGGGGACAACGATCGGGTAGTGGTCGGCGTGGACGGATCGGACGCGAGCCTGGGCGCGCTGGCCTGGGCGCTCGACTGGGCCGAAGCCGCGGGCGCGGAAGTGACGGCCGTGAGTGTGTGGACCTACGACCCGATGCTCGACGAAGACTCGCAGCGGCACTCCCGCACCGAGGCCCAGGAAGCTCACTTGCGAGAGCTGAAAAAGCAGACCGCCGCGGTGCGCGCGGGCTCGCGAATGCCGGTGCGGTTCGCCGCCCCGGACGGCGATCCGGCGGACGTGCTGGTCGAGTTGTCCGAGCAGGCCCGGATGCTGGCGGTCGGCAGCCACGGCCGGGGAAAGTGGCGCGATGCGCTCGTCGGCTCGGTGAGCGGGGCGTGTCTGCGGCACGCGCACTGCCCGGTCGCGGTCATCCCGCCGCGGGCGTGGATGGCCGGCGGCCGGGTGGGCCGGATGCTCGCCGGGGCGGCGGAATCGGCCGGTCCGGATTCGGCCTGAGCGTCGCGGAGGAATCGTTGCCAGCGAACAGGCCCGTGGAGCGCAGGCGAGCACCGATCCGCATTCGCCGCCGTGGCGACCGACCGGCGGTCGCCGGATCGGGTGATAGTCGGCCATCGCGGCACGGCCGACGCACCGCGCCCGCGGTTCCCGGCTCGACCTGCTTCGCCGGGGTACACTGGCGGAGCCGTCCACGTTTCCGCGGAACTCGGCTGGGCACATCGGTCGAGAGGCGGTGACATCGGACGTGGCGGGAATCGGAGATTTCTCCGCGGCGATGCCGGAATCGGTCGCCGAGCTGCTGGCCGCGCTGCGCGAGGGCCGGGACACCGCGCCGCCGCTGGCGGAGGTCTGCCGCGCGGCGACGGAGCGGCTGCCGGTGGACGGCGCATCGGTCGCGTTGATGACCGACACCCGCGATCGGACCCTGGTGTACGCCAGCGACGAGGTGATCAAGCACCTGGACTCGGTGCAGTTCAGCCTGGGCGAAGGCCCGTGTTTCGAGGCGGTGTCGACCGGTCGGCCGGTGCTGGCCCCGGATCTGGCCCACGACCCGCAAGAGGCGTGGCCCACGTTCGCGAACGAAGCCGGGCTCGCCGGGGTCGGCGCGATCTTCGCGTTCCCGTTGCGCCATGGCGCGGCGATGCTCGGAGCGATGGACGCCTACCGCCGCGACCCGGGCTGGCTTTCCGAGGCGGAGCTGGCGAGCGTCCTGAACGCGGCGGATTGGGTCACCAGCGCCCTGCTTGCGGTCGCGGCCGCGGCGGGCGACGAGATGCCCGTCGGGATCGGCCCGGACCGCGCGGTGGTCCACCAGGCGACCGGGATGGTGATCGCGGAGTTCACCGTCCCGGCGGCGCAGGCTCTTGCGCGGCTGCGCGGGTACGCGTACGCCAGAGGAAGACTTCTCGAAGACGTCGCCGGCGATCTGGTCGCCCGGCGTCTGCACCCGCGGGAGATCGAAACATGATTCCGGACGGACCGCCGGGATCCCCGGCGAGGCGCGCGCTCGGACGTCTTTGGAGGGAAGGAGAGGCACCATGAGTGACGAGCTCGCGACCGCGGTGACACCGTCCAGCGAGAACCTGCTGCTGCGCGCGTTCGTGGACATGGCCGACACGCTGGTGGACGACTACGACGTGGCGGACATGCTGCACCGGCTCGCGGGGTACTGCGTCGAGCTGCTCGGCGCTTCGGCGGCCGGGTTGCTGCTGGCCGACCAGCGAGGCGGCCTCCAGGTGGCGGCGTCGTCCCACGAAAGCAGCCGCCTGCTCGAATTGCTGCAGCTGCAGACCGAGCAAGGCCCGTGCCTGGACGCTTACCGGGCAGGGGAGCCGGTGCAAGTGGACGACCTGACCGCGGCGGTGGACCAGTGGCCGCTGTTCTCCCCGGCCGCGCTCGCCGAGGGCTTCCGCTCGGTGCACGCGCTGCCGTTGCGGCTGCGCAGGCAGGTGATCGGCACGCTGAACCTGTTCGGCCGGGAAACCGGTCCGCTGGGCGAGCAGCAGCTCCGAACCGCCCGCGCGCTGGCCGACATCGCCACGATCGGGATCCTGCAGGAGCGCGCGATTCGCCGCGGCGAGCAGCTGACCGAGCAGCTGCAGCATGCGCTGACCAGCCGGGTCGTCATCGAGCAGGCCAAAGGCGTGGTCGCGCACGCCGGCGGGCTGGCGATGGAGGATGCGTTCGAGCAGCTGCGGGCCTACAGCCGCCAGCACAACGAGCGGCTCAGCGAGGTGGCCGAAGCGGTGGCGCGCACCGAGTTGTCGCCGTGGCGGGTTCTCGACAGCGAACCGGCCGGCTGAGCCGGCCGCGGTGCACGGCGCGACCAGGTGGCCTCCGGTTGTGACCGAGGTCGCCGGTTAGCCCGAACGGACGTCTTGGCACGGCCTGGCGGCCGACGCTAGCGTAAAGGGCAGCCCGGTAACCGGACCGCCTCCGCGGCCTGCCCGAGCTTGTGCAGATGCCGCTTGTGCCCGTGCCCCCGGCTTTCTGACATCTGCGACATAGAGCCTGCTGCCTTCCTGGAGTGCTGATGTCGCGTCCTTCCCCCGAAGTCGTTTTTCATGCCCGCCGTACGAGAGTGTGCGGAAGCTGCGGCGATCCGGTGCCGCCCGGAAAGCTGCAGACCGCGTTGGTTCCGGACTCGTCCAGCGTCGAGTTCGTGGATTCCGCCCGGCGCGGGCAGCGCCTCGTCTACGCCTGCTGCGACGAGCACATGAGCCTGCTGGTGCAGCAGGCCCGGCGCGACTGGGTCGACGAGCAGTGGTGGTTCGAGCTGTTGTGCCAGGCCAGCCTGGTGCCGAGGATGGCGCACGCGTCGTTGCCGGAGGTGGCGCGGCGGGCGCGGTTGTCCGGCGGGAAGCTCGAAGCCGCATTGAAATGGAATGCCGGGTGCGAGCACCCGGTGCAGCGGTTGCCCGGCGGGCAGCCCTGCTGACCGCGCCGGTCACGGAGTGCGCGGCCGAGTTCCGCCTCCGGCGTCGGCGGAGCGGAGATACCGGAACGGATCGCTCGAGGGACGTGCGCCGTTGTCCAGCCAACGCGCGAAGCCCGCCGGGTTGCGGCGTTCCAGCTCGTCGAGATAGCCCCGACGGGCGGTGACGACCGAGGCGTGCGCGTCTCCGTGGGTCCGCAGCAGCTGCAGGTAGCTGCGCTGCCAGAGCCGGCACAATTCCTCCAGCGCAAGAGTTTCGACCGGAGCGCCGGGTTCCGCGGGCGGCGGCACTGGCGGGGCCGGTTCAGCGGCGGTCCGGCGGAGAGCCCAGCCGCTCAGCGCGAGGCCGAGAGCGAGGCCGAGAGCGAGGCCGATCGCGACCACCACCGCGACGGCGAGGTGCAGCACCTCGCCGAGAACGAAACCCGCCGTCCCGGCCGCGGCGGCCGTCGTCAGCCGGGTCCGCAGCCCGGCCCGGCCCGCGGCACTGCCAGGCCGGATCGCCCAGACGAGAACCGCGCCGCCGGCGACCGCCAGGGCGGGGAAGAACAGCCACGCCGGCAGGGCCGAGCCGAGCGCGCACAAGACGAAGGCGCAAGTGCAGACGAGGCACCATTCGAGTCGAGCGAACATGGCGCACCTCGGGTCGGTCGTCGGGTCTGGTTCGGTATCCGGCAAACCGTAGAGACAGCCGCCGCGCGGGGAGCAGGGCCGGAGGCACCAGGCGGCGAGGACGTTGGGCCCGGACCGGGCAAACCGGCGCGACGTTCGCCGCCGGCAGGACTGTCGGCTCTCGCACCGAGGTACTCCGGCTCTTCTGCGGTCTGCTCCGGGAAGCCATGCTGCGGCCGACCCACGGTGCCGAAGAGCAGCGGAAAGGCGGGAACGATGCACCCGTCCGCGATGCGTCGCGCCGGTGAGCGACAGCGGAGCCGGCCATGACCACCGTCGCCCCGGCCGCGGTCGAGGTGGCCGGGCTGCGGGTCGTGCGCGGCGGCCGGGAGGTCTTGCGGGGCGTCGGGTTCGCGGTCGCGCCCGGCACGGTCACCGGCGTGCTCGGACCCAACGGCGGCGGCAAAAGCACGCTGCTGCGGTCGATCGTCGGCGTGCAGATCGTGGCAGGCGGCTCGGTGACGGTCCTCGGGCTCCCCGCCGGCCATCCCGATCTGCGGCACCGGATCGGCTACGCGACCCAGGAGCCAGCGGTCTACGCCGACCTCACTGTGTACGAGGCGCTCCGCTACTTCGCGACCGTGCTCGGCTCAGGGGCGGCCTCGGTGCGGCGGGCGATTCGCGAAGTCGGGCTGGAACAATCGGCGCGGAAGCTTGTCGGCGCGTTGTCCGGCGGCCAGCGCGCCCGCGCGAACCTGGCCGTGGCGCTGCTGGGCGAGCCGGAGCTGCTGGTGCTGGACGAACCGACCGTCGGCTGCGATCCCGAGCTGCGCGAACAGCTGTGGCAGCTGTTTCGCGAGCGCGCCGCCGCGGGCACCACGCTGCTGATCTCCAGCCACGTGATGGACGAGGCGGCCCGTTGCGAACGCCTGCTGCTCATCCGCGAAGGGCAGCTGCTCGCCGCCGCCACCCCGGCGGAATTGCGCCGGCGCACCGGGACGGACGACCTGGAACAGGCGTTCCTGCGGCTGATCCGGAGAAGCGAGCTGACCGCATGAGCCACGCGACGATGACCGCGGCGACCGCCCAGCGGATCCTGACCCAGCTGCGGCACGACCCGCGCACCGTCGCGCTGCTGATGATCGTGCCGACCGCGCTGATGGTGCTGCTGCGATACGTGCTCGATTCGGCGGCGCAGTTCAGCGCGGTCGCGCCCGCGCTGCTGGGCGTCTTCCCGTTCACGATCATGTTCCTGCTGACGTCGGTGAGCACCCTGCGCGAACGGACCAGCGGCACCCTGGAACGGCTGATGGCGCTCCCGCTCGGCAAACTGGACCTGCTGGCCGGCTACGCGATCGCGTTCGGTCTGCTCGCGGTCGCCCAGGTAGTCGTCGCCACCGGGGTTTCCCTGCTGTGGCTGGGGCTGACCGTCAAAGGCGCGTTGTGGACGCTGCTGCTGATCACCGTGCTCGACGCGCTGCTCGGCACCGCGCTCGGGTTGCTGGTCAGCGCGTTCGCCCGGACCGAATTCCAGGCCGTGCAGTTCATGCCGGTGGTGGTGCTGCCGCAGATCCTGCTGTGCGGGCTGTTCGTGCCGCGCGGCTCGATGGGCTGGGTGCTGAACGTGCTGTCCGATCTGATGCCGTTGTCCTACGCGGTGGACGCGCTCACGCACGTCACCCGTTCCGCGGAAATCGACGGCACGCTGGTGCGCAACATGCTGATCGTGGCCGGCTGCGCGGCGCTGGCTTTGATCGTCGGTGCGGCGACGCTGCGCCGCCGGACTCCGTGAGCCGGCCGGGAAGGCCCGGCCGAGACGGACCAAGGCTGAGCTAGGGACTTTAGTCCTTGCGGCCGCAGACGTCCGGCGGTGCGCACAGCCCGGCGCGAGGCGTTGAGTTCTCAGTGCCGGAGCGGTCGGACCGGGGGAGGAGCAGGACGATGGAAAGCGGGACGTTGACGCATCGGGACTGCGTCCGGCTGCTCCGGTCGGCCGGGCCCAGCCGGTGCGGGTCGGTTTCGATCGACGGGCTCGCTCCGGTGCTGCTTGCCTGCCTCGTGCTCGACGACGGCGACGTGCTGATCCCGGCCCTCCCGGACAGCCCGCTGGTGCGTGCGGCCGCGCTGCGTCCGGTCGCGGTCGAGTTCGCCTGCGGCGACCCGGGCGCGGGCGGGCACTGGACGGTGCGGGGGATCGGCCTGGCCCGGCTCCTCGCCGGCTCCGACGTCCCCCGGCCGCGGACGACCGTCCTGGCGACGCTGCCCCACGCGGGCGGCGGCCTGCGCGTCGTGGTGGCCCGCTATCACGGCACCCGGACGCCATCGGTGGCGATCCCGCTGCCGCGCCCCGGCGAATCCGGCTGACCGGCAGCGGTGACCTCCGCCCTCCGAGCGGACTTCCTTGGTCCCTGCCCGGCCGCGCCCGGGAGGACGACGCTCGGAAGTGCCGTCGGAAGGAGGCAGGGACGTGAGCATTACCCGACGCCTGGCGCTGCTGTTCCGCGTAAAGGCAACCAAAGCGCTCGATCGTGCGGAGGACCCGCGCGAGGTGCTGGACTACTCGTATCAGCGGCAGCAGGAGATGCTGGCCAAGGTGCGCCGGGGCCTGGCTGACGTAGCGACCAGCCGCAAGCGCCTGGAGTTGCAGGCGCGGCAGCTGCAGCAGTCGGCCGACCGGTTGCAGAGCCAAGCCGCGCAAGCAGTCGGCCAAGGCCAGGACGCACTGGCCAGGGAAGCGCTGACTCGCCGGGCCGCCGCGCTGGCACAGATCGAAGACCTCCAGCCGCAGCACGACGCGCTCAAGTCCGAAGAGGACAAGCTGATCGTCGCGCAGCAGCGGCTGCAGGCGAAGGTCGAGGCGTTCCGCACGCGCAAGGAGACGATCAAGGCGACTTACACGGCGGCCGAAGCGCAGACGAAGATCAGCGAAGCGGTGTCCGGCATCTCCGAAGAGATGGGCGACGTCGGCCTCGCGATGCAGCGCGCGGAGGATAAGACCGCGCAGATGCAGTCGCGGGCGGCCGCTCTGGACGACCTGATGGCCTCCGGGGCGCTCGACGACGCGACCGCCGCACTCGGGCCGCACGACGACATCCAAGCCGCGTTGTCGGCAGGCAAGGCGCCGGACATCGACGCCGAACTCGCGCAGTTGAAGGCCGCCTCCGCGCCGGCGCAGCTGGAATCGCCCAAGGAGGCGCAGTCGTGATCATCCGCATTCTGGGGCAGGGGCAGTACGACGTGGCCGCTGCCGGAGTGGACCGGCTCAACGAGCTGGACGCCCGCTTGCAGGACGCTGCCGAATCCGGCGACGCAGCCGGTTTCGCCGCCGCGCTGCGGACGCTCGTCGCCGAAGTGCGCAATGTCGGCGAGCAGCTGCCCGAGGACGCGCTCGTCGTCTCGGACCTGCTCTTGCCCGCCGAGGACAGCGACCTGGAGCAGGTGCGGGCGCTGCTGTCCGACGAGGGTCTCATCCCCGGATAGTCCGATGCGCACCCGGTTCCGGCCCGACCGCCAGCTCACCGTCCGCATGCTGGCCACGCTTGTTCTGCTGACGTTGGTCTACGCGGCGTTCGTCGCCGCGCTCGTCCTGCTGGTCAAATCCGTCGCCTTGGTGGTGCTGATCGCCGGCGGTCTGCTGTTCGCCCAGTACTGGTTCGCCGACCGGATCGCACTGCGCGCGATGAACGCCCGCATTGTCACGCCGGAAGAGGCTCCGCGGCTGCACGGCATCGTCGATCGGCTCTGCGCGACCGCCGACATGCCCAAACCGCGGCTCGCGGTGGCGGACACCGAACTGCCGAACGCTTTCGCGACCGGACGCAGCACCGACCGTGCGGTGGTGTGCGTGACTACCGGGTTGATGCGCCGGCTGGACACCGAGGAACTCGAAGGGGTGCTGGCGCACGAGCTGTCGCATGTCGCGCACCGGGACGTCGTGGTGATGACGATCGCCTCGTTCCTCGGCGTCCTGGCCGGGCTCGTAGTCCGGTTTTCCTTCTATTCCGGCACTTTCGGCGGCGGGCGCTCGCGGGACAACACTTTCCCGGTGGTGCTGCTGGTGATGGCGGTGTCGGCGGCGGTGTACGTGCTCAGCTTCCTGCTGGTGCGCGCTCTCTCGCGGTACCGGGAGCTGGCGGCGGACCGCGCCGGGTCGATCCTCACCGGACGGCCGTCCGCGCTCGCTTCGGCGCTGACCAGGGTCACCGGCGACATCGGCCGGATTCCCACTCGCGACCTGCGCGCCGCACAAGCGTTCAACGCGTTCTTCTTCGCTCCCGCACTCGGTGCGCAGCCGAGTGTGATGCATCTGCTCGCCACGCACCCGACGCTCCAGCAGCGGCTCGACCGGCTGGCGGCGTTGTCGACTGAGCTGGGCGAAGAGGTCTGAGCGATGGGTTTCTTCGACGCACTGCTCGGCCGTAGCGCTCCGGTGCCGCCGGACCTCGACGTGCTGTTCACCGTTCCGGGCGCGGCGGACACGCTGCAGGCCGCGCTCGGGTTCGCGCCGACCGGCGCCGGTGCGGTGTGCTTCAAGCCGGCGGAAGGCGGTGCGGCGGCGGCGTCCCGGCGCGAGATCGGCGACCTGCTTTCACTGGACCCGGCCCTGGTGCCGACGGTGACCGACGACGAGTTCGGCTACACCTGGGTCACCTGCCGGCAGGAGGTCGCGGACGTACCGGCGCTCGTGACGGGATTGCACGCGGTGAACGCCGCGCTCGTGGACGCCGGGTTCGGCTCTTCGCTGCTGTGCACCGTTCTCGGATTCCGGGGCGGCACCGAAGCCGCGCCGCGCCGGCTCGCCCTCGTGTACCTGTTCAAACGCGGCAGCTTCTACCCGTTCGCCCCGACCGGCGACCAGCGCCGGGACACCTCGCTCGAGCTGCAGGCCCGCGCCGCGATCGGCACGGACCTGCCGATCGAGCCGGACCTCAGCCGCTGGTTCGCGCTCTGGGACGCGCCGGTGCCCTGACAGCGGTCAGGTCGGGACGCCGGGAACTCAAGCCGGTCAGCTCGCAGCGTGCTGATCGGCCGTAACGGACATCTGAGGCATCCAGTCCGTTTTCTTGAGTCCGTGAAGGGCCCCCTCAGGGAATCCAAGTCCCTCAAGGGGCCCTTCACGGACTTGACCAACCGGTCAGGTCGGGATCTCACCCTGGGAAAGCAGGATCCGGTGCGCTTCCTGCGCTGCCCGCGCGGTGTGCCCGGAGCCGGGCTCGCTGTCCGGCAGCTGTTCCAGGCCCCGGGCGAGCGTGCTGATCGCGTCGGTCAGCGCCTCGACCCGGTCTTCCAGCGCGTTGATCCGCAGATGGTCCGGCGCGGCCGGGGAGCGGGGCGGCGCGGCCGGCCGGACGCCGTCGAGGGTGCCGCGGAGGCTTTCCGGCAGCAGCGCGAAGACGTGGTCGAGCTGGCCGGGCGAGCACAGCGCTGCCAGACCGGCGGAGACCGCACTGGCGGCGGCCGGCACGTCGGAGGCGCTGATGGTGGCTCCGGCGGCGAACCGGGACACGAATTCCTCCGCGGGGTAGCGGGTCGGGACCTTGCTCGGGACCCAGCCGTCGTAGTAGATGCCGCGCAGCAGTTCGGGCAGCTGAGCGGCGAGATGGACGGCGCTGTCGACGGTGAGCCGGTCGCGCACCAGGTGCAGCCAGGTCCGCACCACCCGGTGGACGTAGGGCCGGTCGTCGGTGCCGAGCCGGTGCGCGATCGTGGTGTACCACCGCTGGGCCGTCTGGTGCGCGTGGGCGAGTGGATCGGGGTGTGCGGTCATCGGGCCCTCCTGCCGTGTCGAGATCTCCACCTTCGGTCCCGGCCCCGGGGCCGGGACAGGGCAGAAGGACCCGAACCGCACGGCCGCAAGGACTTTGTCCCCTTCCGGATGACCGGGCGCGGGCGCATTCTGGGTATCCGGCTCCGGGCGGCGGAGCCGCGACCGAGCCGATCGGGACGGATGATGGCGAACCAGCGGATTCCCGACCAGGCCACCGTCGAGGCGGCGGTGGCCGCGGCGCTGCGCGCCCCCGCGGCAGACGGGCTCCCGCCCGCGCAGTGGCGGATCGGGCACTCCGCGCTGCACCTCTACGCCGGACGGACCGGAATCCCGGACGACCGCGCTCCGGTGCTCAGCGGCGGCGCCGCGCTGCACCACTTCCGGGCCCGGCTCGCCGGGTCGGGCTGGGCGACCTCGGTCGCTCGGCTCCCGCAGGCGGGCGAGCCCGGTCATCTGGCGGCGGTGACCCCGCGCCCGGGCCAGCCTTCGGGCGAAGAGCTCGCGCTGGCCGCCGCCATCCTGGTCCGGCGAGACGACTGGCGGCCGCGGCGCGGCTGGCCGGTGCCGCCCAGTGTCCTGCTCGGCATGGCACAGGCCGCGGCGGGGGCGGGCACGCTCCTGCACGAGGTGACTGATCGGGAGGTACGGGCGCGCTTGTTGCCCCGGCTCGGCCTCACCGCGCGGCACCGCACGCGGGAGCGGGTCCTGGTCGGAGGCGGGGGCCTCGCGAAACGGCCGCCGGCGAGGCGCGGCGGTGAGGTGGCGACGTTGGTGCTGAGCACTGCCGAGGACGACCAGCTGGCTTGGCTCCGGGCCGGGGAGGCGCTGAGCGCGGTGCTGCTGAAAGCGACCGCGTACGGGCTGGCGTCCGGCAGCTCGGTGACAGTGGCGCGACAGGCCCGGGAGCTGCTGACGGACCGGGTCACGGCCGGGCGGGTGCCGCAGGCGGTGTTGTGGGTGGGGTGGCCGGAAGCCGGCGAGCCGCCGGGGGACCGGCTGGTCCGGGCTGAGGTGGCGGAGGTGTTGTGTCCGTTGGAGGCGCCGTCTCGCTACCACTTTCGGTAATCCGGCGGTCGGGTCTGCCGGGCGCGCCCGTCTTCGTAGTGGGCGAGACAGGAGACCCGGCGGTCGCGCAGCCGCGGCGGGGCGGCGGCTGGCCCGCCGGTCCGGCCGCGGACCGCGCGGACGAACGCGCGCAGCCGGGCCGGCGCCGGCACCAGATCGCCGCCCAGGTAGGCCAGGACGCGCTGGCCGTCGCCGTCCGGGCTTTCGATCGCGAACGACCAGCCGTGCCTTTCGTCCCACAACAACGCGGTTTCGCGGCCGGGACAGCCGGCCAGCTGGATGTCGAGGACGAGGCAGGCGGCCTTGGGCGGGCCGAAGTCGACTGCGAACGATTCCGCGCCAGTGCCGAGAGCGGCGCTGACCGCGGTGAGGTAGCCGCGCAATCCCCGGCGCAGCCGGTCTTCGGTGCTCTGCATCGGCCAGCCCGTCCCGGTCGCTATCCGGCCCGCTGCGGCGAAATCGACGGCTGCACCGGGGCCGACGGCTGCGCCGGGACCGTTGGCTGGGCCGGGACCGATGGCTGCGGGCCGTTCCGGGCGGCGCCCAGGTCGTTCGGCCCGGCGCCGTCGCGGTGCGGAACGGCTGCCGCAGCCTCCCGCGACAGGAACGAGCCCAGCTCGCCGATCGTGCTCATCAGCGGCGCCGGGAAGATGACCGTGCTGTTGTGGTCCACGCCGATCTCCACCAGGCTCTGCAGATTGCGCAGCTGCAGGGCCAGCGGGTGCGCCATCATGGTGTCCGACGCGGTGCCGAGCGCCGCGGCCGCCTGCGCCTCGCCTTCGGCGTTGATGATCTTCGCGCGCTTCTCCCGCTCCGCCTCGGCCTGCTTCGCCATGGCCCGCTTCATCGACTCCGGCAGCTGGATGTCCTTCAGCTCCACCAGTGTCACGTCGATGCCCCACTCGGTCGTGACCAGGTCGAGGATCTGCCGGATGTCGGAGTTGATCTTGTCCGTCTCGGCGAGCGTCTCGTCCAGCGTGTGCTGCCCGACGACCTTGCGGAGCGTGGTCTGCGCGATCTGGTCGATGGCCGCGCGCACGTTCTCGATCGCCACCACCGATTTGACCGCGTCGACGACCCGGAAGTAGGCGACCGCGGAAACGTCGACGCTCACGTTGTCGCGGGTGATGATCCCCTGCGACTGGATCGGCATCGTCACCACCCGCAGCGACACCCGGCGCAGCTGGTCGATCACCGGGACGATGAACCGCAGCCCCGGTTCCCGGACGCCGATCACCCGGCCCAGCCGGAAAAGGACGCCCTTCTCGTACTGTTTCACCACTCGGATCGACAGCGCCAGCAGCGCGACGAGCACCACCGCCCCGACGATAATCCAGACAGTCATGGCAGGAGTTCCTTTCTCGGACGGTCTCAGCCGCCGGTGATTGCGGCGATCTTGCGGCCCAGCCTGCTTTCCGGGGCGAGCGCGCGCGGCGGGATCACGGTGACCGGGCAGGACGCCCGGCGCAGGCAGGCTTTGCCGACCGACCCGGTGAGCGCCTCCCGCACCATGCCCTTGCCGTGGCTGCCGACGACGAGGAGCGCGGCATTGCGCGACTGGTCGATCAGCGCCCCGGCGGCGTCGCCTTCGGGCACCGCCGAGCGTACCGAGGCGACCGGCACGTTCTTGACGACTTGCGCGATGAACGCGTCCAGTTCGGCGAGATGCGCCTTCCTGGCTTCGTCCACGGTCCGGCCGATCGAGAGGTCGTCGAGCAGCGGATCGTGCAGCCACGCGGAGACCACGTGCAGCTCCGCGCCGCTCGCCGACGCGGCTTCGGCTGCCCAGATCAGGGCGCCGATGCTGGCGCTCGAACCGTCGACCCCGACCACGATGAACCGGTGTGCCTTCATCTGCCGTTCCTCCTTCGGTCTTCGGTAGTCAGGACGCGATCGTCGGAGAGACCCGGGCGCGCAGCCGGGCCGCGGCGGTTTCGGGCGCGACGGTGACGACCGGGATGCCGGTGGCGAGTTCGAGTCCTGCGGCGATGCCCAGCCGGGGCACCAGCTGCAGCGACCACGCGGTGAAGGGGGCGTCCTCGTAACCGGTGGGCGCGGTGCGCAGGACCAGGTTGTACGCGGGGTCGCCGAGTTCGGTCTGCAGCGCGGCCAGTACCACGCGCAGGCAGTGCGCGAGCGCCTCGATCGTCTCGGGGGGCGCGGCGGCGAAGTCGGCGGCCGGCCGGCGCGGCAGGAAGGACACTTCGTAATCGGCGACCGCGGCGAACGGGCTGAACGCGACGATCTGCTCGTCCGCGAACACGATCCGGCTCCCGGCGGCCAGTTCGGCCGCGAGCACGTCGTCGGCGAACCGGCGGCCGGTCGCGGCGTGGTGCTCGCGCGCGGTTTCGAGGTCGCGGCGGGCGTGCTCGGCGAGCACCGGCAGCCCGGCGATCTGCGAATGCGGGTGCGCCAGCGAGATGCCCGCGGCGGAGCCGTGGTTGCGGAAGACCGCTACCTGGGCCGCGCCCTTGCGCAGGGTGCGGTGCCGCAGCTGCCACGCGGACAGCACCGCGGCCGTCTCGGCGATCGTCCCGGTCGGGATGTCCCAGTCGTGCCGCGGGGATTCGATGACGATCTCGTGCCGGTCGGACAACGCGTACCGGTTCGGCACGGTGCGCACGAGCCAGCCGTCGCCGCCGGAGAGCCGCCAGGTCTCCGGCGGGGTGTCCTCGCCGGGACCGGGGCAGAACGGGCAGCCGGCGCGGCCGACGTGCGGGCGGTCCCGGCGGCCGGTCGCGAGCACCGACCAGGCTCGGGTCTCGGAATTCCAGCGGAGCTGGCCGCCGTGCCAGGTGCGGGTCGTCATGGCCGTCCTTTCCGGGTGGCGAACGTGTCCCGGCAGCCGGCCGAGCAGAACCGGTGCCGGACGCCGTCGCGGAGCAGCGAGAACGATTCGTCGCCCGGCACCAGGTAAAGGCCGCAGACCGGATCGCGGTCGCCGGTGCGGGTCATCAGCGAGCCGGGCCGGTCGCCGTGCGCGAGACCGTCGAGCAGCGAGAGCTCGTCGAGAACCAGCCGCGGGATCAGGAAGTGCCGCTTCACGCGCTGGTGCCCGGCGGTGCCCAGCGCGGCGGCACGTGCGCTGTCGGCGAGCAGTGCGCCCAGTTCGCGGGCGCATTCCTCGACCGAATCGACGAGCACCCCGCCCGCGCCGTCGGCGACCTGCAGCGGGATCCCGCCCGCTCGCCCGGCGACCACCGGCGTTTTCTTCCAGAGCGCCTCGGACACCACGAGGCCGAACCCCTCGCGGATCGACTTCTGCACCATCACCGCCGACGTCCGCTGGAAGGCGTTGACCTCGACATTGCCGACGCCGGTGAAGTTGGTGAATACGTGCACGCCGGGGTCGTGCCGCGTCGCGTCGCTGATCATGCGATAGACGTCCCATGCCTCCGGGTCGTCCAGCGCCATCGATCCGACCAGAGCGAGCTGCAGGCCGGGGACTTCGTCGCGCACCAGCCGGTAGGCGTCGATCACCCCGAGCGGGTCCTTCCACGGGTCGAACCGGGACACCTGGGTGATCAGCGGAAGCGCCGGGTCGATGCCGATCCAGTTGAGCACGGCGTGCGCGGTGCGGTCGTCGAGGGACAGGTTTTTCGGGCTCAGCGGGTCGATCGCGGGCGGGATGACGTCGACCCGGTCGGCGGACAGCGAGGGTGGGACGAAATCGGCGAGGGTGAAGACCGTCGCGTCGTAGCCGTCGACGAACTTGCCGATGTAGTCCCAGGTTTCCGGCTGAGGCTGCGAGGTGTCGATGTGGCAGCGCCACACCCAATGCGCCGCCATTCCGTCCACAAAGGACTGTATGGCGGCGGGCTGCGGGTCGTGCACGAAGACGAAGTCCCAGTCGGCGAACCCGCGCTCGGCGGCGAAATCCGCCGCGTTGCGGCGCGCGGTCTCTTCGTACACCGCGCGTTCGGCCGGCGTGAGCGGCTCGGACGCGCCCTGCAGAGCGTTGTGGATCTTCTTGGTGACGGCGAAGAACTCCGGTCCGCCGTTGATGATCTTCCACGTCGCGTGCACGCCGAGATCGCGGTAGAGCGGGATCGCCGAGCGGAGCAGTTCCGACACGCCGCCGCCGTACGGGGTCGCGCTGAGGTGCAGCACCCGCGCGCCGCGCAGCCGGTCGCCGACCGCGGCGAGCGCGTCGAGAATCCAGTCCGGCGCGACCGGGCGATACGCCGACACGGCCAGTTCGCCGACGTCCACGGTCTGCATGGCGGGCACCTTTCTTCAGCGTTCTTCCAGGCAACGCGCCCGGGCCGGGCAGCGAGAAGAGGCCAAAGACCCCGGCGCCCGGGACCGAGGGCGGACCGGGGACCATCGTCGCCCGCGCGAGGGACGTGCGGCCCTCTTGCAGTCCGGCGGCCCGCCCGCACACTGGGCCACGGCCGAGCCGGAAGGGACCGCGATGAACGGGCTGCGCACGGATCTGTACGAGATCAGGATGGCGGTGAGCTATCTGCGCCGGGGGATGACCGGCCCGGCCACCTTCAGCCTGTTCGCCCGGAACCTGCCGCGGCACCGGGGATTCCTGGTCGCCGCCGGGCTGGACGAGGCGCTCGACCTGCTGCACTGCTACCGGTTCGAGCCCGAGGAACTGGCGTATGCGAGCGAGGTGCTCCGGCTGCCGGCGACCGACGTGGAAGCGTTGTCCCGGTTGCGGTTCACCGGCGACGTGCGCGCCGTCCCGGAAGGCCGGACAGTGTTCGCGGGGGAACCGCTGCTGGAGGTCACCGCACCGCTGCCGGAGGCGCAGCTGGTGGAGACCCTGCTGCTGAACACGGTCACGTTCGCCACCGCCGTCGCCACCAAGGCGGCGCGCTGCCGGCTCGCCGCGCCGGACGCCGAGCTCATCGACTTTTCCGCGCGCCGCACACACGGTTCGGCCGCCGCACTGGCCGCGGCCCGGTTGACGGCGCTGGCCGGTTTCGCCGGCACCAGCAACGTCGAGGGAGCTGCCCGGCACGGCTTGCGCCCGGCCGGGACGATGGCGCATTCGTACGTGCAGGCGTTCCCCAGCGAGTACGAGGCTTTCCGCGCGTTCGCCGAGGATTTCCCGGCCGCGCCGGTGTTCCTGGTCGACACCGTCGACACGGCGACCGGCATCGCGCATGCGATCGACGTGGTGCGGGAACTGGACTTGCCGGCCGCGCGAATGGCCGTCCGGCTGGACTCGGGCGATCTGCTGGAGCAGTCCCGCCTCGCGCGCCGGATGCTGGACGACGCCGGTCTGTCGGCGGCCCGGGTGATGGCGAGCGGCGGCCTGGACGAGTACGAACTGGAACGGCTGACCGCGGCGGGCGCGCCGATCGACGCGTACGGGCTGGGTACCGCAGTGGGCGTTTCCGCCGACGCGCCTTCCCTGGACAGCGCGTACAAGCTCGTCGAGTACGACGGCCGGCCGGTGATGAAGCTGTCCGCGGGGAAACGGACGCTGCCCGGCGCGAAACAGGTCTGGCGGGATCCCGCGGGCGGGCCGGACCTGCTGGCGTTGGCCGACGAGGCCCGTCCGGGCGGCGAGGCACTGCTGCTCCCGGCGATGCTGTCGGGACGCCGGATCGGCCGCTTCGACCTCGCCCGCGCCCGGCGGCGGCTCGAATCGGACCTGGCTTGGCTGCCGTCCTCGGCTCGCCGTCTCCGCGCAGCGGTGCCGGTGCGGGCGCGGCAGTCGGCGGCAGTGACCGCGTTGGCGGCGGAGGTGGCGGCAGGCCTGCCGATCCGGCGGGTGCCCGCGCTGGCGCGATGAGGCAGCGCGCACCGGCCGCACCGTCCGGTCCGGTGGCGCAATGGAGAAAGGAGCCCGCATATGCGAGCGTTAGTCGTGTACGAGTCGATGTTCGGCAACACCGAGGAAATCGCCCGTGCGATCGGCGAAGGACTCGGCACCGACGAGATCCTGCCGGTCGATCACGCACCGCGGGATCTCGCCGGTTACGACCTGCTCGTGGTGGGCGCGCCCACGCACGTGCACGGGCTGAGCCGGCCGTCCACCCGGAAAGCCGCGGCCGACCAGGGCAGCGGCAGCACCCGCACCGGCGAGCCGGGAGTGCGGGAATGGCTGGGCGGGTTCACCGTCCTGCCCCCGGCTCTGGACACCGCGGTCTTCGACACCCGGATCGGGAAACCTCGGTGGCTGACCGGGTCCGCCGCCCGGAGCGCGCAGAAGATCCTGAGCGGGCTCGGCCACGCGCCGGCCGCACCGGCGGAGAGCTTCCTGGTCGAGGGCGACGGCACGGAGACGAAACTGGTTGCCGGGGAAACGGAGCGGGCGCGCGAATGGGCCGCCGGGCTCCGCCTGCGCAGGCGGGCGAGCCGGGCATGAACCCGGTCCAGTACGCCGGCCCGTCCGGCCCCGTCGTCGCGGACGACGCCGTGATCGCCGACGACCTCGCCGACTGGGCGGCACGAGAACCCGGACATCCGCTGTTCGCCCGGGAAACCCCGGCCGGCTGGCGAGACGTGACCGCCGGCGAGTTCGCCGCGGAGGTGCGCGCTCTCGCGAGCGGCCTCGTCGCGGCCGGGGTCGAACCGGGCGACCGGGTCGCGATCATGTCGGCGACGAGCTATGAATGGGTCCGCTGCGACTACGCGATCTGGACCGCGGGCGGCGTTACCGTCCCGATCTACGAGACGTCCTCGGCGGTGCAGGCCGAGTGGATCATCCGCGACTCCGGCGCGGTGGCCGTGTTCGCCGGAGGGGAGAAGTGCGCGCAGACGGCGGTCGAAGCCGGGGCGCGGCAGGTGTGGCGGACGGACGGCCCGGACCTCGACCAGCTGGCGGCGCTCGGGAACGGCGCCCAGCCGGACCGGCGCGGTGCGGGCGTGGACGACCCGGCGACGATCGTGTACACCTCGGGCACCACCGGCCGGCCCAAGGGCTGCGTGCTCACCCACCGGAACCTGCTCGCCGAAGTCGGCGCGGTCCTGGCCGCGCCCGGGATCCGGGACCAGGTGCTGACGCCGGACAGCTCGGTCCTGCTGTTCCTGCCGCTGGCACACATCCTCACCCGGGTGGTCCAGCTCTCCGCGGTGCGCGCCGGCGCCCGGACCGGCCATCTCGGCGACCTGGGCCGGCTGCCCGAGGTGCTGCGCGAGTTCCGCCCGAGCGCGATGGTCGCGGTCCCGCGCGTGTTCGAGAAACTTCACGACACCGCCGAACGGCAAGCCGGGCACGGTCTCGGCGGCCGGATCTTCCGCGCGGCCGAGCGGACCGCGGTCGAATGGAGCGAAGCGGCATCGCCGGGGCGCTTGCTGTCCCTGCGCCGCTCGCTGTTCGACCTCGTCGTCTACCGGCGGCTGCGGGCGGCGCTCGGCGGGCGAGTGGAGTACGCGGTGAGCGGCGGAGCCCCGCTGTCGCCTCACCTCGCGCATTTCCTCCGCGGTGCGGGGATCCGGATCCTGGAAGGCTACGGGCTGACCGAAACCACCGCTGGCGTCACGCTGAACCTCCCGGCCGCACAACGGGTCGGCACAGTCGGCCAGCCGCTTCCCGGCGCGGTGCTCCAGATCGCCGCGGACGGCGAGATCCTGGTGCGCGGCCCGATGGTGTACGCCGGATACTGGCACGACGAGGCGTCGACCGCCGAGGCGTCCGCTCCCGGCGGCTGGTTCCGCACCGGCGATCTCGGTTCGCTCGCGGACGGCTATCTCACCGTCTCCGGCCGCAAGAAGGACCTGCTGGTGACCGCGGGCGGCAAGAACATCGCCGCGGCCTACTTCGAGGATTCGCTGCGCGCGCACTGGCTGATCGACCAGTGCGTGGTCACCGGTGACCGGCTCCCGTTCGTCGGCGCGCTGTTCGCGCTGGACCGGGAAGCGTTCGACGGATGGAAACTCGACCGCGCGAAGCCCGCCGGCGCCACGGTGGCGGATCTGCGCGACGACGCCGAGCTGCATACGCTGCTGCAGCAGGCGATCGACGAGGTGAACGCCACGGTGTCGCAGGCCGAAGCCATCAAACGGTTCCGTGTGCTCGGGACGGAGTTCAGCGTCGGCGACGAGCTCACGCCGACGCTGAAGGTCCGCCGGTCCCGGGTGCTGGAGAAGTACTCCGACGAGGTGGCCGCGCTCTACTCCGGCTGAGCCGCCGGTCAGTCGTCGTCGCGCTGGTAGGCGGCGAGCGCCCGTTCCCGCGCCTCGTCGGCGATCGTGCGCAGCAGCGCGGTGTGGACCGCCAGCGCGAACGGCGACGCGACCCGCCAGTAGCGGCGGAACTTCAGCCAGCTCGGCGGATCGGTCAGCTGCACCCGGGTGTCGATCGTCAGCAGGCTGCGGTGCGCGCCGTAGGGCCGCACGCCGAAAGTCATCACGAGTTTCCCGTACCCGGGTTCGGAAAACGCCTCGAACTCGGCGGGCTCGACGCGGCGCCAGACGATCACCGGCCGCCAGAACTTGCCGGCCACGCCGATCGCGAACTCGCTGCCCGGGTGCTCGCCGAGCAGTGCCCATTCGGTTCCGGCGTCGAGGTCGTCGATGGTCAGCCGGGTCGGCCGGCGCATCGGCCCGGCCCGGCGGCCGCGCCACCGGGCGGGCAGCTCGCGCAGCCGGCCCGCCGCGGTCGCGAGGCCGCTGTGGATCTCGGTCAGGTCGATCGCGCGGGCCGCGGCGTAGGTCGGTTCTACCGGCGCGTCGACGATCGCGTGGCGGACCAGCGTGAAATGCGGGTTCGGGAGGAAGCGATCGCCGAGCAGGTCGCGGGTTTCCTGAGTGGTCATAGCGTCTCTCCGGAGTTCGGTGGGGTTCAGCGTCGGCCCGCCGCGGCTGTTCGCGCCAGAAGCAACCGGTGCGTTCCGGCGCCGATTTCGTCACCGCACGAAAGGACTTCCTGCCCTGTGCCGGGACCGGTCGGCCCGGCGACGGTGAGCAGGCTGAAAGGGGGCCGCGATGGAGATCCCGGACGCGCCGTACCCGGTTCGCGTGGAAGCCGATCTCGACGAGCCGCTCTCGCGCTGGCTGTGGCTGGTGAAGTGGCTGCTGCTGGTGCCGCACTGGTTCGTGCTCGCGCTGCTGTGGCTGGTCTATCCGCTGGTCGGCCTGTGCGCGCTCGTCGCGATCCTGGTGACCGGCCGGTACCCGCGCCCGCTGTTCGAGTTCACCGTCGGCGTGCTCCGCTGGAGCTGGCGGGTGCACTGCTACGGCTACGCCGCGCTCTCCACCGACCGCTACCCGCCGTTCGCCCTGTCCGCGGTGCCGGACTATCCGGCGCGGCTGGAAGTCGCATATCCGGAACGCCTTTCCCGGGGCCTGGTGCTGGTGAAGTGGTGGTTGCTCGTCCTGCCGCACCTGTTCGTGGTGGCCTTGTTCGTCGGAGGCGGCGGCACGGTCGTGCACACGAACGCGGAGTGGGACGGCGGACTGATCGGCGTCCTGGTGCTGATCGCCGCGGTCGTGGTGCTGTTCACCGGGTCCTATCCCCGTCCGATCTTCGATTTCGTGGTCGGCATGGACCGCTGGGCGCTGCGCGTCGCCGCGTACGCCTCGCTGCTGACCGATGCCTATCCACCGTTCCGTCTCGACCAAGGCGGGTCCGAACCGTGAGCCCGACCGATTCGCGGCGGATCGCCGCGCAGGACGCGCTGTGGCTGCGCCTCGACCGGCCGCACAACCGGATGGTGGTCACCTCGGTGCTCTGGACCGCCGAACCGATCGAGCCCGGCCGGTTGCGTTCGCTCGTGGCCGACCGGCTGCTCGCCCGCTACCCGGTGTACCTGCAGCGGCCGGTCGGCGGCCGCTGGGAGACCGACCCCGACTTCGACCTCGACCGGCACCTGCTGGTCCACTCGCTCCCGCAGCCGGGAACGCAGGCGCAGCTCGAGGAGTTCGCGGCCGCCCGGCGCAGCGGCCCGTTCGACCCGGATCATCCACTGTGGACGATCGACCTGCTGCAGGGCTACCGGCGGGGGAGCGCTGTCGTCGTCCGCACGCACCACGCGATCGCCGACGGGATCCGGTTGACGCAGGTGCTGTTCAGCCTGCTCGACCCGGACCCGGCCGGACCGGGGCTGCCCGCGCACGTCGGCGGCGCCGCGCCGCATCACCCGCCGGTGGCTCATCCGGTGGCGCGCGCCGGTGCGTCGGTCGTCCGCTCGGTCGACGACGCGAGCGCGGCACTGCAGGACCGTGCCGCCCGGATCGGCCCGATCGCCGAAACCCTGGTCGCCGTACCCGCGTACGCGGCGGCCACCGTGACCGGAGTCGCCGCCGCCGCGGCCGGCATCGCGGCCGGCCTGCTCAGCGGCGGCCCCCGGCAGGCGGTCGAGCAGGTGGCCGCCGCGGTGACTTCGCTGCGGCACAGCGCCGCCGGGTTGACCGACCTCGTGCTGGCTCCGGCCGCGGCGCCCGCGTGGTCCGGGCAGCCGGGCGCGGAAAAAACGGCGGCCTGGGGCGATCCGGTGCCGCTCGCCGACCTGGCCGGACTCGGGCACGCCACCGGAACGACGGTGAACGACGTGTGCACCGCGCTGGTGGCGGGCGCGTTCGACCGGTACCTGGCCCGCAACCCGGCCGCTCGCGTCCCCGCCGACCTGCCGTGGTTCGTCCCGGTGAGCCTCACCGCGTTCGACGAGGAGCTGCCAGAGGAACTGGGCAACCACTTCGCACTGGTCTTCGCGCGGCTGCCGCGGGGTTCCCGCACGTTCGCCGAACGGCTCGCCGAAACGCACCGCCGGGTCGCCCGGATCCGGGACTCCTACGAGCCGGTGGTGAACTACGGGCTGCAGTACGCGGTGGCCCGCACCCCGGATCCGCTCGCGGTGTGGTTGAGCGATTTCCTGTCCGCGAAGGCGGTCGGGGTGCTGACGAACGTGCCCGGGCCGCGCACGCCGATGACACTGGCGGGCGCCCGGGTGGACGGAATCGTCGGCTGGGCACCGTGCTCGGGACGCCAGGCGATCACCGTCTGCGTGTTCAGCTACGCCGGTCAGGTTCGCTTCGGCTTCGGCACCGACCGCCGGCTGTTGCCCGACCCGGGAGAATTGGTCCGGGCCCTCGAGGAGGAGACCGCCGCGGCCTTGAGCGCGGCGAGGTCGGAGACGATCGTGTCCGCCAGCACCCGCGGATCGGGCACCGTCGCACGGTCGGCGGTCACGCCGAAGAAGACCCGGCCGCGGTAGGTCAGCATCGCGATCCCGGTTCGCAGGCGCAGCGCGATCGGGACGTACGGGTAGAGCGCGAGCACCCGGCATCCGGCCACCGTCAGGGTTTCGGCCGGGCCGGGCACGTTCGTGGTCACGGTGACCACGTTGTGCTGGGGGAGCCGCAGCGCCGCGCGCACCGCCCAGGCGGCAGGCGCGAACGGGCCGCGGGCGGCAGCCGCGGTCACGAACGCGCCGGCGGTGGATTCCTTGCCTTCCTTGTGCGCCAAGAGCCGCCGGTGCACGCGAACCAGCCGCTGGACCGGATCGGGCAGGTCGACCGGGAGCAGCGGGAGCAGCAGCGACACTTCGTTGTCGACCGTTCCGTCGCCGGGCAGCC
Organism: Amycolatopsis benzoatilytica AK 16/65; assembly: GCF_000383915.1. NCBI lineage: Bacteria > Bacillati > Actinomycetota > Actinomycetes > Pseudonocardiales > Pseudonocardiaceae > Amycolatopsis > Amycolatopsis benzoatilytica. The sequence goes on from NZ_KB912942.1 coordinate 1,793,237, forward strand.
GGACGGAAACCGGCACCAGGCTCCGGACGCTGTCGGAAGCGGGTTCTTCGCCGCCGCGCAGGAGGACTTCGCGCAGCCCGCCGGTGATCGCGGCGAGCAGCACGTCGTTGCCGGTGGTGCCGAAGGCGTTCGCGACGGCGGCCACGTCGGACAGTTTCGCCTGCGCGATCGCGTATCCGCGAGTGCTGCCGATCGGCCCGCCGAGCGAAGAGGGGCTCACCGGCAGGAGAGCTTGGGCGAGCGTGGCGAACCCGTGTGCGACGTCAGTGGTGCGCCGGGCGAGCACACGGGGATGCAGCAGGCTTCCGGCGAGGGCTCCGGCCTGGGCGAACGGCCCGGTGACCAGGTCGCCGAGGGAAGACGCCAGAACGCGGAGGGCACCGGGGTCGGGATGCGGGTCCTCCTCGGGCACGGATGCGGACTCGGCGAACAGCAGCTGCTGCAGCCCGTTGGCGGAAATGCCGTCGGCCAGGCAGTGGTGCACCTTGGCGAGCATCGCCCACCGCCCGCCGGAAAGTCCTTCCAGCACCCAGAACTGCCAGAGCGGCCGGTCCCGGTCGAGCCGTTCGGACATCAGCAAGGCGACCAGTTCGCACAGGGCGGCTTCGTCGTGCGGTTCGGGCACCGACAGCCGCCGGAGATGCTGATCCAGCTCGAACGAGTCGTCGTCGACCCAGACCGGCGCGCCGAGGTCGAGCGGCACGCGCCGGACTTTCTGCCGGTACCGCGGCACCCGGGGCAGCCCGGCCTCCACCGCGGCGGCGAACTGCTCGGGCGAAGGCACCGGTCCGGACAGGACGGCAACCGAGGCGATCGCCAGCGAGACCTGTGGGTCCTCGTCTTCGATCGCCAGGAATGCCGCGTCCAGGGGGCTGAGCCGGTCCATGGCGGGCTCCTCCGGTTCAGTGGGCGATGTCGAGCACGACCAGCCGGACCTGGTTCACGCGGTCGAGCAACGTGAACACCCGGAACGGGAGTTTCGCGCGGGTGCCGACAGCGAAGGTGCACTGTCCCTCGAAGAATCCGGCGAAACGCACCGCGCGCAGGGAGGGCCAGCTGGCCAGCTGAGCGGACGGGTAGAAATAGTCGCCGGTGGCGGCGAGGATCCGGCCGGGCTGGTGCCCGCTGGTGTCGGCGCCTTGTTCGGGCGCCCGGACGACGACCTGCAGCACCGCGCCGCCGGCGACCGGAAGCGGTTTGCCCGAAGCGTCCGCGGTCACCAGCGGGACGTAGCTGACCGAATAACCGGTCGAGGCCGGCCCGTTGATCGAGAAGACCACGCGGTCGTAGCAGTCGTGCCGGCCGATGCGGACCAGGTAGAGCGCGTCGGTGGTCGAACCGGCGGCTTCCTTCGCTCCGGTGCCCCATCCGGGCGCGGGACAGCCGGGCGTGCCCGGCGTCGAGGTCGGGGCGGGGCTGGTGGTGCCCGGCGGCGCGGTGGAGCTGGGCGGTGCGGTAGTGCTGGCCGGCGGTCCGGCCGACGTCGTCGGCGCGGTGCTGGTCGTCGCCGGGGGCGCGGCGCTGGGAGCGGTGGTCGGTGCGGCCGTTCCGCCGCCGTTCTGGCTGCACCCGGCGAGGATCAACAGCCCTGCCGCGGCGAGCGCGGCGGGAATGCGGCGCATCGCAGTCCTCCCCGTCAATGCCGGAGCGCTTCGCGGCGGCGGTCGTACTCCTCCTGGTCGATCTCGCCGCGGGCGAACCGCTGGCGCAGGATCGTCATGGCTTCGTCCGGTCCCGGGCCCGGCCCGTGACCCGGCGCCGGCCCTCGTCCCGGGCCCGGCGCGGCGGCCTGCCGGCGGACGAGGAGCGCGATCACCACCCCGAGCGCGGCCAGGATCAGGACCGCTCCGACGATCATCACCACCGGGCCGACCCAGCCGGCCTCGTCTCCGTAGTGCCAATAGGGCATGGCGTCCTCCTCAGGTCAGGACAGCTGATCAGCGTCGAGCGGCTCGAGCACCTCGGCGACCTCGCGCCGGGGTGTCGCGGGCAGCGGGTCGGCGTTGGCCGGCGCCCAGCCGATGCGCAGCACCATCTGCGGGAAGCTGCCCGCCGCGACCTTCTCTTCGACAGTGCGCCGGACATCGGGCAGTTCGAGCGCTTCGGTCAACGGGCAGGTGGCGAGACCGAACTGGGTCGCGGTGAGCAGCGCCGCACTCGTGGCTTCCCCGGCGCGGAGCCGGGACATCCGGTCGTCGGACGCGGTGCTCAGCACGAGCAGCACGGTCTCGTCTTCCTCGCCGGCCGCGCCTTCGGCTTCCGGCAGTTGCGGGTCGGCGAACGGACGTCCGGGCACCGCGCCAGGCGTGCTGTCCGGCACCGGCGCGTTGCGCGCGGGAACTCCGTCGGGCGACGTGTGCCGCCCGCTCCAGGCGGCCAGTTCGATCCGGTACGCGGGATCCTGCAGGTGCCGCCGCGACGCTTCTTCGATCGCGGCAGCGAGGTAATACCGTTCGGCATCCTCCGCGACGCGCAGCACCACGCCTTCGTCGGCGACCGCTTTGGCGATGTTTTCGAGGTGTCCGCGCGGAACGTGCCACGAACTGTGCCGCCGCCGGTCGGTCCGCCGCCGCGGAATCGCCGCGGCGAGCGCGATCTCGTCGAGAGTCGGCTCGTGCCGATGCAGCTCCACCGAAGCGAGATGGTCGGGCTCGGCGGGGTTGGGCAGCCGGTGCACCTCGGCCCGCCAGCCGAGCGCGGCGAACGCGATCCGCAAGTGATGCAGCGCGGCGCCGCAGCTGATCAGCAGGTCGCGCCCGTCCGGATCGGTCTGCGCGAGCTGCCGCGAGGGATCCGCGTAGAGATGCATGGACCGGTACCCGACCGCGAACCGCCAGGGCTGGGAGTTGTGCACGGAAGGCGCGCGAACGGCCATCCCGACCGCGGTGGTGACGGTGTACTCGTCGGGGAGTCCGCGTTCCATGGCGCCCTGCCTCGTCGTGTCGTCCGGTGGTGTCTTCGACACTCGCAGGCGAGGCAGGAGCGGGGGAGGGCCGGAGTTCCCCGGGCAGAGGGACCTTCGCCGGTTGGGCGCCCGATGCACCGCGGCAGCGGGCAAGCGGGCCTGGTCCGGGGTCTCGTCGAACGGCGGGTTCCCGAGTTGCCTCCGCCGGTTCTTTGCGGCATCTTTACGGCCGGAGTGCCGGGAAGTCTGGTCGGCCTGTCCGTGCCCGGCCGGGCGACGGACCGCACGATCGACCCGGGAGAGTGTCCGATGGTGCTGGCTCGGCGTCGTGCCGCGGATCAGCGTGTCACTCTCCGGAGCCGCCGCGCGGGCGGTTCCGCCAACCGCATTGCTGATCCTTCAGGTCGCGCCGCTGGCGATCGCGGCGCTGCTCTGCGCGGGCGGCCACCCGGCGCCGGCCACTGTGGACAAGACGGCGGCCGGACCTGCCGAAGCGCTGGCGGTCTGCTGCCGGAGAACACGAAGTCCGCCGCGCTGATCACTTCGGACGGCGAGGCGGTGTCCGGACTCGTGGCGGTGATCATCGTGCTGCCTTCTTCCAGCGCAGCGGCGGTCGCGACGCCGCTGCGCGTCGAGCAGCCGGGCAATGCTCCCGCCGGCCGGCCGAAGAACGGCACCCGCAAAGAGAAAGGAAAGAATTCGTGAGCTTCGGCGGAGCCGCCCGGATGGCCGTAGCCTTGGCGGATGCGCGCAGCGGACATGGCCGAGGAATTCCCGGTCGTCGACGTCGACTCGAACGCGCTGGCGGCCGCGCGGCTGCTGGCCGAGCACCGGCTGCCCGGCCTGGTGGTGACCGACGCGTCCGGATGCCCGCAGTCGGTGCTGCCCGCCTCGGACGTGGTGCAGTTCCTCGTTCCGTCGTACGTGCGCGACGATCCGTCCCTGGCCGGGGTGCTCAGCGAGTCGATGGCCGACCGGGCGGCGGACAAGCTGGGCGGGCGGACGGTGCGCGAACTGCTGCCCGCCGAACCGGCCGAGCTGCCGCGAGTGGACGCCGACGACACCACCGTCGAGGTCGCCGCGACGATGGCCCGGCTGCGCTGCCCGCTGGTCGCGGTCATGCGGGACCGGACTTTGCTCGGCGTGGTGTCCGCGTCGCGGCTGTTGGAGCTGGCGCTGACGCCCCGCTGACCGGGGCGGGCCCGCGATGAGCACCGTGATCGCGGCCGTCGTGTTCGTGGTCGCGTACGTCCTGATCGCGTCCGAGAAGGTCCCGAAGATGACCGCCGCGCTGGCCGGGGCGGGTTTGGTGCTCGCGACCGGGGTGAGCGGTTCGGCCGACGCGTTCTTCTCCGAGGACACCGGCGTCGACTGGAACGTGCTGTTCCTGCTGCTCGGTATGATGATCATCGTCGGGATCCTGCGCCGCACCGGGGTGTTCGAGTTCGTCGCGGTCTGGGCGGCCAAGCGCGCGAAGGGCTCGCCGCTGCGGATCCTGATCCTGCTGGTGCTGATCACCGCGGTCGCGTCGGCGTTCCTGGACAACGTGACCACGGTGCTGCTCATCGTCCCGGTGACGCTGCTGGTGTGCGACCGGCTCGAGATCAGCCCGGCGCCGTTTCTCATCTCCGAGGTGCTGGCGTCCAACATCGGCGGCACCGCGACGCTGATCGGCGACCCGCCGAACATCATCATCGGCAGCCGCGCGGGGCTGGCGTTCAACGACTTCCTGATCAACCTCGCGCCGATCGTCGCAGTGGAACTCGTCGTGCTGGCGCTGGTGCTGCCGTGGCTGTTTCGGGGTTCGTTCGCGGTGGATCCGCAGCGGGTCGCCGACGTCATGGCGCTCAACGAGCGCGAAGCGATTCGGGATCGGAAGCTGCTGCTCAAGTCCGGGCTCGTGCTGCTGCTGGTGCTCGCCGGGTTCGTGCTGCACTCCGTGGTGCACCTCGACCCGTCGGTGGTCGCGCTGCTCGGGGCCGGTCTGCTCGTGCTGCTGTCCGGCACGCCGCCCAACCACTACCTCGCCGGAGTCGAGTGGGAGACCCTGCTGTTCTTCGCCGGGCTGTTCATCATGATCGGGGCGCTGGTCAAAACCGGCGTCATCGACCGGCTGGCCCGGCTCGCCGCGGAAGCCACCGGCGGGAACGCGCTGCTGGCGGTGTTCCTGATCCTCGGGGTGTCGGCGCTGCTGTCCGGTGTGATCGACAACATTCCCTATGTGGCGACGATGAGCCCGCTCGTGCTGGCCCTGACACACGACATCCCGGACCCCGCGCATTCGGAGGCGTTGTGGTGGTCGCTGGCGCTCGGCGCCGACTTCGGCGGCAACATGACCGCGGTCGGGGCCAGCGCGAACGTGGTCGTTCTCGGCATCGCCGCCCGAGCCGGGTCGCCCATCTCGTTCTGGGAATTCACCAAGAAGGGCGCGGTTGTCACGCTGGTCAGCGTCCTGGTGGCCGCGCCGTACCTGTGGCTCCGCTACTTCGTGTTCTGACGGCGCGGTCAGGAACTGCGGCGGGTGGTGACGCCGCGGCGGAGGTCGCCGGGCAGCGGGCGGACGCGCTGGAGGTCGCGGCGGCGGCTGGAGCGCAGCTGCCACGGCACGCTGGTGACCATGACGCCGGGTTCGAACAGCAGCCGTCCTTTGAGCCGCAGGGAGCTCTGGTTGTGCAGGATGTTCTCCCACCAGCGGCCGACGACGTATTCGGGGATGTAGACGCACACGACGTCGCGCGGGCTGGAGCGGGCGTAATTCTTGACGTATCCGACGACCGGCCGGGTGATCTCCCGGTAGGGCGACTCGATGACCTTCAGCGGGATCTTCATGCCGCGCCGGTCCCATTCCCGTTGCAGATCCCGGGTTTCGGCGTCGTCGACGTTCACCGTGATGGCGGTCAGCGTGTCCGGCCGGGTGGCGCGGGCGAAGGCGATCGCGCGCTGGCTGGGCTTGTGCAAGGTGGACACGAGCACGATGGCGTGGACGCGGCTGGGCAGCAGCCCGCTTTCCTCGTCGGGCCGCAGCTCGTCGCGGACGTGCGTGTAGTGCCGGTGGATGGCCCGCATCATCAGGTACAGCGCGGGAATGGCGATGACGACCAGGTACGCGCCGTGGCTGAACTTGGTGATGAGCACGACCACGAGAACGACCGCGGTGAGCGTGGCGCCGAGCGCGTTGATGGCGCGGGAGCGCAGGATCGCCCGCCGGGCGCCCGCGCCGCTGGCCAGTTCGCGGTTCCAGTGCCGGACCATGCCGGCCTGGCAGAGCGTGAAGGAGGTGAACACGCCGAGGATGTAGAGCTGGATGAGCCGGGTGGTGGAGCCGTCGAACGCATAGATCAGGATCGCGGCGACCAGGGCGAGCGCGATGATGCCGTTGGAGAAGGCCAGCCGGTCGCCCCGGGTGTGCAGCTGGCGAGGCAGGTAGCGGTCCTGGGCGAGGATCGAGGCGAGCAGCGGGAAGCCGTTGAACGCGGTGTTCGCGGCGAGGATGAGGATCAGCGCCGTGGTGGCCTGCAGGAAGTAGAACAGGACGGCGTGGTCGCCGCCGAAGACCGCGGCGCCGATCTGGCTGATCACGGTGCGCTGCGGGTCGGTCGCGCAGTTGCCGGCGAACCCGGCGAGGTCGCAGGTGTTCTCGGCGATGTGCACCTTCGTGATCAGCGCGAGCGCGGTGATGCCGCCGAACATGACGACGGCGATGATGCCCATCGCGGTCATCGTGCGGGCCGCGTTGAGCGCCTTGGGCTTGCGGAACGCGGGCACGCCGTTGGAGATGGCTTCGACGCCGGTGAGCGCGGTGCAGCCGGAGGAGAACGACCGCAGCAGCAGGAAGATCAGCGCGAATCCGGTCATTCCGACTTGCTCGGGCCGGATCGTGTAGCCGGCGCTCTCGGCGAGCGGGGCGTGCCCGGCGAGCGCACGAGCGAACCCGAGGACGATCATCACCACCACGGCGGCGACGAACAGGTAGGTCGGTGCGGCGAACGCGCGGCCGGATTCGCGGATGCCGCGCAGGTTCATCGCGGTCAGGATCACGATGAAGCCGATGTCGAGGGCGATCCGGTAGCCGTTGAGGCCGGGCACGGCGGAAATGATGTTGTCGACGCCGGAAGCGACCGACACCGCGACGGTCATGATGTAGTCGACCATCAGCGCGCCGGCCACGACGAGCCCGGCGTGCCTGCCGAGATTGCGGGAAGCGACCTCATAGGAGCCGCCGCCGCTCGGGTAGGCCTTCACGACCTGCCGGTAGGAGACGACCACGACGCTGAGCAGGACCGCGACCCCGAGCCCGACCCAGGGCGCCAGCGCCAGGTAGGTGAGCCCGCCGATGGAGAGGATCAGCAGGATTTCCTGGGTGGCGTAGGCGACCGAGGACAGCGGGTCGCTGGCGAAGATGGGCAGCGCGAGCCACTTGGGCAGCAGTGTCTCGCCGAGGGTGTCGCTCCGGAACGGCCGGCCGAGCACCAGCCGTTTGAGCCATGACGTAGGTGCCGGCACGTACCGCAGCGTCCCTCGCCGCAAGCCGGTGCGGCGTATGGATCACGTCAAGATCCGGGCTTCCGCGTAGAGATTCCGTCAACGCACGTCAGAAATGCGTCAACGATCCGGTTGCCGGGACACGAGGGCACCTAGGCTGCCGCGCCACGGCGGCGCCTCCGCGCGATCGGCGGGTCTGGCCGGCCAGAGACGGACGCATCGGAAAAGGCCGTCGAGTCCGGAATGGCGGGATTCACCGGGCAGGGTGCGCGCGGTGCGTTCCTGGATACCCGACGGTGACTCCGAGGTGATCGGCGCATCGCGGTGATCGGGTCGACTGTCCGGGTGATCGCCCGATCACGGAAGTCGACGATTCCGGAGGACCGGCCGTGCCCATTCCACTTCCCGATGCCTTGGCCGTGCAGGCGAGCACCGCCGAGGGCAAGATTCGCGATCTGCGCCGGCCCGGGCGCTACCTGGTGAGCTCGGCGCTGGCCGGGGCGTACATCGGCGTCGCGGTGGTGCTGCTGCTCGCTGTGACCGGACCGCTGAACGCCGCGCAGTCGCCGTGGACGAAGCTGGTGCAGGGGCTGGTGTTCGGCATCGCGCTGACCGCGGTGGTGTTCGCCGGCGCGGAACTGTCCACCGGCAACATGATGACGATGGTCCAGGGCATGATCGCGCGTCGCCGCGGGGTCGGTGCCGGGCTCGCGGTGATTGCCGGTTCCTTCGTCGGGAACCTGGCCGGGTCGGCGGTGTTCGCGTGGCTGGTGCACGAAAGCGGGATCTTGCAGACCGGAGGGACGCCCGGGCACGCGGCGCCGGCGGCGGCGCTGCTGGCCGCGACGGTGAAGGCGAAAGCGGCCGAATCGGGCACGATGCTGTTCTTCCGCGGGGTGTTGTGCAACTTCCTGGTCTGCCTCGCGGTGTGGATGGCGGCCCGGACGAAATCGGACGGCGCGAAGCTCGCGCTGATCTTCTGGTGCCTGCTGGCCTTCATCGGCTCGGGCTTCGAGCATGTGGTCGCCAACATGACCGTCTTTTCGCTCGGCATGTTCGAGAACGTCCCCGGCGCCACCGCCGGTGTGTTCGTGACCAACCTGCTGGTGGTCGGGCTGGGCAACCTGGTCGGCGGCGGGCTGCTGGTCGGCGCCGGGTACGGGTTTCTCGGCAGGACCGGCGGCCCCGCGCTCGCCGGTGCTCCGGAGCCCGATGAGCGACTCGAACCGGCGCGCGCTTGACCGCGCGCCCGGACGCCGTGCGGCGACCGCCCAAATAGTGAGAGGGTGCAACAATTGATCTGTCAAACGGTCCTGCTTCGGCAAGGACGCGGCCTGGGCGGTCGTCGCGGCGCTGCCGGAGCGGTCCAAGCGTTACGGTGCGCAGGACCAGCTATGCCCAGCGCATTGCCGGTGCCGAGCCTGCTCGATGCCGTGGCCGCCGCCCGCACCGCTCGCTCGGTGTGAGAAACCCCGCAAGTATGTCCCTCACCAACTGTTGCATACTACAACAGTGGCGACGAGTAACCGGATAGGAAAACGCGGTCTGGTGGTGCCGGTGCGGCAGCCGCTGGGCCGGTGGGTGCGGGAGAGCCGGGCCGGGCTGGTGGGTCTCGCGGTGCTGATCGGTGCCGGGGCGGGGCTGGGTGCGGTGGTGTTCCGGTGGCTGATCACCACGTTCACGCACTTGTTCTCCGGGCAGGCGGACTATTCGGCGGCGGGCCGGGTGGCGCATCCGTGGCTGCCTGCGCTGGGCCCGTGGTTCCTGTTGCTGGCTCCGGTGCTGGCGGGGCTGGTGTACGGGCCGTTGGTGTACCGGTTCGCGCCGGAGGCGCGCGGGCACGGGGTGCCGGAGGTGATGTACGCGGTCGCGGAGCGGGGCGGGCGGATTCCGGTGCAGGTGAGCGTGGTGAAGGCGCTGGCGTCGGCGTTGACGATCGGGTCCGGCGGGTCGGTGGGGCGGGAAGGGCCGATCGTGCAGATCGGGTCGGCGCTGGGTTCGTCGCTGGGGCGGCTGGCGCGGTTGCCGGAGTCGCGGTTGCGGGTGCTGGTGGCGTGCGGTGCGGCGGGCGGGATCGCGGCGACGTTCAATGCGCCGCTGGCCGGGCCGTTCTTCGCGATGGAGCTGATCCTGCGGGATTTCGCAGCCGAGTCGTTCGGTGCGGTGGTGCTGGCGAGCGTGACGGCGAGCGTCGTCGGGCGGGCGGTGTTCGGCAACTCGGCGTTCCTGGCGTTGCCGCCGTTCACGCTGCGGAATCCGGTGGAGTACTTGCTGTTCGTGGTGCTGGGCCTGCTGGTCGGCGCGTGCGGGGTGCTGTTCACCCGGGTGCTGTACTGGATCGAGGATCTGTGCGACCGGCTGTGGCGGGGTCCGGAGTGGCTGCGCCCGGCGGTCGGCGGGGTGTTCCTGGGCGGGCTGCTGCTGGCCCTGCCGCAGATGTACGGGGTGGGCTATCCGGTGCTGCAGAACGCCGTCGAGGGCAAGTACGTGCTGGGTTTCCTGCTGGTGCTGATGGCCGGGAAGATCGTGGCGACCAGCCTGACGATCGGGATCGGCGGTTCCGGCGGGGTGTTCGCGCCGTCGTTGTTCATCGGCGCGATGGCGGGTACCGCGTTCGGGATCGTGGTGCACGCGTGGTTGCCGTCGCTGACGGCGTCGCCGGGGGTGTACGGGCTGATCGGGATGGGTGCGGCGTTCGCGGGGGCGGCGCGGGCCCCGATCACGGCGGTGATCGTGCTGTTCGAGCTGACCGGGCAGTACACGGTGATCCTGCCGATGCTGACGGCGATCGTGATCGCGACCGCGACCAGCCGGGTGCTGTCGCGGGACACGATCTACACGCTCAAACTCCGCCGCCGCGGCATCGACCTGGACAAGCATCCGTCCGCGCGGCGGTTGGCCGACACGGCGGTCTCGGCGGTCGTGGAGCCGCTGCCGGAGCCGTTGGCGGCCGGGCTGGGGCTGGCGTCGGCGGCCACCGCGCTGGCTGTCTCCGGGCACGGCATCCTGCCGGTGGTCGACGAGCGGGGCCGGTATCAGGGCTGTGTCACCGCGCGGGCGGTCGCCGAGGCGATGGCCGACGACCACGAGGGCCCGGTCGGCGACCTCGCGGAACTGCCCCCGCTGGTCACCAACGACGCCACGCTCGCCGACGCGTTGGAGGCGTTGACCCATGCTCCGGGCACAGGGTTGCCGGTGCTGTCCGGCAAGGACGAGCTGACCGGCTGGGTCACCCACCAAGCGGTGCTGACCGCGCTCAAACCGGCCGCGGGAGTCCGCTGAGCCCGGGCGGCGGCCGACCGCCGGCCGAGACCGTCAGTCCCAGACCATGTCGCCGGAGGAGAGCGACGCGGACGGCTCTCCGCCCGCGTTGGCGAAGGCGGTGAGCACGTCGACCAGGCCGCTGCGGGCCTGCGCGGGCATTTTCGCGACGATGTCGGCGATCTCCCGGCGGCGGCGGTTGGTCACCCGCCGGACGACGCGGGCGCCTTCGTCGGTCAGTTCGACGACGATCTCCCGGCGCGAGGACGGGCTGTGCTGGCGGGCGACCAGATCGATGCCGACCAGCCGGTCCACCATCCGGCTGGCGGTCGACGGGGTGACGCCGAGCAGGTCGGCGAGCAGGGCGTGTTTCATCGGGCCGCGCGAGTCGAGGATGACCAGAAGCCGGAACTGGGGAACGGTGACGAGGTCACCGGCCGCGGCGATCGACCGCGCCGACACGGCCACCAGGAGCCGGGACGCGGTGAGCACTGCCTCGGTGACCGCGTCGACGTCGGTGTTCGCCGCAGTGGTCGAAGGACGGGACATGCCTCCAGTCTGCCGCACCGCCGCGGTGCGGCGCAGCGAACCTCGGCGCTGGGGGACCGGCCGGCGCGATGCCGAGATAGCTTGACACAAGCATCTTAGGAGAAAGATACTTCCCGGCGACCCCGCCCGCCGAGGCGTCCGGTCTGGCGTCGCGGCGGGCCCGCGCGGTCCAGCCCGCCTCGCGGGTGGTCCGGACCGGAAGGAACTGGTGTGACCGTGCTGAGCGAAGACCGGCACCGCTCGCCGCTCGCCGCGTGGCTGGGCGTGGTGGCTCTGCTGGCGGTCGTGGCGATTTCCTACCTCGACCGGGTCAACGTGTCCGTGCTGATCACCGATCCCGTTTTCACGCGGCACTTCGGGATCGCGGGCAACCGCGCGGCGCAGGGCGCGCTGATGACGCTCTTCCTGGCCGGCTACGGGGTCGCGGCCATGCTGATTACGCCTTGGTACGAAGCGGTTTTCGGGGTGCGGCGCGGTTTGCTCGTCAGCCTGCTGTGCTGGGCGCTGTGCACTTTCGCGTCCCCGTACGCCGGCGGTGCGGTGCTGCTGCTGACGCTGCGGTTCCTGCTCGGTGCCAGCGAAGGCCCGCTGTTCTCGCTGAAAACCATGTACGTCAAGGATAATTTCGCCGAAGGCGAATGGGGAAAGCCCAACGCGGTGAGTTCGATGGGCGTGTCCCTCGGTACGGCGCTGGGCATTCCGGTGATCACCTTCGCTCTCGTGCGCTTCGGCTGGCACGGCTCCTTCCTTCTGCTCGCAGCGCTCAACCTCGTGGTCGGACTGCCGCTGGTCGCAGTGTTCGTCCGGGCCTCGCGCCGCCGCGCCGCCGTCCGGCAGCCGGCGTTGCGGCGGTTCACCGCCGCGCTGCGCACCCCCAAACTCGGCTGGATCCTGCTGATCGAGGTGGCCACGCTCGGGTACCTCTGGGGCAGCACTTCCTGGCTGCCGTCGTATTTGCTGCAGGCCCGGCACTTCTCGCTGGCGCAGATGAGCGCGCTGTCGGCGCTGCCGTTCGTGGTCAGCCTCGGGTCCGGTTTCCTCGGCGGGTACCTGATCGACCGGATGCCGGCCCGCCGGGCGCCGCTCGTGCTGGTGGTCGGCAGCATCGGCACGGCGCTGTGCGCGACGACCGTGACGCTCGCCGATTCGCGCTGGCTGGCCGCGGCGACCCTGATCCTGGCCAACGCGTTCTGGGGCCTGCAAGGACCAGCGATCCCGACCCTGGTGCAGCACTACGCGCCGGCCGGCACCGTGGGCAGCGCCTACGGCGTGATCAACGGAGTCGGGAATCTCGTGTCCGCGCTGCTTCCCACCTTGATGGGAATCGCTATCGCCGCGGGCGGCGATCACGGCTTCGCCGCCGGGTATGCCCTGCTCGCCGCGACTCAGCTGCTCACCCTGCTGGGAGCCGTGGTGCTGCTGCGCGGTCGCGGCCCGGCCAGGGGAGAACCCGCCGCGGCGGATCGGCCGGCCGTGCCGGAACAGTCCCATTAGGACGGACGCGCCGGCGAACACCGGATAGGCTCCGTCCGAACCCTGCCGGACAAGGAGCCGATGACGATGGACCCGGTCGATCAGGTCGTCGCGGACTGGGCGCGCCAGCGCCCGGATCTGGACGCCTCTCCGATCGCGATCTTCGGCCGGGTCCGGCGGATCGCCGATCTCGCGGCCGACGGCCTCCGTGGATTCCTGGTCCCCCACGGCCTGACTCCAGCGTCGTTCGACATTCTGTGCAACCTGCGCCGGGCCGGACCGCCCTACCGGAAGACTCCTTCGGAACTGGCCGCTTCGGCGCTGGTCACCTCCGGCGCCTTGACCGGGCGGCTGGACGCGCTCGCGCGCGACGGGCTGATCCGCCGCCGCGAACACCCGGCCGACCGCAGGGTCAGCTACGCCGAGCTGACCCCGGCCGGCCGCAAGCTCATCGACCGCGTCCTGGAAGGGCACCTCGACCGGGAAGAAGCGCTCCTCGCCGGCCTGGATCCAGCCGACCGCGAGGATGTGGAACGGGCGCTCGCCTTGCTGGAACGCGCCGTCCGGAAAGCTGGTCCGACTGCGTGACAGTCTGGTCGCCAGCCGGCGGCGCGGCCCGGCCTCCAAGGATCCGGCCACCGTCTTGATGCTGGTCCAACGGCTCCGCCAGCCGCAGGTCTCGACTGACGGAGCCTGGGCCCGGGTCTCCTGCGCGCCGAAAACCCCACCCTGACCGTCGGCTACCCATTCGCCCGGAAACTATCCGTCGCGCGGGCGACGGCGTGCCGGGGAAGAGCCCAGCCGGGGCCAAGGCCGCGCGCGGGCGCGCTCAGAGGTCGAGTTCGTGGTGCCGTTCGGTCAGCGTCTGGGCGAGTTCCACGAGTTTTACGTTGAGATCCTGCGACGTGCGGCGCAGGATGTCGAACGCCGCGTCGGCCGAGATCCCGCGGCGGTGCATCAGGATGCCCTTGGCCTGGCCGATGAGATCCCGGCTGTCGATGGCGCGCTGCAAGTGGACCGCTTTGAGCGCCGCCGCGGTGTGTCCGGCGGAACCGGCCAGGGCGAGCGAAGCGTGGGAAGCCAGGACGAGCGCGGCGTCGACGGCGCGACCGTCGAAGGCGTCGGTCCGGCGGCTGTAGAGGTTGATCGCGCCGGGCTGCAGGTCGGATTTGCGGTCCGGCAGCAGCGTGGCGGCCAAGAGGGAGCCGAACCCGAGCCGTCCGGCGCGCAGTCCGAATTCGGGGAACGCTTCCGACTTCGCGAGGTCGTTGGCCAGGGCGTGGCCCGGCCGTTCGTGCCGGGCGGCCTCCACGCACGGTCCCTCGCCGGTCTGGTACTGGATCCGGTCCAGTTCCTCGGCGGCCTCGTCGGTGGCGACCGGAGTGTGGAATCCGCCGTCGGCCGAGCGCAGGGTGATGCTGGCCAGATCCGCTTCCGGCACGATTCGCAGCGCCGCGGACACTACTCGCTCCATCGCCTCGTACAGGGAGTCCGCGTCCAGCAGCACCGCGCTGAGTGCGCCGAAGCGCTTCGCCAGCGGCCCGGCCAGGATCACCTCGCTGCGGGCCCAGTCGTCGCTGGCCGGTTCCGCGCAGAAGGCGAGCCGGTCGGCTTCCCAGTCTTCTTCGGGCTGCGTTGTGGCGTCAGTCACCGCGGCCGCCTCCTTCGATGCCATGCCAGTTGGCCGGCATCGCCAGACTCTACCGGCCAGCGAGGTCAAGGCTCGTGGTCCGGACATGTCGGTGGCCAGGACCGAGGTCCTGGCCACCGACATGTCCGCGGATCAGTCCTTCGTGCCCTTCACGGCGTCCTTGATCTTGTCACCCGCCTGCTTGAGGGCGCCCTTGGCCTGCTCGGCCTTCCCCTCGCCCTGCCACTGCTCGTTGCCGGTGGCGTTGCCGACCGCTTCCTTGGCCTTGCCCTTCATTTCCTCAGCCTTGTGCGCCGGGGTGTCGTTCATCTCGTCGCCCTCTCTCTTCTCAGATTTCGGCGCGCACTGACAAACCGCGCATAGTTCCGCTCGATACGGGGTTTCTTCGAGGGATTGAGCGCCGTTTTCTTTTCTTCGCGCGCTAACCGCTGCGTCTCCGGCCCGATTCGCGCCGGGGCCGGTCACGTGCTGGATACCCGTCTCCGGGAGGGCCCAAACAGCGCCGCCTAAACCGGTGGCGGCGTGCGGCCGCGAGGAATTCCGTTTTTGTGCGGCGTTGCGGCGGTGTGTGTGGACCGGCGTACACGTGGGTACTTACTCCGCGTCTGAGCACACCGAGACCAGCGCCGGCGGCGAGTTCGCTCGAAGCGGTGGGCGCGACGCGGGCCGAGGAGGAGGTCGGACATGAGTGTGGAGGAGTTGCAGCGCGCCAGCTCGCCCGCGAGGGCGGCTTCGCGGGCTGGCTCGGCGGGCCCGGTGGCGCGTCTGGATCTAGCGCTGAATCAGGATCTCGCGGCTTTGCGGCAAATTCGGGACGAGGCGGCGGCGTTCGTCCGACGCCATCTGCGGGGCGTTCGGGCCGATACGGTGGCGGATGTGCGCTTGGTGCTGCACGAAATGGCCAGTAACGCGATCCGTCACGCCTGCCCGCCTTTCGCGCTGATGCTGTTGCTGCGCGGAGATCGGATTCTGCTCGAGGTGTCCGACTCGAGTACGAACTTCGCGCGGCACCGGGACAGGTACTGGGCAGGAGGCGGCGGGTTGGTCCTGATCGACGCGATCGCGGAACGATGGGGGCAGCGGCCCCGGGCCGGAGGGAAAACGGTGTGGGCTGAGGTGGCTCTGCGCTGAGGCGCCGGCGGGCCCGAAGCGATGTCCGGCTTGAATGCGGCAGTGCTCAAGGTCCGGTTCGCGGTGCGGGCTCGCGGTGGTAGCTGTGCATGGTTTCCGCCGCTTCGGCGAGAAACCGCAGCACGGTCGCGGCCTCGTCGTCCTCGAGCCGGCGGATGACGTCGGTGAGCGCGTCGAGCATCGGGGCCAGCTGAGCGCGGACCTCGGCGCGGCCGTGCGCGGTCGGCGTCAGGATGACCCGCCGCCGGTCCTCCGGGTCGGGTTCGCGGACCAGGTGCCCGGCCGCGACCAGCCGGTCCACCAGGACCGCCGCGGACGCCGAGCGGATGCCCAGCCGGTCGCCGAGTTCCACCGTGCCGATCGGGGCGCTGACCGAGGACAGGTGGTCCAGTGCCTGCACGTCGGTCACCCGCAGGCCGAGGCCGTGCGCCAGTTGTGCCTGCATCTCCCGGCCCGCCTGCAGCACCCGGCGCAGTTCGAGGCCGATCGCGCGCCCGGTCCGTTCGTCTGCCACCTGTCGGATGGTAGCTAGAAAACCTACCGGTGTGTAGAGTGGGCCAAGTGACTAGAATTTCTAGCGAAATAGTCTCGGGGTCGCTGGCCGCTTGGCTCGACGCGCGCCAGTGCGGCCGTCTGCGGATCGGCCTGGCATGAGCGGCGGTCCCTCGCGGTGCGTGATCGTCGGCGGCGGTCCGGGCGGCATGCTGCTGGCCTACCTGCTGGCGCGGGCCGGCGCGGCGGTCACCGTGCTGGAATCGCACCGGGACTTCGACCGCGATTTCCGGGGCGATTCGCTGCACCCGTACACCCTCGAGCTGCTCGACCAGCTCGGCCTGGCCGACGAGCTGCTGCGGCTTCCGCACGAGCGGGCCCGCTATTTCCGGTTCCACACGCCGTCCGGGCCGATCACCACCGCCGACTACGGGAAACTGCCCGGCCGGTTCCCGTTCGTGGCGCTGATGCCGCAGGCCCGGTTCCTCGATTTCCTCGCCGCCCAGGTGCGGCGGCTGCCCGCCGCGCAGGTGCGCACCGGCTGCAAAGTCACCGGCTTGCTGCACGATTCCGGCGGCCGGGTCCGCGGGGTTCGCTACCGGGACGAGTCCGGAAGCCGCGATCTGCCCGCCGACGTCGTGATCGGCGCAGACGGGCGGTTCTCCCGGGTGCGCCGGGCCGCCGGGCTGACCGCGGAATCCCTGGGCGCGAGCACCGACCTGCTGTGGTTCCGTCTCCCGCGCAACCCGTCCGATCCGCCGGACGCGGATGTCGATCTGTTCTTCGGCCGCGACCACTATGTCGGGCTGCTGACCGGCATCGCGGGCTGGCAGATCGGCTACAGCCTGCCGAAAGGCGGATACCCGGCCGCCCGGGAAGCCGGGGTGGCGCCTATCCGCGCGACGGTGGCGGAATTGGTGCCGTGGCTGGCCGACCGGGTGCCGCTGCTGACCGACTTCGCGCAGACCACGTTGCTGTCGGTGGACATCTCCCGGGTCCCGCAGTGGTGGAAACCCGGGCTGCTGCTGATCGGCGACGCGGCCCACGTCATCTCCCCGGTCGGCGGCAACGGCATCCTGATGGCGGTCCAGGACGCGGTGGCCGCCGCGCGGCATCTCGCCCCGGCAGCGCGCGCCGGCGGCCCGCTGCCCGATCACGTACTGGCCGCGGTCCAAGCCGAGCGCGAACCGGCGGTCCGCCAGGTTCAGGCCGCGCAAGTGCGCACCGAAAAGCGTGCCGCGGCCGCCCGCGAGACCGGACGGCCGATCGTTCCGGCCGGGTTGCTCAAGATCGTCACGATGCTGCCGGGTATCCGTCGCCGAGCCGCCAAAGCGAACGCATACGGACCGGTCCCTCCGGCACTCGCCCCGGAGATCTTGCACCGCGCGGAGACAGGAGGTCACGACAGTGCCGGCTACTGATCTGCGGGCTGCCACGGACGAGCTGCTGGACGTCCTCGCCGACCGCAGCGTGCTGATCGGCTACAGCAGGCTCGGCTACCGGCTGCGCAGCCGTACTTGGCCCGCCGACGACCCGGCACCCGGTTCGCTGGCCGGGCGGACAGCCGTCGTCACCGGGGCCAGTTCCGGGCTGGGGCAGGCCACCGCCGAGCGGCTGGCTTCGTTGGGCGCCCGGGTCGTTTTGCTGGTGCGCAACGAAGAGCGGGGACTCCGTACCCGCGAAGCCATCCGGCGCGCCGTGCCAGAGTCCACAGTGGACATCGAATGGTGCGACGTGGCGGACCTGCTCGACGTGGACCGGTGCGCGGCGCGCATGGCGGCCCGCTTTCCGGTGCTCGACGTGCTGGTGCACAACGCGGGGGTGCTGCCCGCTGAGCGCGCGGAGACCGCGCAGGGCCACGAACTGACCTTGGCCACGCACGTCCTCGGCCCGCTGCGGCTCACCGAACGGCTTCGCCCGGCGCTGGCCGCGAGCCGGGACGCGCGGGTGATCTGGATGTCGTCCGGCGGGATGTACACCCAGCCGCTCCCCGAAGACCTCGAGTACCGCGACGGCCGCTACCGCGGGGCAGTCGCGTATTCCCGCACCAAGCGTCTGCAGGTCGCGTTCGCCGGAGTGCTCGCGCGCCGCTTCGCCGCGGACGGGATCGGCGTGCACACCGTGCATCCAGGCTGGGCCGACACCCCCGGCGTGGCCGAGTCCCTGCCTGGCTTCCATCGGCTGCTCGGAGCGCTGCTGCGCACTCCGGCCGAAGGCGCGGACACCGCGGTCTGGCTCGCCGCGACGGCACCCGCCCCAGAGCCCGGCCGGTTCTGGCACGACCGCCGTCCGCGGCCGGTCTACTACCTGCCCTGGCAGCACGACGATCCGGACCGCCTCCGGCGAGCCTGGGACCGCTGCGCTGCCGCGGCGGGCCTGTCCGGCGACGGTCCGCGATCCTGAGCATCCGGCTCCTCTTTTCCCTCGGCAGCAAGGAGAATCCATGCGGTGCGTGGTGTTCGGCGCCACCGGGTACATCGGCGGCAGGCTCGTCCCGGCCTGTTGGAGGCAGGGCACCAGGTCCGGGTCGTCGCGCGCAGCCCGGCCAAACTCGCCGACGTGCCGTGGCGCGGTCCGGTCGAGGTGGTGCGCGGCGACGTCACCGACCCGGCCGAGGTCGCCGCGGCGCTGGACGGGCAGGAAGTCGCCTACTACCTCGTGCACGCCCTGCACCGGCCGGATTTCGTAGCGGTCGACCGGGCCGCCGCGCACACCGTGGCGGACGCCGCTCGCGAGGCCGGGCTGTCCCGGCTGGTGTACCTCGGCGGGATCACCCCGGCCGGCGACGAGCCGCTGTCGGACCACCTGGCCTCCCGTGCCGAAGTCGGCCGGATCCTGCTCGGCTCCGGCGTGCCGACCTGCGTCCTGCAAGCCGCGGTGATCATCGGGTCCGGCTCCGCGAGCTTCGAAATGCTGCGCTACCTCACCGAACGGCTGCCGGTGATGATCACCCCGCGCTGGGTGCGCAACCGGATCCAGCCCATCGCCGTCCGCGACGTCGTGCACTACCTGACCCGCGCCGCCACGCTCCCGGAGGAGGTGCACGGCGCGTTCGACATCGCCGGTCCCGACGTGCTGACCTACCTGGAGATGATGCGCCGCTACGCCGTCGTGGCCCAGCTGCCCCGGCGGTTCGTGCTGCCGGTGCCGGTGCTGACGCCCTGGCTGTCGGCCCAATGGGTCAACTTCGTCACCCCGGTCCCGCGCAGCATCGCGGTCCCGCTCATCGAGTCGCTGGTGCACGAGGTGATCCGCCGCGACGACCGCATCGACGCCTGGATTCCGCCGCCGCCGGACGGACCGCTGCACTACGAGCGCGCTCTCGAACTCGCGCTCGCCCGCGTCCGCGACGCGGACGTGCCGACCCGCTGGTCGGACGCCGCCTGGCCGGCCGCGCCCTCGGATCCGCTGCCCACCGACCCCGAATGGTCGGGCGGCACTCTCTATCGCGACGTGCGCGAGCACCCCACCGCCGCGGACCCGGAAACGCTCTGGCAGGTCATCGAAGCCATCGGCGGCGAACACGGCTGGTATTCGTTCCCGCTGGCCTGGACGGTGCGCGGCTGGGCGGACCGGCTCGTCGGCGGAGTGGGCCTGCGCCGCGGCCGCCGCGACCCGCGCCGGCTGCACGCGGGCGAAGCGCTCGACTGGTGGCGCGTGGAGACGCTGGACCGCCCCCGGCGGCTGCGCCTGCGCGCGGAAATGAAGCTTCCCGGCCGGGCCTGGCTCGACCTCATCGCCGAACCGGACGGGACCGGCGGTGCCCGCTACCGTCAGATCGCCCTGTTCGAACCGCACGGATTCGCCGGGCACCTCTACTGGAAGGCCATCGCGCCGTTCCACGACGTCGTGTTCGGCGGGATGGCCCGCAACATCACCGGCGCCGCCGAACAGCAGTCGAAATCCGGCGCTGCCCAGCCGTGAGCGCCGGCCGCTCGTCGAGTGGCCGGCGGCGGTGCGAATCAGGAGCAGCTCTCCGGACGGGATCGGCCACGACGCGCTGGACGGCGATCGCGGCGAGGGCGATGTCGACGGAGACGAGTTGCGGCACCGGAATGCTTTCGACGTCGCGTATCCACCTGGCGAACAGAGCGTCGAGCGTGGTGTCGGTGTCCATTGGCCACCCTGCCTTTCCCCGCTTGAGTCGGCGTCCTGGGCTGCTCGTTACGAGGCGCGACCGGGCGCGCTCCGGCCCGCAGGGGAGAAGGACACGTCGCGCGTCGGGAACCTCAGCGGCGGCCGGACCGGCGCCATGGCCAGCCCGCGAACCGGGAGGTGGCGGCCCGCGCGGCTCGCAGGCGCTCCGTCCGGAGGGTCGTGACCTCTGGCAGGTCCAGTGGTTCCAGCGGAGTGCCGAGTGCCCAGCCGAGCAGCAGGTCCGCGAACGCCGGGTTGCGCGCCAGCACTGGGCCGTGCAAGTAGGTCGCGGCGATTCGGCCGGCGACGGCCCCGTCGGTGCCGTCGCCGTTGCCGACTCCCGCGGTGACCGTCCCGAGCGGCCGGCAGCCCGGGCCGAGACGGGTGCTGCCGCGGTGGTTCTCGAACCCGGTGAGAGTTTCGAGCCGGGCGCACGCGGGCGGTTCGACGACGATCTCGCCGACCGCGCGCCGTTCGGCCGGCGCCGAGGTCAGGTCCAGCAGCTCGAGCCCAGGGTGCCGGCATCCCCCGACAGCGGTGAAGTCCGTGCCGAGCAGTTGCAGGCCGGCGCAGACTCCGAGCACGGTCGCGCCGCGGGCCGCCGCCCGGTGCAGACCGCCGTCGGCCAGGAGGTGCTTCGCCGCGAGTTCCTGCGGGTCGTCTTCGCCGCCGCCGAGCAGGTAGACGTCCAAGGAGGCCGGCACGGGCGTCCGGTGGTCGATCGAGGTGACCTCGGCGGGGATCCCGCGCCAGCGGAGTCGCTGGGCGAGTACGACCGCGTTCCCGCCGTCGCCATAGGTGCCGAGGATGTCCGGCAGAACGAGTCCGATGCGGACAGTCGATTCGCTCATTCCGGCCAGCACCTCGGAGAAGCAGACTGCGGCGTGCTTGCTCCCGTCACGTTGCGTCGTTCACGGTAGCCGCTGAGGAAACGCGCGGTAAAGGACAGGCTAGCTCAGCCGATGCCCCGCCGCTCGCATTTCCCGGTCGCGCCGAGCCTGTGCCAGCGCGCTGCGTCGTCGGGTACGGAAGGACGCGGCTCGCGATCACGGCTGCGCGCTGTAGCCGAGAATTTCTTCCGGCGACAGCGCGTTGCGCACCAGCATGGTCGCGATGGTGCTGATTTTCTGCTGTTCGCGGCGGCAGTAGCCGCGCAGCAGTTCGAACGCCTCGTCGACGGAAAGCTGGCTGGCTTGCGAGAGCAGGCCCTTGGCCTGCTCGATGACGACTCGGGTGCTGAGCGCGGTCTGCAGCTGGGCGGTCAGCCGCCGGCATTCGCGGATCTCGCGTTCGTGCACGATTCCGATGGCGGCGATATCGGTCAAGGCGCGGGCCTCGTACAGTTCCTCCGGCGGCAAAGTGGTGGTATCGCGGCCGAACAGGGTGAGCACGCCGACGGCGTGTTCTCTCAGCCGAAGCGGGAACGCGTACACCGACTGGAATCCTTCGGCGAGTGCTTCCGCGGTGAACAGCGGCCACTTCGCCGCAGTGTGCCTCAGGTCGTCCACGCGGATCGGCGCACCCAAGTGGTGGGCCTCGACCGACGGTCCGTGCTCGCTGTGCTGCTGCAGAAGGTCGAGTCGCCGGGCACCGGCGTCGGAGGCGGCAGCCGCGGTGAGCAGCCCGTTGCGGCCGGCCAGCATCAGGGCGGCCGCCGAGGTGCTGAACAACGTCGCGCACGCCGCGGCCAGGTAGTCGAGCCTGGCCGCCGCGTCGTAGTCGTCGGCCAGCGTGTCGGCCATGTCGATCAGTACGCGCAACAGCGGAGGCGGCTCGCGTGGCGGTGTTTCGAGAGTCGGCCGTCGGTTACTCCTCATGATTCCTGCCCCTCGCCTCAGTGTGCGGTCCTCCGGATTCGCCCGACGGGGTGATCCGCCTTTCCGGTCTGAAATCCTCCGTGCTGTGCTTCGCCTCGCCACGGAAGAATCGTTCCGCGGCAATGTTTCGCTACCCGAAGTTGTCCGTTCTGCGCTGATCGGCCGCTGTGGCGGTCCGCCGTCCGGGCAGGCGGACCCCGGACGGTTTCGCGGCGGGCGGCGATGCTGTTCATGCCTCTATCCGGTTCAGCCGCCAGGCGGTCAGGCCGATTGTCAGCACCAGCAGCGCGGCCATCACGGCGACCGCGCCGGTGTCCCAGCCGAGGCCGAGCCAGGGGCCGCGGAGCGCACGGGCCGCGTAGGTCAGCGGGACGGCGTCGGCCAGCCGGGCGAGCGTCGCGGGCAGGACCTCCTTGGGCGGTCCAGCGCCGCCGAGCATCATGAAGACGAAGAACAGCAGAACGCCGAGGCCCTGTGCGGCGCGTGCGGTCCGGAGCAGGATGCCCAGCAAGACGCCGAGCGCGGCGAACGCGATGCTGACGAGCAGGAACGCGAGGACGGTGCCGGGCCAGTCGTGCGGGAGGGCCCCGCCGTAGCCGGTGGCGGACAGAACCGCGATCAGGATCGCGCCGGTCACGCCCATCAGGAGAGCCACGAACACGTGCGCGGCCAGCAGCGCCGCCGTCGGAAGCGGGGAAGCTCGGAACCGGCGCAGTACGCCGCGCTCGCGGTAGGCGGCGAGGTGGACCGAGACCGACAGCACCCCGGCAGTGGCCGCGACGAGCGCGACGTAGGTGGGGGTGTAGAAGTCGATGGGGCCGAGCCCGTTGTAGACCCCGGCGCTGGTGCGATTGCCGAACACGCCGTTGAGCACGTAGAGCACGATGACCGGCAGGATCAGCACGAACAGCACGGTCAACGGCTCGCGGAAGAACAGCTTCAGCTCCACCCAGCAGAGTTCTCGCAGGCCGCGCATCGCTCACCTCGCAACCGGATCGGACCCGGCCGCGGCGGACACGCCGGTCAGCGCCAGGTAGGCGTCTTCGAGGGACGGGAGCTCTACTCGCAGGTCAGGCGGTGCGATGCCGTGCTCGACGAGGGAGTGCGCGACATGCGCCAGCAGCGCTCCGTCGCCGGTGACGCGCACCCGGTCGCCGTCCAGCGCGACCTCCCGAACGCCCGCGACGCAGTGGAGAAAACCCAGGCCGGCGGCCGGTGGCCGGCTGAACCGGACGACGGTGCCGCGAGTCTGGCCGGCCACCAGCTCGGCTGGGGTGCCGGTGGAGACGACTCGGCCCGCGGACAGCACCGCGACCCGGTCGCAGAGCCGCGCCGCCTCGTCCATGAAGTGGGTTACGAGCAGCACAGTGGCGCCCTGCTCGCGGACGGCGGCGACGAGATCCCACGCGACGCGGCGGGCGGCCGGGTCCAGCCCGGTGGTCATCTCGTCGAGGACGACCAGCCGCGGGCCGTTGACCAACGCCAGCGCCACGAACAGCCGCTGCCGCTGCCCGCCGGACAGGTCGCCGAACGCAGTGTTCCGACAGGACTCGAGACCCCATTCGGCGAGCAGCCGCTGCCACGGCGGGCCGTCCGGCGACAGCACGGAGAACAGTTTCAGCGCTTCCCGCACCTTGAGCCGTTCGGGCAGCGCCGAATCCTGCAGCTGGCTCCCGACCAGCCGGCGCACCGCGCCCGGCTCCCGGCGCGGATCGCGGCCGAAGACGTCGATGCCGCCGCCGTCTGCCCGGCGCAGTCCCTGGATGCATTCGACGGTGGTCGTTTTGCCCGAGCCGTTCGGTCCGAGCAAGCCGAAGATCTCGCCGGCCTGGACGCCGAACGACACGTCGGCGACGGCGGCCGTCTGACCGTAGCGCTTGTGCAGTCCGGAGACGCGGACGGCGAGGTCGGTCATGCCGCCTCCACGGCGGCCGGACCGAGAATCGAGGGGCGGCCGCGCTTGCGGGCCAGCAGTTCGAGCACGACCAGGACAATGCCGTGCACCGTGACCAGCGTGCTGATGACCGCGGCGAGGGCGCCCTCGGCGGCCTGGGTGCCGCCGACGGTGTTGTACACGCCGTGCCACACGACCACCAGCAGGATGCTGCCGCCGGAACGGTTGTACAGCCAGGTCAGCACCACCGCGCCGGCGGCGAGGCCCAGGAACATGCCGACGTAGGAGGCTGGACCGAAGTCGCGGTAGGTGGCGACGACGAAGAATTGCGGCAGGTGCCACAGGAACCACAGCGGGGCCAAGATCAGCGACGCGGTCAGGGCGCTGAACCGGCGCTGCAGGCGCGGCAGGGCGAAACCGCGCCAGCCGGTCTCCTCGCCGAGGCTGCCGACGAACGTGATCAGCAGCGCGACGCCGACCAGGCCGAGGGCGGGGGTTCCGCTGAAGAGCGCGAAATCGCCGGGGGCGGGCGCTGGCCGGTCGCCAGCAGCCCGGCCAGGGCGAGGGCGAGGAACGCGAGCGGGCTCAGCCCGACCAGCCACCAGCGCGGCGCGACGCGCCAGCGCGTTATCCGGGACCACAGATCGCGCAGTCCGGACCGGCCGGTCGTCCAGGCGGTGACCGCGATCGCGGCGATGGCCGGGCCGAGCAGCGCCGGGTAGTGCGTCGGCCAGCCTTGGCCGCGCTGGACGACCTGGTGGGTCAGTGCCTGGGGAATCGTCCAGGACCAGCTCAGTGCATAGGCGAGCAGGAAGAATCCGGCCAGTGCCTGCGCGTTCCGTGCGGAGCGGGTCGGCTCACGGGTCTGCCGCATTGCGGCCTCCCGCCGCTGGCACCGGTCGCGGACCCTCGGCGGGCCGCGGCGACCCGAGCTGCCAGAGGGCGACGGCGATCCAGATCAGCCAGACGAACAACAGCACGCCGTAGGCCGCGTAAGCCCAGCCGAGCACCGGCCGGAGGACTTCGGCCACGATCCCGACCACGCCCGTCGCCACGCCGAGCCAGGCCAGCTTGGCGGAGAACGTTCCGCGCACCATCAGCAGAGAGATCAGCAGCACGCCGATGGTCTGCAGCACCCCGATGACGGCCGGGACGTCGTTGAGCGCGATGAGGACTTCGGCCGCGGCGGCGAAGGGCGCTCGCGCGGCAGAGGTTGCCGCCTCGGAGTATTTGTCGCTGAGCAGGACCAGCGCGAGCGATCCGTCGCCGGTCGTCGGCCAGGCGAGCGACAGCGCCCAGGACGCGACCGAGATCAGGCCGGCGATCGCCGCGACGGACTTGCCGCGGTGGCGCAGGGCCACTGCGAGCGCGAGGAAAACGACCATCAGGAACAGGCCCGGGCCCAGCCACAGCAACTGGCGAACGAGGTAGATCGTGCGGTGCGCGTTGATGTATTCGAGCATCCGCGCGCCGTCCGAGACGGGCGGCGCTGCGGTGACGGAGAAGATGACCAATGCGGTTCCGTAGAGCAGCACAGCCAGTCCCGCGCAGACGCCCCCAATGCGGTAGAGAGAACGCCAGGCCTGGTCGTCGTCCGGCGACCGGGCGGGTCGAGTTCTCGGAGTCGGCACAATTCTGCCCTCCCCAGGCTGCCGAATCGTTGCTGGTTCCCAGTTTTCGTTCTTCCCTCGTGCACTGTCCTTTCCGGGCGCATCGGCGACGGTCCGGAACCGGACGGGCGCCGAGCCGGTGGGCGGCGCGAGGGACGAGCCGCCTGCCACCGTCGCTCGCGCACCTCGACTGCCGATAGGGACCTCCTGCCCGCAGTGGGGTGTCCGAGGTCTCTGCTTGGAGCGGGTTCCCGGCGCGAAGCAGCGACCGGACCTGGGCGCGCGAGCGGCGGCAGTGAGGACCTTCGGCTCTTCCGGCGCCGAGCGGGCGCGGCGCACGCTGCGAGGATTCTGGGAGGTGGCAGATGAGGCTGCTGGTGGCAGTGGCGAGCCGGCACGGCAGCACGCGGCAGATCGCCGAGGAGATCGGCCGTTCGGCCGCGCGTGCCTCGTTGTTGCTGGGGGAGTTCGCCGACGTGGAGGTCCGGCCGCCGGCGCAGGCCGGAGCTCTGGCGGGCTACGACGCGGTCATCCTGGGCAGCGCTGTCTACAATGGACGGTGGCTGGACGAGGCCCGGCGGCTGGCCGAGTCCGAACGCGTCGTGCTCGCGCGGTTGCCGGTGTGGCTGCTCTCGTGCGGGTTGCCCGGCACTTCAGCGGGCGAAGCGATCGCCCCCGCCGAGGCCGCGCGCCTGGAAAATCTGGTCCGATCCCACGAACACCGGGTGTTCCGGGGCAAACTCGACTGGCACGGGCTCGATCCCGGTGAACGCGAGCACGCGGTGAAGCTCCGCCTCGGCTGCGGCGACCAGCGCGACTGGGCGGACATCCGCAACTGGGCCTACACCGTGATCGGCGCGCTGCACGCGGCCGAAACGGCGGTGCCGGACCGGCTGGCCGGCTGACCCGGCCCAGCTCACCAGCGGACGCTCAGGACCAGCAGGACGACGAACAGAGCGACGACGGCGACGATGCCGACCGCGTCGCGGTAGGCCTGCCACCGGGTCACCAACGGACCCCCGGAACCGGCGTTCTGCCAGCCGCCGCAGACCCGGCAGGGCGTCGCGGGCAAGCGGACGCGGACACTGCGGCTGGCAAGCCCGGCGGCGGGGAAGAGGTCGCGGATGCCGCGCGACGGCGGACCCAGGCCGTGGACGTAGAGAGCGGTCCGTCCGGGGTCGAGAAGAGCGGTGTCGTGGGCGAGGAGCGCGGTCACTATCTGGGCCGCGCAGAGGACCGTGAGCTGGATGTCGAGTCGCGCGCCGCGTACCGCCCGCATCGCCGGCGTGGCATTGCGAAACGGGAAAGCGCAGGCGTAACAGGGTCCGCGCCGGTCGGGGGCGACCCACAGGATTTCGCCGACCTCGGCGTCGCGCACGCGTGGATCCACCCACACCGCCGGGTAGACGGCCGGAGTGCCGGCCGCGACCGCGACCTCGTTCACGCGTTGCTGGCAGCGTGGGGAGTCGGTGGCCGCGACGACGACGTCGGCCTGTTCGACGAGCCGGAGCTGTTCGGCACGGCCCAGCCGGAGGAAGTTCGCGTGGATGCCCGCGGCGTGGCACAGCGGGAAATCGCGGCGGATCCGTTCGGCCAGCGCGGGTGCCTTCGGCCGTCCGAGATCCGGCGCGCCGAGCGGGTGCCGGATCAGGTTCTCGACTTCGAGCACGTCGGGATCGAGCAGCCAGAGCGGGTCGCAGCCGGCCCGGGCGAGCTCTTCGGCGAGGAACCCGCCGACCGCGCCGGTGCCGACGACCAGGACCGCGCCCGCGCGCCGCTCGTAGCGGGCGAAAACGCGGTCCGGCGGAAGGTCGGTCAATCGAAGGTCCGGTCCGCCACCGGAACGGTCTTGCGTCGGCGGAAACGCTTCCGGCCTTCGGTGCGGTCTTGCTCCAGACGGCCGTTGCCGGGGTCAAGGGTCCACTCGGCGCCGGGGTCTTGCGCGGGCGTCTCGGCGAGGGCCGGGTCTGGACGGTGCGTTGTGACGGTCACGGGTTCTCCTCCCTGCCGGGGGATTGGGCACCTACGGTCGCAAGGCCTTCGGTCCCTCGGATAGGGCCGAAGGTCACCGCGCCGGTGGTCGCGCTCAGCCGCGCAGTTACGCGTGGTGCGGGACGCTTCCGCAGGGACTGCGGTCGAGGGCCGCCCAGCCGGTGCTCGCGCGGAACGGCAGACCGAGCCGGAATCTGGCGGACAGTGCGGCCTCGGCCAGCCTCGCCCCCGCGCGCCAGAACGCGCCGGTGCCGACGCGGTAGCGGGCGGACGACTCGTCCACGCGGCCCGGGCCGCCGTCGGCGACGAGCGGAACCTCGGCGAAGGCGGCGTCGTCGAGCATGTCCAGCACGTGCCGGACGACCGGGGCGGGACGGGCCGGCGGCGGCGTCCCGTGCAGCTCCGCCGCGATCGCGCCGGCGACCGCGTCTGCCTGGAGCATGGCCAGGAAACCCAGTTTGAGCGGGAAATCCCCGGCGTCGCCGGGTGCGTGCACCTCCGGGTGCCCGGTCACCGCGCAGGTGTCCGGAGCGCAACGCAGGAATCTTCGGTCGTCGTGCGGCAACTCGGCGCAGCCGAGGGCAGCGACCTGCGGCGGGAACGTGGCGAGCACGTCGAATTCCCGCCCGGAGCCGTCGGCGAACCCGACGGTGCGTTCGTGCGCCTCGGTCAGCGTCGTCTCGGTGCGGCCCTCGATTCCGCGCGCTGCGAACTGGCCGGCGATCAGTGCGTGCATTTTGGGGCCGAAAGCCTCGACGAAAGACCGCTCGCAGGTGTCGAAGGCGAGCTCCACGCGGTCCCGGAGCTGACGGCGGCGCAGCCAGGTGTCGAGCATCAGCGCGATCTCGTAGAGCGGGACGGTGCAGTGGTTGCCCGGCGGCACGGCGAAGAGAACGCGCTGCAAGCGGCCGTGCCGGGCGTCTTGGGCGGCCCGGCGCAGATCCGCGCCGAGCTGGTGCAGCGCCCCGGGAGCGGCGATCGAGCGCGCGTGCTCGGCGAGCCCGGCGATCTCCTCCGGGCGGGTCGCGGCCCCGGTCGCGATCACGAGCTTGTCGTAGGCCATCCGGCCGCGGGACGTGTGCACCTGGCCGCGGCCGGGGTCGATCCCCTCGACGGTGGCGATCACGGCCCCGATCCCGCGCCGGCGGAACGCGCCGGCGAGCGGAACGTGCAGCGGCGCTTCGGCGGCTCCGAACGGCAGCCGGACGGTGCCCGGGCGGGCCAGGAAATCGTCGCGGTCGGATACGACGGTGATGCCCACGGCGTCCTCTCCCGCCCTGGCCCGGAGCCGGAACGCCGTTTCGAGGCCGGCGAAACCGCTGCCGAGAACGATGACCTCGGTGGCCGCCATGAGCTCTCCCTCCCGTCGCCTCGCCCACCCTGCGCCGGACCGGACCGCGGGAGGCAGGGACGTTGGCAGGCAGGCCCGGGGACCTTCGTCCTCCCGTCGGGAACGCCGCGCTCAGCCGTTCCCGAGAGAGGAGACCGGGTGCGGCAGCGGTTCGCCGGGCCCGCGCTCCCGCGCGGCCGCCCGGACGGGTTCCGGTGCCGTCAGCCGGTATTCCGGCATCGCCGGGAACTCTCCCGGCCGGTGGGTGGCGACGAGCGCGGACCGGTCGCGGGTCGCGGCGAGCAGGTCGGCGGCGAGCGCCTGCGCGGTCGGCGCGTCGAGATGAGCGGTCGGTTCGTCGAGCACCATGATCGGCCGGGCGGACAGCAGGGCGCGGGCCACGCCGATGCGCTGGCGTTCCCCGCCGGAGACGGGCGTGCCGTGCGTGCCGAGCGCGGTGTCCAGGCCGTCGGGCAGGCTGGCGGACCACCGGCCTAGCTGGGACAGCGCCAGGGCGGCCTGGATCTCGTCGTCGGAGGCGTCCGGCCGGGCGAGGCGCAGGTTTTCGCGCAAGGTGCTGTCGAACAGGTGGGTGTCCGGGCCGCACCAGGCGATCTGGGCACGCACTGAGTCGCTGTCGTAGCTGCGGGTGTCGGCGCCGTCGAGCAGGATCCGGCCGGACGACGGGTCGAGGTATCGCATCAGAGCGGCGATGACGGTGCTTTTGCCCGCGCCGGACGGTCCGGTGAGGGCGAGCCGCAACCGGTGGCCGATAGCGAGATCTACGTCCTGCACCGCGTCGCGGGACGTGCCGGGCCAGCGAACGGAAAGCTTCGACGCGACCAGTTCCTCGGCCGCCGGGGCGCACCGCGGACTGGCCGGTTCGGATTGCGGCGCCGGCGTCGCGTCCAGCCGGGCGAGCCGGTGCGCCGCGGCACCGGCGCCAAGAAGCCGTTGCGCGGCATCGGGAAGGCCGGTCACGAGTTCGGCGGCGGCCAGCGGCGTCAGGGCCAGTACGGCGAGGGCGGGGCCGGAGATCGCGCCCGCGTGGACGGCCAGGACGCCGAGCGCCAGACAAACTACCGAGGTGAGACCCACTCCCAGTACAGCGAGTCCGCTGCCGAGACCGCGGCGCGCGGCCGACCGGCGCGCCGCGGCAGTCGCGCGGCGGTCCAGCTCGCGCAGTTCCGCGTGTCGTGCCCCGGCTGCGTCGAAAGCGATGAGGTCGGCCGATGCCTGCAGCAACTCGACCGTGCGAGCGCTGAGGTCAGTGCGCAGCCGTGCGGCCGCTCGTTCGGTACGCCGGGCAGCGACAGCGGTCACCGCGGGCGCCACTATCGCGGCGAGCGCCAGGCCCAGTGCGGCGGCGGCACCGGCCGAAGGCAGAAGGAGACCGAGCGTCACGGCTGTGCCGCCGAGCACGGCGACGGTCGACACTCCCGGGACCAGACCGCGCACAACGAGGTCCTGCTGACTGTCCACATCGGAAATCAGCCGGTGCAGCAGCTCGCCGCGCCGCTGCCGTGCGGTTACCGCCGGACCGATCCGGACCAGCTGGCTCCATACCCGCACCCGCAGTTCGGTCAGCATGCGCAGCGCGACGTCGTGCGTCAGCAGCCGTTCGACATAGCGGAGAACTCCCTTGGCGAGACCAAACGTGCGCACCGCGACGATCGCGACCATCAGGCTCAGCACCGGCGGGTGCAGCGCGGCACTCGCGATCAGCCACGACGAGGTCGCGGTGAGCGCGACCCCGCAGCCGAGCGCGGCGGTCGCGACGAGGCAGGCGGACGCCAATCGGAGCCGATGCGGGCGCAGGGCTTCCCGCAACGGCCGCCAGATCCCTGGCGAACTGTCGGCGGCGGGCTCCGCGACGGTCGTGCTCGGAGGCGGCGCGGCCGGGGGAGCGGCAGGCGCCGCCACCGGTTCGGCGGTTGGCCCGGAAACGGTGACCACCCGATCGCACAAGGCCAGCACGGCTGGATGATGGGTGACCACGACCGCGGTCCGCCCGGCCAAAACCTGGGGAAGGCGATGAAGAATCGCCGCCTCCGTCGCGGCGTCGACGCCTTCGGTGGGTTCGTCGAGCAGCACCAGCGGCCGGTCGAGCAGGATCGCGCGCGCCAAGGCGACGCGGCGGATCTGTCCGGTGGACAGTCCGGCGCCGAGTTCGCCGACTTCGACGCTGAGCGGAACGTCGAGGGCGGCCGCGGCGGAAGCGGCCCGAACCGCGGCTTCGGTCGCGTTCGGCGAGCCCAGCCGGACGTTGTCGGCGACCGTGCCGGCGACCAGGCGCGGTTGCTGAGGAACCCAAGCGATGCGGTGTCGCCACGCTTCGTGATCGAGGTCGGCCAAGTCGACGTCGCCCACGCGGACCTGCCCGCGGTCCGGGGTTCGCCACCCGAGCAGCAAGTCCAGGAGCGTCGACTTGCCCGCGCCGCTCGGGCCGACGACGCCGACGACCTGCCCGGGCCGCACCACCAGCGAAAAGCCGTCGAGAATCGCACCGGAACGTCCGGTCACCGTGACGTTCTCCAGCTGCAGCAGATTCGGTGTCGCGCCGGGCAGCACGCCGGATACTCGGCTGGCAGGTGCCTCGCCGGTCAGTTCGACGATCTCCTCGGCGGCGGCCAGCCCTTCCGCGCTGTCGTGGAAGCGGGCGCCGACCGCGCGCAGCGGCAGATACACCTCGGGCGCGAGGATCAGCACGACGAGCGCGGTCCGCAGGTCGAGGTCCCCGGCGAGCAGCCGCAAGCCGATCGACACCGCGACCACCGCGACCGACAGCGTGGCGAGCAGTTCGAGGGCGAGCGCGGAAAGGAACGCCACTCGCAGCGTCCGCATGGTCTGCACCCGGTACCGCTCGGTGATCTCCCGCAACGTTTTCCGCTGCGCCCGCGCGCGGCCGAACGCGGTGAGCACCGACAGGCCGGCGACGAGATCAAGGAAATGGTCGCCCAGAACGGAAAGCGTGCGCCACTGCCGCCGGACGTCGCGCTGGGTGAACAGCCCGATGAGGATCATGAAGGCCGGGATGAGCGGCACCGTGAGCGCGACGATCAGTGCCGCGGTCCAGTCGGCGAAGAGGATCCTGGCTCCCACCACCGCCGGCACGATCGCGGCGACGAGCAGTTGCGGCAGGTAACGGGCGAAGTACCCGTCGAGCCGGTCCACCCCTCGGGTCGCGAGCGTGGCCACCTCGGCGGGCGACCGCGTCGCCGAGCGCGGCCCGGCGCGCAGCGCGGCCCCCACGACCGCGTCGCGCAGCTGCGACAACGCCCGTGCCGACGCCCGGTGCGCAGTCGTTTCGGAAAGCCAGGCGACTCCGGCTCGCGCAAGCACCACGCCAGCCAGCGCAACGACCGGCAGCACGAGCGCGGAGAGCGCGGCACCGTCGAGAAAAGCTCGCGAAATGCTGTACGCCAGCAGTTCCGCTTGAGCCAGCACGAGCACCGCCGTCAGCCCGCCGAACGCGGCGCAGCCGAGGATGAACGGCCGTACCGCGCTGGCGAGCCGCAGCAGCCGCGGGTCCAGGGGCCGCATCAGTGCGTGCCCGGCAGCCCGGCGTCGGCCGGAATGCTGTGCCGTCCGACTCGCTTGCGGAAGACCCAGTAGGTCCAGGTCTGGTAAACGAGCACGATCGGGGTGAACGCCACCGCGACCCAGGACATGATCTGCAGCGTGTAGTGGGTCGAGGAGGCGTTGGTGGTGGTGAGGCTGAACGCGGAGTCGGTGGTGGAGGGCAGCACCGCCGGGTAGAGCGACCAGAACAGCGTCGCGGTGGTCCCGACGATCGCCAGCGCGGTGCAGAGGAACGCGAGCCCGTCGCGTCCGGTCGTCCCGAGCAGAATCCCCGCCGCGAGCAGGGCGGCCGCGGCGGCGGCGAAAACCCAGGTCCACCCGCCGTGGTCGAGTGCGGTCCAGACGAGGAAACCGCCTCCGCACAGGACCGCCGCACCGCCGAGCGGTGCGATCAGCGCCTGCGCCCGGTCGCGCACCGTGCCGCTGGTCTTGAGCGCGAGGAAAACCGTGCCGTGCAAGGTGAACACGGTGAGCGTTGCGAGCCCGCCGAGCAGCGCGTAGGGGTTGAGCAGGGTGAAGAAGGTGCCGGTGAAGTGGTGCTGGGCATCGAGCGGGACACCGTGCACGATGTTGCCGAACGCGACGCCCCACAGCAGCGCCGGCAGCGCGGACCCGACCGTGATCACCCAGTCCCAGGTATTGCGCCAGCGCGGGCTGTCGATCTTGCCTCGGAACTCGAAGGCCACGCCGCGCCCGATGAGCGCCACCAGGATCACCAGCAGCGCGAGGTAGAACCCGGAGAACAGGCTCGCGTACCAGAGCGGGAAGGCGGCGAAGGTCGCACCGCCCGCTACGAGCAGCCACACCTCGTTGCCGTCCCAGACCGGGCCGATCGTGTTGATCAGCACCCGGCGGTCGGTGTTGTCGCGGCCGAGGACGCGCAGCAGCACGCCGACGCCGAAGTCGAATCCTTCGAGGACGAAATAGCCGGTCCACAGGACCGCGATGAGCAGGAACCAGAGGTCGGTGAGGGCCATGTCGGTGCTCCGGCTCAGTAGGCGAAGGCCGCGGGCCGCGGCTCGTCGGATTCGGCTTCGTCCGCGGCGGCCGGCGGCGGCGGCCCGGCTTTGGCGTAGCGGACCATCAGCACGCCGTCGACGATCGCGAGCACGCCGTAGAGAACCGTGAAGACGATCATCGAAGTGAGCACGCTCCACGCGGGGACGGCAGGCGAGACCGAGTTGGCGGTCTTGAGCACGCCGAACACCGACCACGGCTGGCGGCCCATCTCGGTGAAGATCCAGCCCACGCTGTTGGCGAGGAAAGGAAACGCCAGCGCGATCGTCGTCGCGGGAAGGAACCAGCGGGCGCGCGGGCTGCGGCCGCGGCGGAACATCCACAGTCCGATCACCGAGATCAGCAGGCACAGGAACCCGAGGCCGATCATCAGCCGGAACGTCCAGTACGTCACCGGGATGTCCGGCCGGTAGTCGCCCGGGCCGAACTTCTGCTGCTCGGCTGCCTGAAGGTCGTTGATGCCCTCGACCTTGCCGTCGAAATGGCCGGTCGCCATGAACGAGAGCACGCCGGGAACGCGGACGCTGAACTTCTCCTGCTTACCGTCGAGCGAGCCGATGGTGAAGATCGAGAACGACGCGGGCGACACGGTGTCGTAGAGAGCTTCGGCGGCGGCCATCTTCATGGGCTGCTGCTGGGTCATCAGCCGGGCCTGCAGATCGCCGGTGACGATGACGCCGAGGCTGGCGACGAGAACCGTGACGAGGGCGATCTTCATCGACGGCCGGAACACCTCGGCGGAGCGTTTCCGCTTGAGCTGCCAGGCACTGATGCCGGCCACGAACATGCCGCCGGTGAGGAAGCAGGCGGTGATGGTGTGCGCGAACGCGCCGATCGCGGTCGAGTTGGACAGCACCGCGCCGAAATCCTTCAGTTCGGCGCGCCCGGTCGCCGGGTTCACCGCGTAGCCGACCGGATGCTGCATCCACGAGTTGGCGGCCAGGATGAAGTAGGCCGAGAGCAGTGTCCCGATCGACGCGAGCCAGATGGTGGCCAGGTGCAGCCGCTTCGGCAGCCGGTCCCAGCCGAAGATCCACAGGCCCAGGAACGTCGATTCGAGGAAGAACGCCAGCAGTCCTTCGATCGCCAGCGGAGCCCCGAAGATATCGCCGACGAAGCTGCTGTAGTCCGACCAGTTCATCCCGAACTGGAACTCCTGGACGATCCCGGTCACCACGCCCATCGCGAAGTTGATCAGGAACAGCTTGCCCCAGAACTTCGTCATCCGCCGCCAGCGTTCGTCGCCGGTGCGGACCCACGCGGTCTGCATGCCGGCGACGAGGAAGGAGAGGCCGATGGTGAGCGGGACGAAGAGGAAGTGGTAAACGGTGGTGATCCCGAACTGCCACCGCGCCAGGTCCAGGGCGTTCATGCGGGTCTCCTGCTCGCTCCGGAAGGTGTCCTGGGGATCATCGGGGCCGGAGGGCGGGTGCGGAGAGGGTCCTTGGTCATTTCGGCGACGGTCGCAGGGCCCTGCGACCGTCGCCGGACGGTTCGGGCGGCTGAAACGAGGCCGGGCTCAGCCCGCCGTGCGACGGGAACGGACGAGAGCCGGCGCGCCCAGGCCGATGGCGGCCAGTCCGAGCACTACCGCCGCACCGGCGCCGACCACGCCGTTGCCGGTGCCGGGACCGCCGTCGGCGACGGCCAGGCTCAGCACTCCGCCGAGCACGGCGACCAGCCCGGCCGACAGAGCCACGACGGCCCCGCGCCGCCCGCCGTTGCCGAGGCGGCGGCGGGAGCGGGACAGAGCCAGCCCGCCGATGACCGCGCCGGCCAGCGCCAGCAGTGCCGCGGCGGAGGCCCAAAGACGGGCCGGGGTGAAGCCGTAGGAAACCGGGTCGGCCGCTTGGGCAAGGACGTGCGCGGCCGCTGGCGCGGCTGGCCCGAAAGCGGCGGGCAAGGCGTTGAGCAGGTGATGGACGGATATGAGTAGTCCCTTCCTTTCCTCTGGACGTCGCCTGAGCATGTCCGCGGTCCCGCCGCCGGTCGTCCGGCAGCTGCGGGCAATTCGTACTGCCGCGGACGCCGCAGGATCAGCGGAACTACCGCGGGCGCGGTAGCCGGACGATGCGCCGCGGGCAGGAGGTTCCTGCGCCGATATCCGATTAGAGTCCCAGGGATGCGCAGAGAACCGATCCGGCTCCGGGACTGGGCGATCGCCGCCGGCGTGGCGGCGGCGCTGCTGGTGATCGGGTTGGCCGAGCAGCACCCGGCCGGCGGGCTCGCTCCGATGGGCTACCTGCTGCTGGCCGCCGGCGGTCTGGCACTGGCCGGGCACCGTCGTGCCCCCCGTGCCGTGCTGGCCGCGACCGGATTGTCAGTCCTGGGGTACGAGGCCGTCGGCATCGACGTGCCGGCCCTCGCGTACCTCTTCGCGGTGTACGCGGCGGTACGGGCGGGACACTGGGTGGTCGCGGTGGTCGCGTCCGTGGTCATGGTGGGGGCGCTGCCGCTCGCGCTCCTCGTCTCTCCGCACGCCTGGACGGTGAGCGAGGCGTTCGCCCACAACCGGGACGTGCTCCAGCTGGCCTGGCTGGTCGCCGCCGGTTTGGCGGGCGAGGCGTTGCGGCAGGCCGAGCGGCGAGCGGACGAGGCCGAGCGAACGCGGGAGGAGACCGCGCGCCGCCGCGCCGACGAGGAGCGGCTGCACATCGCGCGCGAGCTGCACGATTCGCTCACCCACCAGATCTCGGTCATCAAAGTGCAGGCCGAGGCCGCCGTCCACGTGGCCCGCAAGCGCGGCGAACAGGTTCCGGAAGCGCTGCTGGCGATCCGGGAGGCGGGCCGTGAAGCGGCCAGCGAACTGCGCGCGACCTTGCAGGCGCTGCGCGATGACGACCGCAGCCCGCCGCGCGGGCTCGACCACGTCCCGGACCTGGTGGCGCGGGCCCGGACGACCGGGCTGGACGCGACCCTGACGATCGCGGGAGACCTGGCCGGGCTGCCGGCCGCGGTGGACCGCACCGCGTATCGGATCGTTCAGGAGTCGCTGACCAACATCGGCCGGCATGCCGCCGCCGCGACCGCGTCGGTCCGGATCGACTGCGGCCCCGCCGCCCTGGTCATCCGGATCGACGACGACGGTGCCGGCCAGCCGGACAGCGCGCCCGCGTCGGGGGTCGGGCTGATCGGGATGCGCGAACGGGTCATCGCTCTCGGCGGCCGGTTGCGGGCTGGACCGCGCGGCGAGGGCGGCTTCACCGTGCAGGCCGAACTGCCCGTGGCGCGGCTGTCGTGATCCGGGTCCTGCTGGTCGACGACCAGCCGCTCATCCGCAGCGGATTCCGCGCGCTGCTGGACGTCGAGGAAGACATCCAGGTGGTCGCCGAGGCCGCCGACGGCAACGCGGGCCTGGCGCTGGCCAAACGGCATCTGCCCGACATCGCGCTCGTCGACATCCAGATGCCGGTCCTCGACGGCATCGAGACCACCCGGCGGATCGCCGCGGATCCGGAGCTGGCCGCGGTGCACGTGGTCATTCTCACCAACTACGGCCTGGACGAGCACGTGTTCAACGCGCTGCGGGCCGGTGCGGCCGGCTTCCTCGTCAAGGACATCGAGCCGGAGGATTTCCTGCACGCCGTACGCGTCGCCGCGCGCGGCGACGCCCTGCTCGCACCGTCGATCACCCGCAAGCTCATCGACCGGTACGTCTCCCAGCCGCTCGCCGCCGGCCGCGCCGACGCATTGCGGCAGTTGACCAACCGCGAACGCGAAGCGGTGGCATTGGTGGCGGAAGGACTGTCCAACGACGAGATCGCCGGCCGCATGGTGATCAGCCCGACCACCGCGAAAACCCACGTCAACCGTGCGATGGCCAAGGTCCATGCCCGGGACCGCGCTCAGCTGGTCGTCCTCGCCTACGAATCCGGCCTGGTCGTCCCGCGCGGCCGCTGACGTTCGCGCGCGTTTTCCTTTCCCGTTCAGGATTTGTTCCCGAACGTTTCCGGAGAGCGTTTCCTGGCTTGGGATTTCTCAGTCTCCTCACAGCGTCGCGTACTTAGCCTGCCACCGGCCAACGGACAATGCCGACGTGAGGAGCGGGCGGTCGTGATTTCAGCCGCAGACGGGAAGCATGCGCGGGCCAGGACGGCCGGAGCCGCATCCTCCCGCCGGTCCGCAGCTTGATCGCGGCGGTGCTTGCCGATTTCGGTGCCGGAGAACGAAAACGTCCGCTCCGGACGTTTTTCGCCCGTTCCGCCCGCGTTCGGCCAGTTGCGACTGATTCGCCTTCGTCCTCTCCCGAAGCCCACCGCAGAACGGAAATGTTGTGAGCGAGGATCTGTCGCTTTCCCTTGAAGACACCGCACGTTTCCGCCCGGTGTCCCGGCGTGCGCCGTTTCCGGTGCGGCTGCACGAATTCTTCGAGCGGGCGTGCGACGAAACACCGGATGCGGTAGCGCTGGAGTGCGGGCCGGACCGGCTCAGCTACCGGGAGCTGGACGAGCGCGCGAACCGGCTGGCGCACGTGTTGATCCGCGGCGGGCTCGGACCGCACCGCCGGGCGGGCCTGCTTATCCCGCGCTCCACCGACATGTACGTCGCGCTGCTCGCGGTGCTCAAGACCGGGGCCGCCTTCGTGCCGATCGATCCCGCCGCTCCCGCGGACCGCGTCGGCTACGTCGCCTCCGACGCGGCGCTCGACGTTCTGCTGGCCGCCCCCGAGCTGGCCTCTGCGACGACTGAGGTTCGCTGTCCGGTGGTCCGGCCGCAGGAGCTCGTCGCGGCGTCGGCGCGGGCGAGCGCGGCCCGGCCCCGGCTCTGGCCGGTGGACCGCGACGAGTGCTATGTCATCTACACCTCCGGGTCGACCGGACGGCCCAAGGGCGTCGCGGTGAGCCAGGCGAGCATCTGCAACTTCATCGGGGTCGTCGCGGACGTCTACCGGGTGCGCCGCACCGACCGCGTGCACCAGGGCATGACGATCGCGTTCGATTTCTCCATCGAGGAGGTCTGGCCTACCTGGGCGGCGGGCGCGACGCTGGTCGCCGGTCCGGGCGGAGCCGACCGG
Organism: Amycolatopsis benzoatilytica AK 16/65; assembly: GCF_000383915.1. Taxonomy (NCBI): domain Bacteria; kingdom Bacillati; phylum Actinomycetota; class Actinomycetes; order Pseudonocardiales; family Pseudonocardiaceae; genus Amycolatopsis; species Amycolatopsis benzoatilytica. The sequence continues at coordinate 1,831,574 of NZ_KB912942.1, forward strand.
ATCGGGTCCGGGCTGGCGGATTTCCTGGAGCGCCACCGCATCACGCTCCTGTACTGCGTGCCCACGGTCCTGGCCACGGTGGATCGCGACCTGCCCGGCATCCGCACCGTCTTCGTCGGCGGCGAGGCCTGCCCCGCCGAGCTGGTCAGCCGGTGGAGCCGGCCCGGGCGGCGGATGCTCAACACCTACGGTCCCACCGAGGCGACCGTCACCGCGACGTGGTGCGAGCTGGTGCCCGGACGTCCGGTCACCATCGGCCGGGCCCTGCCGACCTACCGGATCCGGCTGCTGGACGAGCGGCGGCGGCCGGTCCCGGACGGCGCGGTGGGGGAGATCTGCATCGGGGGGCCGGGTGTCGCGCTCGGCTACCTGAACCGGCCGGAGCTGACCGCCGACCGGTTCCTGGACGATCCCCGGATCACCGGCGGCGGCAGGCTCTACCGCACCGGCGACCTCGGGCGGGTGCTCCCCGGCGGCGAGATCGAGTACCTCGGCCGAGCCGACTCGGAGGTCAAGATCCGCGGGCACCGCATCGATCTCCAAGAGATCGAGAGCGTCCTGATGGAGCACCCCCAGGTGGCGGCGGCCGCGGTGGCGCCGCATCCCGACGCGCCGACCGAGGACCTCGTCGCGTACCTGATGTTCGCCCGCGGCAGGCACGATCGCGACGCGATCATCGCGGCGCTGCGGGAAACTCTGCGGCAGCGCCTGCCCGCGTCGATGGTTCCCGCGTACGTCGACGTGCTCGCCGAACTGCCGATGATGCCGAGCGGCAAGGTGGATCGCGGCCGCCTTCCGCGTCCCTCCGGCACCCGTTTCCACGCCGCCGCGACGGTGCCCGCCGAAACGGATGCGGAGCGCGCGCTCGCCGCGGTGTGGACCGAACTGCTCGGCACGCCGGACGTGTCGGTGACCGCCGACTTCTTCCTCGATTTCGGCGGCCATTCGCTGTTGGCCGCACGAGCGGTGTCGCTTCTGCGCGAACGGCGGGTGGCACCGGACGTGTCCGTCGCCGACGTCTATGCCCATCCCACGATCCGCGGGCTCGCTCGGGTGCTGGCCCACCGCGCGCCCGCGCAGGCGCGGCGGATTCCGGCCGCGCCGGTCGAGCGGGCCGGCCGGGCCCGGCTGTTCGGATGGGGCACCGCGCAACTCGGCACGTTGTGCGTGCTGTTGGTGCTGCTCGGGAGCCCGGCCGCGACAGTGCTCGGCCTTTCCGGGGGAGTGCTGTCCCTCGGCACGGTGTGGCAGCTGGTCGCGATTTCGCCGGTGGCCTATCTGCTGGCCCGTTTCCTGCTGCCGATCGCCGGGGTGCGGCTGCTGTCCCGGGGAGTGCGGCCCGGTGACTATCCATTGTGGAGCGCCGCGTACTTCCGGGTGTGGCTGGTGCACGGACTGCTGGCTCTCTCGCCGCTCGGTTCGATGAGCGGTTCTCCTGTGCTGCCATGGTATTTGCGGCTGCTCGGCGCCCGGGTGGGGCGGCATTGCCAGCTCGCGAGCGCGAACCTGGCGCTGCCGTCGCTGCTGAGCATCGGCGAGGACGTCAGCGTCGGGTACGGCGCGCATCTGCAGGCCGTCCGGGTCGAGGGAAACCGGGTCCGGATCGCGCCGGTCGTGCTCGGCGACCGGGTTTTCATCGGGGCCAACGCGGTCGTCGAACCGGGGGCCGAGCTGGCCGCCGGCGCGGGCCTCGCGGAGATGTCGGCGGCGACCGCCGGTCAGCGGATCCCGGCCGGGCAGTACTGGACTGGTTCTCCCGCACAGCGGGCCGCGGAGACCGACCCGCTTGTGGCGGCGCTGCGGGCCCGCCGCGGCCAGCCGCCGACGCGCGGATTCCTGGCCCGGTTCGCGGCGGCGTGGCTGGCGATCGAGCTGCTGCCGCTGCTGTTTCTCGCCCCGTCCATCGCACTCGGCAGCTGGCTCTATCTCACCCACGGCGTCGCAGGCGGCTGGTGGGCCTGCTTGCTGGCCGGGCCGGTGTCCGCGGGCAGCGTGTGCCTCGTCGTCTTCACCGGCAAGCGGCTGGTGCTCCCGGCCACCGTTCCCGGCATCTACTCCGTCGCGTCCGGCTTCGGCTTGCGCAAGTGGATCGCGGACAAACTGCTCCAGTCGAGCCTCGCCGCGACGAACTCGCTCTACTCGACGCTGTACACGCCCGGCTGGCTGCGTGCGCTCGGCGCTCGCATCGGGCCGCGCGCCGAGGTGTCGACCGCTTCCCAGCTCGACCCCGGGCTGCTGACCCTCGGTGCCGAGAGTTTCGTCGCCGACATGGCCGCCGTCGGCGCCGCCACCTACTGCCACGGCCAGCTGGCGGTCGGGCGGACGACCGTCGGAAACCGGTCGTTCCTCGGCAACGCCTCGTTCCTGCGTTCCGGCACTTCCGTCGGCGACGGCTGCCTGATCGGAGTGCACACCGCCGCTCCCGCCGCCGGCAGCCCGGACGGCACGTCGTGGCTGGGCACCCCGCCGATCCGGCTCCCGCGCCGGCAGGACAGCGGCGACTTCGCGGACGAGCTGACCTTCCGCCCGACCCGGCTGCGGGTCGCCGAGCGGCTGGTCATCGAGTTCTTCCGGATCGTGGTCCCGGGGAGCCTGCTGGCCGCCGCCGGGTACGGCGTGCTGCTGGCGCAGTTGTGGGCCGCGAAGACGGCCGGACCGCTCGGTGCGGTCCTGCTGACGCCGGTCGCCGCGCTGCTGAGCGGGTTCGGCGTGGTGCTGGCGGTGGTCGCCGCGAAGTGGCTGATCGTCGGGCGGTACCGGCCGCGCGTCGAGCCGCTGTGGAGCCGGTTCGTGCGCCGCACCGAGTTCGTGACGGCGTTGTACGAAACCGCCGCTGTGCCCGCGTTCCTGTCCTTCCTGACCGGCACGCCGCTGCTGGGGCCGGTCCTGCGCTTGTTCGGCGCGCGCATCGGCAAACGCTGCTGGATCGCGACGACCTACCTCACCGAGTTCGACCTCGTCCGCCTGGGCGACGACGTGTGCGTCGGCCCGTCGACATCGCTTCAGACGCACCTTTTCGAAGACCGCGTGATGAAGATGTCTACTGTGGACATACGCGAGGGCGCAAGCGTCGGGGCGCGTTCGGTGGTGCTGTACGACAGTACGGTCGGCAAGCAGACCGTGGTGGACGCGATGTCGTTGGTGATGAAGGGCGAACAGCTTCCGGCGGGCACCGGCTGGCGGGGCATTCCGGCGCGCGGGATCTCCCGGCTGCCGGGCACCCACCGCGAAGCGCCGGTGCGCAGAGCGGGTGCGCACCGGCGCTGATTGTTCCTCCGCTGGGCAGGAGGCCCGCCCTCAGGGACTGCCGGGCGCGACCAGGCCGGTTTCGTACGCGGCGATGACGAGCTGGGCGCGGTCGTGGGCGTCGAGCTTGGTCATGATGCGGGAGAGGTGCGTTTTCGCGGTCAGCGGGCTGACGTGGAGTTCGCGGGCGAGGTCGTCGTTGGAGCGGCCGCGAGCCACGAGAGTCAGCACTTCCCGTTCGCGGTCGGTGAGTGCGTCGATGCGGTAGGCGCCGGCACGGGGCTGGGGGCGCGCGGCGATGTCGGCGATGAGCCGCCGGGTGATGCGCGGGGAGAGCAGTGCCTCGCCGGCCGCGACGACCCGGACCGCCTGCACGAGGTCGGCCGGGTCGGTGTCCTTGACCAGGAAGCCCGACGCGCCGGCGCGCAGCGCCTCGTACACGTATTCGTCGGCCTCGTAGGTGGTCAAGATCAGGACCCGGACGCCCGCGAGGTCGTCGTCGGCGGCGATGCGACGGGTCGCTTCGAGACCGTCGGTACCCGGCATGCGGATGTCCATCAGGACGACGTCCGCGCGGGTGCGGACGGCGAGGCGGACCGCTTCGGCCCCGTCGGCGGCTTCGCCGACGACTTCGATCTCGTCGGCGGCGTCGAGCAGCATCCGGAATCCGGCGCGGATGAGGGCCTGGTCGTCGGCGAGCAGGACACGGATCACGGGGTCTCCCGAGGCAGGTGCGCGTGGACGCGGAAGCCGCCGCGGCGGCCGGGTCCGGTCGTGAGGGAGCCGCCGGCCGCGGCGGCGCGTTCGCTCATGCCGCGAATCCCGTGGCCGGTTCCGGTCGCGGAGGACGGGCCGGGGCCGGTGTCGGTGACCTCGATGTCGAGGTGGCGGTCGGTGTAAACGAGCGTGACGGTCGCGCTGGCCGGGGCGGCGTGCCGCAGCGCGTTGGTGAGGGATTCCTGGATGATCCGGTAGGCGGCGAGGTCGACCGGAGCGGGCAGCGGCGCCTCGGCGCCGGTGGTGCGGACGGTGGTCGGCAGCCCGGCGGTGGTCATCGTCTCGGCGAGCGCGCCGAGTGCGTGCAGCCCGGGGACCGGCTGGGTGGACTCGTCCTGGTCGGCCTGGCGCAGGACGGCCAGGATCGCCCGCAGTTCGCCGAGGCCGCGCTTGCTGGCGTCCTTGATCGCGGCGAGCGCCTGCGTGACCGGTTCTGGCAGGTCCGGGTGGGCGTACGCGGCGGCACCGGCCTGGACGTTGATGGTCGACATCGTGTGGGCGACCACGTCGTGCAATTCGCGGGCGATGCGCAGGCGCTCGGCGTCGACCTGGCGGCGGGCTTCCTCGTCGCGGGTCCGTTCGGCCAGCTCGGCCCGGGCTTCCAGCGCCGAGATCCGGCCCCGTCGGTTGGCGACCGCGATGCCGGTGGCGAGGGCGAGCCCGGCGGTCACCGGGAACACCGGGAAGGCGCCGCCGAAGGTGCCGAGCGGGTTGAACACCGCGGTGAGCACGCCGAGCGGGACCACCGTGGCGATGGCGGCGAGCACGGCTTCGCGCACCGGGGACAGCGCGGAAACGGTGTAGAGCGCGACCAGCGGGGCCAGCAGCGCAGCGCCGTTGACGTAGCCCAGAGCGGTGTAGATCGCGACCCCGGCGACGGACACGGCGAGCACCGGCCAGGGCCGGCTGCGCCGCCAGGCAAGCGCGAGGGCCGCGATCGCGACGAACAGGTAGGCCCACCACTGCGGGACCGGCACCGGATGGCCGTCGTAGACCTGGTCGGCGGGTTGCAGCGGGCGGGCCTCGCCGACCGAACCACCGACAGTGAGCAGCAGCATCAGCACCGCGAACAGCGTGGCCGGGAGCCATCGGGGGCGGTCGGGTGCGGGCATGGCCAGCAGCGTACGGAGGTTCGTGCGGTCGTGGCGTCCCCCGCACGGGGACCGTTGGCGTACTGCAGCCGGAGTACGCCAACGCGGGCGCTGCAGCGAGCGGAGCCGGCGAAGTGACCCTGTCGACGGGACGTGCCGGAGACCGCCCGGCCCGCACGATTCCGGGGCAACGACACATCCGAGATCGGAGAGAACGTCATGATCGGTTCCCCCGCCGCAAACGCGGACACTCTGGTACGCGTCGGGATTCTGGCGCTGCCGCTGGGAAACGCGCTCAAGCTGGTCGGAAACCTCGGTACCTTCAACAGCGTTGGCTACGGCGTTCCGGCGGCGGCCGAAGCCGCGGTCGCCGCCGGGCCGGGCTATTTCCTCGGCAATCTGGCGGGCAGCATCACGTCGGTCCTGTTCGGACTGTTCGGCCTGCTCGCCCTGTTCGGTTTCCTCGTGCGCCGGGCGAGCCGGCGGCTGGTCGTCCCGGCCCTGGTGTGCTCAGTGCTCGGTACCGGGTTCACGCTGGCCGCGCTGGGTGTGATCACCTACGCGATCCCCGCGCTGGCGCACGCCTACCAGGCCGGGAACCCCGCCGCGATGACCGTCGCCGACGGCTTCTTCGTCTGGCCGTGGGGAGCGATGCTCTATCCGGCGGTGCTCGTGCCGATCGGACTGGTGTTGTTCTGCACCGCACTGTGGAAATCCACCACCGTCTCGCGGGCCGCGATCGTCGCTGTCGCGGTGTCCTCGGTGCTGATCTCCGTCCCGGTGCCGATCCACTCGATCCGGCTGGCCGGGGGAGTCCTCGGGCTGCTGGCGGGCGTCTGGCTCGCCGGGGTCGTCCGCCGCGACCTGGTCCGGAGCCCGCGATGACCCGCCCGCTGTTCGTGGTCGCGGCGGTGGCGGCGCTCGGGGCCGCCGCGATCCAGGCCGCGACCGTGCCGACCCTCTGGTCGGTCACCCCGGCGTACGCGGCGCTGTTCGCGGTCCTCGCCCTTGGCCAGGCGATTTCGTTGGTCCGGGCGCCTTGGGCGGTATCCGTCGTGGGCACCGGGTTCGCGTTCTGGGTAATGGATCGCGTGCTGCACGTCTTGCCGGGGCCGAGTCCGTGGCGGTCCGCCGACACGGCACTCGGCGTCACCGACTGGTTCGCCGCGGTCCTGCAAGGGATCGCTCTCGCCGGTCTGCTGACCGTCGTCCTGCGGCACCCGCGCCCGGCTCGGGCGCGCTGGGCGCGGGTGAGCGGCTGGCTGGCCGCGGTGCCTGCCGCCGTCTTGGCGGTCGCTCTCGCAACGGCCGGAACGGTGACCGCGGCGGCGGGCGCGACGGCGAGCGGGAACGCCCGGACCGTCGAGTACTGCCGCCCGGACGGGATCCCGCTGCGGATGGACCTCTACTCGCCCGCGGTGCCGCGCCGGGTGCCGGTCGCGTTGTACGTCCACGGCGGCGGATTCGTCCTCGGCGACCGCAAACCCGACGGGACCGGCGCCGTGCTCGCCAACTCCGACGGCGCGCTTTTCCCGTCGCTGCAACGGGAACTGACTTCCCGCGGCTTCCTGGTCGCGTCGATCGACTACCGCCTCGCGCCGGCCGCAGCGTGGCCGGCTCCGATCGTCGACGCCAAGTGCGCGGTCCGGTTCCTCAAAGCGCACGCGGGCGAATTCGGCATCGACCCGGGCAAGATCGGCGTCTGGGGCAGCAGTGCGGGCGGAACCCTGTCCGCGCTGCTCGGCACCGCCGGTCCGGACGCCGGATTCGACACCGGCCAGTACCTGGAGCAGACGAGCGCGGTGGCCGCCGTGGTCGACATGTTCGGTCCGGCCGATCTCGCGCACCTGGAGGCCGCCGAGCCGGTCCAACGGCTCATCGCCCGCATCGGACTCGGCACCGACCCGTCCGTCCGCCGCTCCGGAAGCCCGGACAGCTACGTTTCGCGGGACGCCGCGCCAATACTGATCCTGCAGGGGGACGAGGACTTCGTCCGTCCACAATCGACAGACTTCGCCACGCGGCTGCGGGCGGCGGGCACCCGTGTCACGCTCGTTCCCGTGCACGGCACCGGCCACACCCTCGACACCCCGGGTCAGAACCCCGGCTCCGCGCGGCTGACGACGATGGTGGCCGACTTTCTGTCCGCCACCCTGTGCTAGCAGTCCGCTGGCCTGTCCGTGAAGGGCCCCTTCCGGGACTTGGATTCCCTCAAGGGGCCCTTCACGGACAGACCGGCAAGCTGGTCGCGCGGCACAGACCGGCGGATCCTCTGGTCGCGGTCAGCCGCTGCCCTCCACCACGGGAACCGTGCTGAGGCGATGGGCTTTCGGATGGGTCTCGTACATGCGTACGGCGACGACGATGCCAGCGGCGGCGGTGAGCGCGGCGACGACCCAGACCGCGGCGCGCAAGCCCCACAGGTCGGCGACGAGGCCGGAGAGCAGCGCGCCGACCGCGAAGCCGCCGTCGCGCCAGAGCCGGTAGACCCCGACTGCGCGGGCGCGCCACGCGGGGTGGGCGACGTCGCCGATGACCGCGAGCAGGGTCGGGTACACCAGCGCGGTGCCCGCGCCTAGCAGCACCGCGGCCACGATCCACATCGAAAAGGTGTCGGCGAGCGCGACCAGGGCGAGCGCGGCGGCCTGGACGAGCATGCCGGCGGTGATGAGGTGTTTGCGGCCCCAGCGGTCGGACAGCGGCCCGGTGATCAGCTGCCCGAGGCCCCAGACCGCGGGGTAGACCGCGGCGAGGATTCCGATGCGCGAGACCGAGAGCCCGGCCGTGGCGAACAGGATCGGGAACAGGCCCCAGGCGAGACCGTCGTTGAGGTTGTTCACCATCCCGGCCTGGCTGGCCGCCGACAGGGCGGGTTCGTGCAGGCTGGTGTGGCCGAAGACCTGCCGGTTGGTCAGTTCGGCGTGCAGGTGGTCGTGCTGGCCGTCGCCTCGGGCGGTGTGCCGGGTGGCTTCCAGCCGGGCGTGCTCCCGGGTTTCGCGCACGACGAGCCCGGCCAGCCCCAGGCCCAGCGCGACATAGGCGGCCCCGAGCAGGAACGGTGCGGGGCGCAGCCCGTAACGGGCGGCGAGGTAGCCGGTGGCCGCGGCGGTGACGGCGACCGCGAGGTAGCCGGCCGCCTCGTTCAGGCCCATCGCCAGGCCGCGGCGGGACGGCCCGGCGAGGTCGATCTTCATGATGACGGTCGTCGACCAGGTCATCCCCTGGTTGACGCCGAGCAGCACGTTGGCGGCCACGACCCAGCCCCACGAGGGCGCCCAGATCAGCATCAGCGGGATCGGGATCGCGACGAGCCACCCGGCGAGCAGGACGGGTTTGCGGCCGAAGCGGTCCGACCAGGCGCCGGCGAAGTAGTTGGTGGCGGCCTTGGTGGCGCCGAAAGCCAGCACGTAGGTCAGGACGAAGGTGTATCCGGTCAGCCGGAAGCTGTGCTCGGCCAGCAGCGGCAGCACCGTGCGTTCCTGCCCGAGCACGCCGCCGACCAACGCGTTGACCGCGACCAGCAGGCTGAACTGAGCGAGGTTGGCACGAATGCCCAGGCGAAGGCCGGCGGCGGGGCGGATCATCGGCCGGTCGCTGCTGCCCAGGCGGCGTAGCCGCCCGTCAGGTCGGAGACGTCGGCCCGGCCGGACCGGCGCAGCAGGCTGGCGGCGATGGCCGAGCGGAAGCCGCCGGCGCAGTACACCACCACCGGGGAGCCGTCCGGGACTTCGTCCAGGCGGCGCGCGAGCTCGGCGAGCGGGATGTGCTGCGAGCCGTCGATGGCGCCCGTGGCCAGCTCTCCGGTGTTCCGGACGTCCAGCACGACCGGCCGCGGCGTGCGCGCCAGTTCGGTGCGCAGGTCGGCGGCGGTGAGCCGGCTCGCGCGGTCCACCTCGCCGGGCACGGTGAGGAATGCGGCTTCGGCGTCGGACAGGTAGCCGGCGACGGTGTCCAGTCCGATCCGGCCCAGCCGGGTCACGACCTCTTCCTCGGCGCCGTCCGGCGCGATGACGAGGATCTCGTCCTCTGGCCGCAGGACCATTCCGGCCCGTTCGGCGAAGCGGCCGTCGGCCGGGACGTTGAGCGAGCCGCGCAGGTGCGCGGCAGCGAACTCCTGCGGGTCGCGCGCGTCGAGCACGACCGCGCCCGCGGCCCGCCGGGCGAAGAAGTCTTCGGCGGCCAACGCCTTGAGATGCCGAGGCACGTCCAGCAGATCGCGCCGTTTCCGGTTGAGCACGGCGTCGTGGCCGAAGTAGTCCGGAGCGGACGGCTGCGCTTCGGTCACGAGGGCGATGAACTTGTCCTCGCTCATCGGCGCGCACGCGTAGTTCGTCAGCCGCTGGATGCCGATCGTCGACTGCCGTTCGGTGGAGAGGTTCTTGCCGCAGGCCGAACCCGCGCCGTGGGCCGGGAAGACCCGCACCTCGTCCGGCAGCGCCATCAGCTTGTCCTGCACCGTGTGATAAAGCTCCCGTGCCAGATCGTCGGCCGAGGAACCGAGCGAAGACAGCAGGTCCGGGCGGCCGACGTCGCCGATGAACAGCGCGTCGCCGGTGAGCACGCCGTACGGGACTTCGTCGTCCGCGTGCTCGTAAACCAGGACGCTGATCGACTCCGGCGTGTGCCCGGGGGTTTCGAGAATCTTCAGGGTGACGTCGCCGAGGCTGATGATGTCTCCGTCGCCGAGCCGGTTGATCGGGAACTCCACGCCCTCGGCGCGGCGGCCGTGCCCGATCCAGGCGCCGGTGCGGGCGGCGATTTCCAGGTGCCCGGCGATGAAGTCGGCGTGGAAGTGGGTGTTGATCACGCCTTCGATGGTGAAGCCGCGGGCCTCGGCGTCGTTGAGGTATTCGGTGATGTCGCGGCGCGGGTCCACGACGACGGCGCGGCCGGTGGTCTCGTCAGCGACCAGGTAGGAGGCTTGGGACAGGCAGTCGAGGTAGTGCTGGGCGAAATACACGGCGGAAGCTCCAGGTTTTCAGGCGGGTCCGGTCGGCAGCGCGTGCCGCCCGAAGACGGCTCCAATACCCAGGGGGGTATCTGAATCCGAAGGTAACCGCTTCCGAGACACCTCGCAACTTGCCTCGCCGGGCGGAGCAACGCGGGCGGATCCGGGCGTGCGGACGGCCGGCTCCGGCCTGCCCCGCCTGGTCCTGCTTCGTTTCCGCCGGGCAGGCGCGCGGCGGGAACAAACCCGGCGAGCGGTGAGTTGTGATATACGCCGGGGGGTATCTGAGAGCTAGGAGGGTCTCGTGGCCACCATCGAACTGACCAAGGACAACTTCACGGAAATCGTCAACGGCCCGGGCACGGTGCTCGTCGACTTCTGGGCGTCGTGGTGCGGACCGTGCCGGATGTTCGCCCCGGTCTTCGAACAGGCCGCCGCCCGGTACCCGGACATCAAATTCGGCAAGGTCGACACTGAAGCGCAGGTCGAACTCGCGCAAGCGTTCGGCATCTCGTCGATTCCCACGCTGATGGCCGTGCGCGACGGCGTCATCGTCTATTCGCAGCCGGGTGCGCTGCCCGCGGCCGCGCTCGAGGACCTGATTACTCAGGTGCAGGCGCTCGACATGGCCGAAGTGCACGCGGAAGCCCGGTCGCGCTCGTGAGCGGGTACCCTAGGGGGTACCAGAGGAGGTCGGTGTGGAGCTGAACGAAGATGTGCTCGCGGATGTGCGCAAACGGCTGCGGCGGGCGCAGGGCCAGGTCGGCGGCGTGATCCAGATGATCGACGAAGGCCGCGACTGCCGCGATGTCATCACCCAGCTGGCCGCGGTGTCGCGAGCCCTGGACCGGGCCGGCTTCCGGTTGATCGCCAGCGGGCTGGAGCAGTGCCTGGTGGACGATTCCGAGGAAGCCGCGGCCAGTCGTGAGCAGCTGGAGAAACTGTTTCTGGCGCTGGCGTAGCCGAGTCATCGTGGCGGCAGCGGGAGCTGCGGCCACAATGCCGCCGGAGAGTGCACTGCCGACGTCCGTGAAGGGAACATTGAGGGACTCTGATTCCCTCAATGTTCCCTTCACGACGTCTGTGGGCGAAAGGTGAGGTCCGGCTCGTCTCGGCCGGTGCTCTGCGTCGTACTGGCGCGCATCGCGTAAGCGAAAGCCGCCGCGCGCTGTGTTGTTGTGGTGAGGATCGCGCGAGCGAAGACGTCGCGCGCCGCGTTGCTGTGGCGAGGATCGCCCCGTGAGGCCGCTGCGTTGTGGTGGCGAGGATCGCCCCAGTGGGGCCGTCGCGCGCCGAGTTGTTGCGGACCCTGCTCTGGCGCTGAGCCGAGTTGCCGTCGCGGCATGCCTGGTTGCGACACGGGAAGCGGTCGTGCGGCACGGGAAGCGGTCGGCAGCGCGGAAGACCGCCTCGGCCGCGGAAGCGGCGAAAGAAGGCCGGACAGGTGCGTCGTGCGCACCTGTCCGGCTTTTTGGTAACTGCTGCGGCCAGTTCGGCGGCTTCGCGTCGACAGGTTCACCTGGCCGGTCGACGCTTCAGCGCGGGCCAGTCCGCCTGACGGTCAGCGGCGGAACAGCCGCCAGGACTTGCGCTCGGGCCGCTCGGCCGCGCAGGAGCAGCGCTTCGAGACCGGCACATTGCCGAGTACTTGTTCGACGTGGTTGCCGCAGCCCCGGTAGCTCGGCTTTCCGCACTTCGAGCAGGTGATCCGTTGGCACATGGGCTTTCCTCCGTGAGGGTAGATCCGGGATCCGGTGCCCTCACTATACCCCGGGGGGTACCTGGTGGCGGCGGGGCCGGCGAGGACCAAATCCTCTGCCGGCTCCGGCGGAACGCTGCGATGCTGGCCGCGGCTGCGGTTTCGGTGCAGGTTTCCGTTATGCCCCCAGGGGTACCCGGCGCCGGGTGCGAACCTGCGCTACCCTGGACCCAGATACCCCTGGGGGTATAGGGAGAGAGGAACTGATGATCGAGATCATCGCGATCGACACGCCGAGCCTGGGCGACCGCTGCTACGTCGTCGGCGACGGGGCGACGGCCTTCGTCGTGGACCCGCAACGCGACATCGACCGCGTCCTGGACGTGGCCCGGCAGCGGGAGTGGCGGATCACCGACGTGTTCGAGACGCACATCCACAACGACTACGTCACCGGAGGACTCGCCCTAGCCCGTGCCACCGGCGCGGCCTACCACGTCAACGCGGACGACCCGGTGTCGTTCGAGCGCACTCCGATCGGCGACGGCGACGTGGTCGAGGTGGGTTCGGCCATGCGGGTCCGGGCACTGGCGACCCCCGGGCACACGTTCACCCATCTGTCGTATGCGCTGGAGGCGCCGGGGCGGGTCGCGGCGGTGTTCACCGGTGGTTCGCTGCTCTACGGCTCGACCGGCCGCCCGGACCTGCTCGGCCCGGAACACACCGGTGAACTGGTGAAACGGCAGTACGCGTCGGCACATCGGCTGGCCGACGTGCTGCCGGACGACGCCGAGATCTATCCGACCCACGGTTTCGGCAGCTTCTGCTCGGCCACCCAGTCCACCGCCGAGCGGTCGACGATCGGCCGGGAGAAGCAGGTCAACCCGGTGCTGACGCACGACGAGCAGGCGTACGTCGACGAGTTGCTGGCCGGCCTGGACGCCTATCCGGCCTACTACGCGCATATGGGCCCGGCCAACAGCGCCGGACCGGACGCTCCCGATCTGAGCCCGCCCGAGGCCGCGGATCCGGCCGAGCTGCGCAAGCGCATCGAGAACGGCGAATGGGTCGTCGACCTGCGTTCGCGGATCGCGTTCGCGGCCGGGCACGTCGTGGGCACGCTCAACTTCGGCGCGGACGGCAGCTTCGCCACCTACCTGGGCTGGCTCATCCCCTGGGGCACGCCGCTGTCGCTGCTCGGCGACACGCCCGAGCAGATCGCGGACGCGCAGCGCGAACTGGTCCGGATCGGGATCGACCGGGTCGAGTCCGCCGCCGACGGCGCCCCGGACGCGTGGACCGGCGACACGCCGCTCGGCTCGTTCCCGCGCGCGGACTTCGGCGAGCTGGCGATGGTCCGCCACCACCGCCCGGTCGTCGTCCTGGACGTGCGGCGCAACCAGGAATGGACCCAGTCCCACCTCGACGGGGCCGTGCACGTCCCGCTCCACGAGCTGCTGGACCGGCTCGGCGAGGTGCCCGCCGGCGAGGTGTGGGTGCACTGCCAGGCCGGCTACCGCGCTTCGATCGCGGCCTCGGTCCTCGCCGCGGCCGGACGGAATGTGGTCGCGGTCGACGATGACTTCGACCGGGCCGCCCGAGCCGGTCTGACGCTGGTCGCGAGCGCGTCGTGACGCTCCTGCTGGCCGCGGTGTTCGGCGTGTTCATCGGAGCGGCGCTGGGCCTGCTCGGTGCGGGCGGCTCGATTCTGGCCATTCCGGCGCTGGTCTACGGCGTCGGGTTGCCGCTCAGCTCGGCGATCCCGACGTCGCTGCTGGTCGTCGCCGTTTCCGCGGCCGGCGGTCTGATCGCCCGGCGGAAGTCGAAGGTGATCCGCTGGCCGGTCGCGCTGGTCTTCGCCGCGGCGAGCGTGCCGGCCGCGTTCGGCGGGACCGCGCTGGGCAAGCTGCTGCCGGACCGGTGGCTGCTGATCGCCTTCTCGGTCCTGATGGCGGTGGTCGCCGTCCGGATGCTCACCGGCGCGCCGGAGCGGGACGGCGCCTGCCGGGCCCGCTCGGGCAGGGTGAACTGGCGCAGCTGCGTTCCCAAGGCGCTGGCCGTCGGTGCGCTGGTCGGCGTGCTGACCGGCCTGTTCGGGGTCGGCGGCGGGTTCGTGATCGTGCCCGCGCTGACCATGCTGCTCGGCCTCACCGCACCGGAGGCGGTCGCGACGTCGCTGGTGGTCATCGTGCTCACCTCGCTGGGCGGGCTGGCCGCGCACGCCGCGACGGTGTCGAATCTGCCTTACGGTGTCGCGGTGGTGTTCGCTGCTGTCGCGTTGCTCGCTTCGGTGCTGGCCGGAAAGGTCGGCGACCGGCTGCCGGCTCGGGTTGTCCGGCGAGCGTTCGCTTCCCTGGTGCTCCTGGTCGCCGCCGCTGTCGCGGCCGCGGCCGTCTTCGCTCCCGCCGCTCTGCACGGCGGCTGAGCCGTCACGAAAGGAAAAGTCATGAAGTACGACCTGACCGTCACCGTGGACCTGCCCTACGAGAAGGCCGTCGCCGCGGTGCGCGCAGCGCTGAAAGAGCAGGGATTCGGGGTGCTCACCGAGATCGACGTCCAGGCAACCATGCGCGAGAAGCTCGAGGTCGACATGGAGCCCTACGTCATCCTCGGGGCCTGCAACCCGCCACTGGCACACCGCGCGCTGACTGCCGACCGGATGATCGGCCTGCTCCTGCCGTGCAACGTCGTCGTCCGCGCCGACGGCGACGAACGCAGCCTCGTCCAGGCGCTCGACCCCCGGGTGATGATCGAGGTGCCCGAACGCGAGGAACTCCGGCCGGTCGCCGAAGAGGCGGGCAAGCGGATCCGTGCCGCGCTGGACACCCTTACCGAGGGGTGATCGGACCCGCCCGGGTCCGCGCGGCCGGAGCTCGCGACGCGGGGCGCGGGGCCAGGCTCCGCCGCGTTCTCCGGGCGGCTCACCAGGTGGTCTTGATCTTCCGCGCCAGTACGAGGCATTCGTGCTCGGCCTTCCCGTCGAACGCGGTGAGATCGTTTTCGACAATTCCGCGCGCTCCCGGATGGGTCTGCTCGTAGCGGTCTTGATCGCCGGAGGAAAAGCGTGAGTAAAGGGCGCTGAACAGGGCGGCCGCGGAGTTCTTGACGCGGCTGTCCTCATCCGGTCTGCGCGCGCAGTCGAGCCAGGCGTCCAGGGGAAAGCTGGGCAGGCCGCGCCCGTCGGACCACCAGTCCGGGGACTCGGAAAGAAGCACGTCGGCCATCGCCTGCAAGACGAAGTATTTCGCTTCCGGCGGGACGCCGCGGCCCGCTTCCCAGCCGTCCATGAAATGGCCGGCGAACTCGTAGTCGCCCCGGGACGCGTGATTCGTCAGGCTTTTCGCGTGCTGCAGCAGAATGATGCTCGCTTCTTTGATCGTGGCGCGATCCGAGGACTCGCCGTCGGAGTGGGCCGGGCGGTCCGCGGTGCCGTTGCCGAGGATCTCGTCGATGATCCAGGTGGCGGTCGCGTTGTCCACCTCGTCGGCTTTCCAGGCGGGTTCGAGCATCCGGATGGCGATGCGGGGCTGGCCCAGCAACAGTGCCGTGGCGAGCACGCCGGCTACTCGCTGCTTCCCGGGCGGAATAGCCTCCAGGCTCTTGGTGATCGTCTCGAAATCGAGCCGCTTGCGTTCGCGGGCATTGTGTTCGGCCGTGAGCAGCGCACCGAACATCGTCGCGGCGGTGGCGAGGCCGCCGCCGATGAACGTGGCGAAGGTCGGCAGATCCTGGCTCGTCGGCGGGCTGCCGGCGGAGAACCCGAACAGGCCGGTGCGCAGCGCCAGCGCGACCGCCATCCACATCATTCCGAAGGTGATGGCGGTCAGGACGATGAACGCGAGACTCTGGACCGGGTTGCGGCGCACCCAGCCGGTGAGTCTTCGCACCGGCCGGCCCGCGGCGCTCGTCATGCCTTCGGCCCTCCGTCCGGCATCAGCTGTGCGTGACCCGCCCGGCCTGGGCTTGTGCGTGACCGCTGCCGGCATACCGGTCCCAGGCCCCGGATTGCGAATCTCCGTTCTTGAGCCCCCGATACCACGGCTCGACCTTCTTGGCCTCGTCTTTGCTGAGGAAGCCCACGAAGTCTTTCCGGTTGCAGCTTTCGACGACCGCCGCCGCCCGGTCGTAAACGTCCTTCTTCATCAAACTCGCCGGCAGCCCGATCCGGTCCGCCTCCTGGCAGTCGATGGGGAACAGGTGGTGGGTGTACTGGAAGACGAGTTTCCTGGCGACGTCCTCGATGCGTTTTTCGTCGACTTCTTCCAGTCGCATCCGCAGCAGCCGGCGGGCGTAGTGCTCGCCGATCCGCAGGCTCCGGCCCCAGCCGCCGAGGTTCAGCGCGGTCACGCTCTCCATCATGGGCCGCACTATGCCCAGGGTGTAGGTGCTGGCGATTTTGAGGAGTTCCTCGACCGCGATCTTCCCGCCGGTCTGCTTGAGCAGCTCGGGAAGCACCAGCTGAAACGTCCGGATCGCGAAATCGCTGACATAGTCGACGCTCTGGTAGCAGTCCAGCGCCGACATGAGGCTGGCCGGGTTGCGCGGATCGGCGATCTGCGTGTCCAGGGGGCCGAGCTCGCCGAACGGCGACAGATACAGTTCGTCCGCTCCGAGCGCCAGGAGCGTGCTGGCGCTCTTGGCGCGGTTGGGCACGTAAACCTTGACCGTCTTCGCGTACTTCGCCAGGTACATCGCCGAACTGTAGGCGCTGTCCAGGCTGCCGCCGGGCGAATCGAGCAGGACGTGCAACGTTGTTTCCGGCGCGGCGTCCTCCGGCTCCGGATAACCGAAGGCGCCGCGGAGCATGTCCTTGAGATGCCCCTCGGTGCCCTTCTCTTTGTTGTCCGAGACGAACTTGCCACTGATGAGCAACCAGATCCCGGGCTCGCACTGCGCCAGGTCGTGCCCCGCCTGCACGACCCGCTGGTACTCCTCGAAAGTCATCTTTTCGGCTTCCGCTCGCAAACCGACGTCAAGTGCGCTCGCGCGTTCGTCGGCCGCCGCGGTACCGCCTGCGTGCTCGTCGTTCATCGGACCCCGCCTCCGTCGCTGCCTGTGCGCTGTCCCTTCCGCGATCCGGTGCCCAAGGGCGTCGCGCAATCTTCAGCATCCGCCACGTACCGCGAATGTCATCAGGTCACAAGTCACTGGCGAAGCAACCTAAGGCACTAATCGGGAAAGAGCGGACCGGTTCGGGCGCGGAGATGGCGGGCGAAAAACCGCTGCGAACTTTCCAGCTCGAAGAACGGGATCTCGTGGTGGCGTCCGGGATTCGCGTGCAGGCTCTTCTCCTCGGACGCGAACGCATCGAACAGTGCGAGACCCGCCTCGCGGGGCACTAGGTCGTCGTTCCATTGGAGCAGGAATTCGATGGGTATCGTGATCGAGGCGGCGAGGGGGAGAAGCGCGCGGCCATGGGCCAAACCGAGCACGGCGGCGGTGATGCGGGGCTCGGCCGCCAGCAGGCGGATACCGATAGCTGTCCCCATCGACACGCCCCAGTAGCCGACCGGCTCGGCGATCTCGTCGAGGGTGAGCAACGCGTCCAGCATCTCCTGCCATTCGGGGACCGGCTGCGCCGCGAGTTCCGCGTTGTAGCGCCGTACCTCGCTGGCCCTCGGCGCGCCCTCGGCCGCGTTATCCCGGATCGCGGCGAGCAGCTGCTGATAGCGCTCGGTCCGCGGGCGCGCGCCATGACCGGGCAAGTCGATCGCGGCGACGGCGAAACCGCCGTCGGTGACATAGCGGCGGGCCCGGGCCGCCAATGCCTCGGAACCCTGGTGCTGACCACCGCCATGGCCGAGCAGAATCAGCGGGCTGGCGCTGGGCGTGCCGGCCGAAGTCCACACGGTGCCGCGGATGTCCCCGACCGTGAACGAGCGCTCGGCGACACCGCCGGACGTCGTCTCCGAAGTGACCTGCATAGCCGCGTTCTACTCCATCGCGCCCATCTCTGCGACGCGCTGGCGCATCAGATGCAGCGAATGCCACATTGGGTGCGTGCGATGCACCCAATGTGGCATTGGGGTGCGACCGGCTTGATCGCGCGGGCGCGCCGGTGCCCTCAAGAGCGGTCCGGCCTGGCTGGTTCGAGCGGTGCCGGGTGAGCCGCGGCACGGTAGTAGTCCCGCCAGATGAGCCGGTGCAGCGGCACGAGCCGGGGTATCGAACGCAGGCCCGGGATGAACGGCAGCAGGATCAGGGCCAGCGTCAGGACCAGCATGATGAGCCAGACCTGGGCGTCGGCGTTGGGGGAGGACGAGAACGGCGGGATCTGGTACCAGAACGTGTACAGCCACATCCACGGCTGGCCGGGATAGTTCCCGACCTCGTTCATCATGCCCCACTGCCGGCCGCCGAGGTTGCTCGCGTTGGCGCGATCCTCGAGGTAGGCGCCGTCGGCCAGGAGCAGCAAGCCGCGGGTCGCGTCGCCGCCGTAGAACGTGCCCGAGGAGTCCAGGGAGCCCTCCAGCCCGCCGGAACGCGCCAGGTCGAGGAATTTCGCGCTGAGGACGGGCACTGGGCCGTAGTCGCCGGGTTTCACCGCTGCCGGGCTGCCGTCCGGGGCAGCGGCGAGCGCGGTCACATAGGCGTTGCTCCATGCCGACTGCGCGGTAGCCGATGCGCTGTTCCACTGGGACAGTGCGGCGGTCAGTGCGGCGTCGCTCCGGATGCGGTTCAGCGGCGTCAGCACGAGATCGTTCGCGGGGTCGACCGGGATGGTCACGCCTGCCCAGTGCTGAGGCGCGAACGGACCGACCTGTTGCCCCGAGCCGGCGGTGTTGTAGGGAGCGCCATAGCCGGCGCTCGTGGTGGTGCCGGCCAGTTCGCCGGCCGCGGTGGCGACGACGTCGGCGGGCGCGTTGTTCGCCCAGTCGGCCATGGTGATCGGTTTCTCGTCCGGCGAAGAGAAGACCGCGGCCAGCGCGACGGCCAGGACCGTCACGACGACCAGTGCGATGGTGAATTCCCGGACCAGGTCGTACGGCCGGGTGGGGAAGTCGTGGGAGTCGGGAGTGGCAGCGCGGCGGGAGCGGGCGGACATGGCGGTCACCGGCTCTCGGACAGGTCGGCGGCGGCCTGCTCGGGGTCGCCGGCCGGCTCGTCGTGCGCCGGCGGGTTCGCGTCGAGGGGCGGCACCACGCCGTGCCGGCGCACGAGGACCAGGTGCGCCACGGTGAGCAGTCCGACCGCGAACGGCAGCAGCGCGACGTGCCAGAGCAGCATCTGTCCCGGGTTCAGAGTGTTGAAGAACGAACCGATGCCCACCGAGTTGAGCCCGTCCTTGGCCTGGGTGCTGATCCACTGGGAGTCGAAATCGGTCTGCGACAGATAGCCGGTGAAAGCCGTCCCGATCGAGCCGACGAATGCGATGGCGCCGGTGATCCAGGTCAGCGCCCGCCGGCCGCGCCATGCCGCCATGAAGAACTTGCCCCAGAGGTGGATCACCATGGTGGCGAAGAACAGTTCGACGCTCCACAGGTGCACCGAGTTCACGAAGTGGCCTAGACCGGACACGTGCCACCAGGTGATGCCGCCGAGGGTGAGAACCAGACCGGAGGCCAGCACGACCAGGAACGAGGCGAGAGTCGCGACGCCGAAGACGTAGGTCCAGGACGACACGTACACCGGCTGCCGATCAGGCAGCCATTGTCCCGGGGGGACGGCCCGCCCGAGCCGCTTCCGCAGCCCGACGGTCCAGTTGCCGCGTGCGCCGTCCTCGGCGGCCGCGGTCATCGGCCTTCCCCTCGGTCCCGGCCGTGCCGCCCAGGGAACGGGATCAGCAAAGCCAGCGCGAACACGACCAGCATGATCGCGATGATCAGCAAGTTGGCCAGGGAGATCTGGATGACGCCCCAGTGCAAGTAGGTCCCGCTCATGGTATTCACCTCCGCCTCACGGTGCGCTGGCCGGCTACCCGCCGGGAGGGTCTAAATCCTCTGCCGCGAAGGCCGATGGTCATCGGGGCAGATCAGCACGGCAGGTGCTCGGTGTCCCCGGACGTGCGCCGGGCGATCGAGGTGCCGAGCAGCGCGTAGGGCAATGCCCCGCCGAGTGCGGCGTGCAGGCCCGCCGCTCTGCGGACCGGTCCGTGAAGGGCCCGTTGGGGGAATCTAATTCCCTCAAGGGGCCCTTCACGGACCAGCGGCGGCGCGAGCTGCGGAAGAAGGGAGTCTGAGCTGGCTTACGCTCAAGGCCGGGTCGGCGGGACAACGGCCACTGGGCAGGCGGCGTGATAGATCAGGGCTTGGCTGGTGGATCCCAGAAGCAGGCCGCGGAAACCGCCTCGGCCGCGGGAGCCGACCACTGCCAGCTGAGCGTGCTGAGTCTGTTCGAGCAAGGTGCGCGCCGGGCGATGGCGCGTGATCACCAGCTCGACCGGCACGTCCGGATGGTCCGCTTGGCACGGGGCGAGCCACTCGCTCACCAGTGCCTGCTGCTCCTGCCGGATCGCCTCCCAGTCCGCACTGTCGCTGGGCCAGGCCGGCCTCGGCAGCGACGTGTCCAGGCAGGTGTGGACCGCCACGAGCGGAACGCCGCGCGAGGAGGCGGCCCGGAACGCGAACGGGATCGCCGCCGCGCTGACGGCCGATCCGTCGACGCCGACGACTACCGGGCCCTCTCCCGGCGGTTCGGTGTCCGGATCGGCGCTGCGCACCACGACGATCGGGCATTTTCCGTGGCTGGCGACGGCCACCGCGGTCGAGCCCGCGGCCAAGCCGGTGAAGCCGCCCAGTCCCCGCGAGCCCAGCACCACCAGTTCGGCTGCCTCGGAACGCGCGATCAGCTGCTCCGCGCCCCAGCCGCCGACCAGGTCGGTGCTCACCCGGACCTCGGGCGCGGTTTCGCGGGCCGCCGCCGTCGCCGCCGCGAGCCACTCATGGCCGTACCGCAGTTGCGCCTCATGGTGGGCAGGCAGCAGCGCCTGGGCGTACGGCACCGCCATCGGCACCAGGGCGCAGGCGTGCACAAGCACCAGGGGGCGGTCCCGCCGGACCGCCTCGTGCGCGGCCCAGCGCACCGCGCGGGTCGCCGCGGCCGAACCGTCCACCCCCGCCACCAGCGGCTTGACAGCCGATTCGGTCATGGCCACTCCCTCCGAGCCGTCGTCGGATGACCGGCCCCAGACTCCGCGGACCGTCGTCGCCGGGCCGTTGCGGCTCCGCGGTAAACGATCACCCCGACAATGGCCGGTCCGCTCGCCCGCCGGCCAGAGCCCTCGTGCCCGCCCGCCGAGGGCGTTGGTCCTCGCCTGGACCCGCCTGCCGTCCGATGCCCAAAGTCGCCGTCCGGAGGACACAATTTCCCTAGCCGTGCGACGTCCGGCCGCCCGACGCTTCTGCTGGGTGACGCTGCGGAGGACCGATGGCCACGGAGGACGAAACCAGGAGCGAGGCCGTACGGCGGCGCGAGCAACGGGGCTGGGTCTGGTACGACTGGGCCAACTCGGTGTTCCCGACTTCGGTCACGACCGTTTTCGGAGCGCTGTACCTGACCGCGGTGGCCGCCGAGGCGGCGCGGCGCGACACCGCGCTCAACGGCCCCGATCCGTGTCCTGCCGACGCCGCCGGCAATCGCGACAAGCTGCACCACTGTGCGATCGGAGTGTTCGGGCTGCATTTCCCGGCGGGTTCGCTGTGGGGCTACCTCCTTTCGGCCGCCACGGTGATCCAGGTGCTGGTGCTGCCGATCATGGCGGCGGTCGCCGACCGCACCCGCGCGAAACGGCGGATGCTGGCCGGGTTCGCGTTCGGCGGCGCCGCGGCGACCGCACTGATGGCCTTCGTCGCCGGCACCGACTGGCAGCTCGGCGTGGTCCTGTTCGTCCTCGGGAACATCGGCTACGGGACGTCCGTGGTGATCTACTATTCGTTCTTGCCCGAGATCGCCACCGCCGACGAGCGGGACGGGGTGTCCACCCGCGGCTGGGCGTTCGGCTACCTGGGCGGCGGGCTGGCGTTGGCGATGCAGCTCGCCGTGTACGTCTTTCACGACTCGCTCGGCCTGAGCACGGCCAACTCCGCGCAGATCGCCTTCGCGACCTCTGGGCTCTGGTGGGGGTTGTTCACCCTCGTCCCGTTGCGGGCCTTGCGCGGCCGCTCGGCGCCCCCGTCCCGCCGCGGCGGCTCCCCGGTCCTCACCGCCGGTTTCCGGGAGCTGGGCGGCACTCTGCGGGCGGCGAAGGCTTTCCCGCTGACCCTGGCGTTCCTCGGCACCTATCTGGTGTACACCGACGGGATTTCCACCGTGACCAACGTTTCCGCGCAATACGGGAGCGAACAGCTGCGGTTCTCCGACACGGTGCTGATCACCACGATCCTGGTGGTCCAGTTCGTCGCGTTCGCCGGCGGGATGCTGCACGGCGTCCTCGCCCGGCGGCTCGGCGCCAAGAAGACGATCATGCTCAGCCTGGCCGTCTGGGTGCTCGTGGTCACGTCGGCCTATTTCGTCCAGCCCGGCGCGCTGGTGCAGTACCTTCTGCTGGCCGCGGGAATCGGGCTGGTGCTCGGCGGCACGAACGCGCTGTCGCGGTCGCTGTTCAGCCAGATGATCCCGGCTGGCCGGGAAGCGCAGTACTTCTCGGTTTACGAGGTCGGCGAACGGGCGACGTCGTGGCTGGGCCCGCTCCTGTTCGCCGCAACGGCGCAAGCCACCGGTTCCTACCGGTACGCGATCATTTCGCTGGTCGTGTTCTTCGTCGCGGGCCTGGTGCTGATGTCGCTGGTGCCGGTCCGGCGGGCGATCCGGGCCGTGGGCAACAAAGAGCCCAACGTGCTGTGAGCGGCACCCGGGCAAGGCGGCGCTAACTGGTCATCCGGCCAGGTCCCGGCGGCGAAACCCCAGCACCGCCACGACGACCAGCACGGCGACGGTGACCACCGCGGTCAGGATCGCCGGTGCCGAAATGCCGTTCCGGAGCGGGTCGTGCCCGAGGTACTGGAAGAACGGGGAGAACTTCTGGGCGGGTTTCAGCCAGGACACCACCGGGGCAAGGCCGTTCAGCACATACGCCACGACGGCGACCACCGCCGGGATCGCCCGGCTGGCTCCTCCGTGTCCGGTCAGCCCGCCGATCGCGGCGGCGAGCGCACCGAAGACGAGCGCCAGCAACGTCAGGTGGAGCATCGCGGCCGCGACATTGCCGACCGGCAGGTCCAGCCCGGCCAGCCGGCCCTCGAGCACCAACGCCAGCCCCGTGGCCAGGCCGAGCAGCGCCGTGCCCACGACGAGCGCGCCGAACTTTTCGAGCACGACCCGGGTCCGGCTGACCGGGTTGGCCATGAGCAGTTCGAGGGTGTGCCGGTCCTCCTCGCCCGCGACTCCGGCCGCACCGGTGGTGATCGCGTAGATCAGCAGCAGCATCGGTCCCATGAAGGAAAGCAGTTCGACCTGCACGTAACCGGTCGGCGTGGACATGTCCGCACCCGACGAGGCGAACAGCGCGCGCATCGCCTCGGGCATGTTCTGCAGGAACTGGCTCATCGACGGCTGGTCGCGGATGCTGGGCCACAGCGCCGCGTACATGGCCACGAGCAGAACCAAGCTCACGGTCCAGGCGAGCAGCCCGCGCCGCTGGTCGTGCAGGGTCTTGAGCAGGATGTCACGCAACATCGCCGGCACCCGGTCCGTAGTAGGTCAGGAAGGTTTCTTCGAGATCGGCCTCGACGCACTCGAAATCGACCAGCTGGTGCTGCGCGATCTGCTTCACCAGCGCGTCCAGGGCAGGCTCGGGCGCGCTGCAGGTGAGCACGCGGCCGGCGACGGCGACGTCGCGCACGTCCGGCACCTGGGCGAACGCGGTCGCCGGCACCTCGTCGGCGAACCGGGCGCGAACGTGGTGCAAGGATTTCGCCCGCAGTTCGTCGACTCGGTCCACCGCGACCAGCCGCCCGGCCCGCAGCACCCCGATCCGGTCCGCCACCCGCTGGACCTCGGCCAGCACGTGCGAGGAGAACAGCACGCTGCCGCCGGCGGCGGTGTGCTCGCGCAGCAACGCGTGAAACTCGTTCTGCACCAAGGGGTCCAGGCCGCTGCTCGGTTCGTCGAGGATGAGCACGCGGGGCGCGGACATCAGCGCGAGGACCACCGCCAGCTTCTGCCGGTTGCCTTTCGAGAGCGACCGCGCCGGCCGGCCCAGATCGAGATCGAGCCGATCAGCCAAGGCGGCCGCGCGTTTCCCGTCCGGGTCACCGCGCAGGCCCCCGAAGTAGGCAACGTGCTGGCGGCCGGTCAGCCGGTCGTACAGTCGCGTCTCGCCCGGCAGGTACCCGACGACCCGGTGCACCGCCACCGCGTCGCGCCAAGAATCCATCCCGAGCACCTCGGCCCGGCCGGCGGTGGGCCGGATCATGCCCGTCAGCAGACGCAGCGTGGTCGTCTTCCCGGCGCCGTTGGGCCCCAGGTAGCCGAACACCTCGCCCAAGGCGATCTCGAAGCTCGCCTCGCGCAAGGCCAAGGTCCGGCCGAACGTCTTGGTGAGCCCATCGACTCGGATTGCGGATTCGGCAGCCATCGCCCCAGGATCGCCCCGACCGCACCGGGCTCGTAGAGAATCTCGGCCCCGGTGCCGGGGCGAAGGTCCTCGGCCCGGCGGTGGCACCCGCCCGCCGGTCTCAGCGCCCGCTCATCCGGGCACCGGCGACCGCTGCCTGACCGTAACTGATGCCACCGTCGTTCATCGGGACACGTTCGCCGGCGAGCGCGCGCAGGCCGGTCGCGGCCAGACCGTCGAGAACCTGCGCGGTCAGCAGGGCGCTCTGGAACACGCTGCCGCCGAGACAGACCACGTCGACGCCCAGCGAGGCCGCCGCTTTGGCCGCGAGCGTGACCACGACCTCGGCTACCGTGCGGTGGAACCGGGCGGCGACCTCGCCGCTCGGCGAGTCTCGCGCGGACCGCAGCGCGTCGCACAAGGTGGGCACGGGGTCGTAGACCCACAGGCCGTCCTGTTCGTGCAGTTCCCAATCCAGCGGCGTGCGTGCTTCGTGGCCGGCCGCGGCCGTTTCGAGCCGGGCAGCCGCTTCGCCCGGATAGCTGTTGTCGTCGCAAAGACCGAGGAACGCGCTCGCGGCATCGAAGAGCTGGCCGGCGCTGGATGCCCTGGGACAGTTCAGATTCCGCGCGATCGCGGTCCGCGCGAACCAGCGCTCGCGATCGTCGAGCCGGGACAGCAGCGCACCGGCGAGGCGCTGCGGGATCGAGGCACCGAACGACTCGGCGCCGTAGAGGTATCCCAGCGCCATCCTGGCCGGGCGGTGCACTGCCGCGGCACCGCCCGGGAGCGGGGCCGTCGCGAAGCGGCCGAACCGGCGGAAATCCCGATGATCGGCGATCAGCACCTCGCCGCCCCAGAACGTCCCGTCGGAACCGAGTCCGAGACCGTCGAGGGCGATGCCGACGAACGGGCCGGTCACGCCGTGCTCGGCGGCGGTAGCCGCGACGTGCGCGTGGTGGTGCTGCACCGCGATCCGGCGTTCTTCGGGCCAGCGGCGTGCGTACTGTGTGGACCGGTAGCCGGGGTGCAGGTCGTGTGCGCACCACGACGGCTCGGTTTCGTGCCATCGGACCAGATCCCCCGCGGCGCGTTCGAAAGCGGCGAACGCCTCGCTGGTCTCCAAGTCGCCGGTGGGCGGCCCGAGATGCGCCAACCGGCCTCGGGCGAGCGTGCACGTGTGCTCCGACTGCGCGCCGAGCGCCAAGAGCGGTTCAAGCGCGGCGACCGGCAGGGGGAGTGCGGCGGGCGCGTACCCCCGGGCGCGGCGCAGCGTAGTGGTTCGGCTGGAGCGGGTGCGCACGACGGAATCGTCGTGGCGAGACCAAATTGGCCGGTCGTGGCTGAGGACGCCGTCGGTGATCGGCCCGAGCGTCGCGCGCGCGTCGGTGTCGTCCACGACGATCGGCCCGCCGGAACGGCTGCCGCTCGTGACGACGAGCGGCCGGGAGAGGTCGGCCAGGAGCAGGTGATGCAGCGGCGTCGTGGCGAGGAATACGCCCACCTCGTCCACCCCGGGTGCGACCCCCTCGGCGAGCGGAGCGTCGGCCCGGCGGGGGAGCAGCACGATCGGCGCGGCGGCCGACGTCAGCGTTTCGGCGCCAACGGCGTCCATCACGGACAGCCGACGGGCGCCGGCGAGACCGTCGGCGAGGACGGCGAGCGGTTCGGCCGGTCGCTCCGTGCCCCGGCGGAGCCTGCGCACCGCGGACTCGTCGGCGGCGTCACAGACGAGCTGGTAACCCCCGAGCCCCTTCACCGCGACGATCCCGCCGCCGGCGACGACCGCGCAGGCGGCGGCGAGCGCTGCTTCGCCCCGAGAGCGGTCCGGCCAGCTCAGCTGCGGGCCGCAAGCGGGGCAGGCGATCGGTTCGGCGCGGAACCGCCGGCCGGCCGGGTCCTCGTACTCCGCGGCGCAGGCAGGGCAGAGCGGGAACGATCCCATGGCGGTGCGGGACCGGTCGTAGGGCAGCCGCGACAGGATCGTCGCCCGGGGACCGCACGCGGTGCAGGACAGAAACGGGTAGCGGTACCGGCGGTCGGCAGGGTCGAAGAGTTCGCGGGCGCAGGCCGGGCACGTCGCCAGGTCGGCGGGCACCTCGCCGTCGCGGCCCGCGGTGCTCGCCGCGACCAGGAAGCCAGGCGCGAGGAGATCTCGGGGCGAGAGTGCGGTGACGTCGACCGCGGTGATCCGCGTGTGCGGCGGCGCGGACTGCGTGAGGCTCGCGACGAGGTCGCGGACGCGGTCGCCCGCCGCGCGGATCACGACGGCACCGCCGGCGTTGCGCACGTCGCCGCTGAGCCCGAGTTCGGAGGCCAAGCGCTGGACGAACGGCCGGAACCCCAATCCCTGCACCGTGCCGCGCACTTCGATCCGCACCCGGTGGTCGTTCGGGGTGTCCGCCATGCTGACCTCCCACCGCGTACTCCGGGCGTCACGGTCTCTCCGCCGGCTCTGTGCGGACAGAGCAGGAAGTACTGGCGGCGGAGTCTTTGGTCCCTTGCTCAGGGACATCGATGACCTTCGGCCCTAGCCCCACGCCCGAACCGCCCCAATGTGGCATTGGGTGCATCGCACGCATCCAATGTGGCATTCGTTGCATCTGACGCACCCAATGCCACATTGGGGCGCGGCGGGACTTGCTGGAACTTCAGCGGCTTCGTTGCTGTCACTGGGGCTTCTCGTCCGCGGGCGGGCCGCCGGGCTCGGCGGGGCTGATCGCCAGCTTCAGGTAGTGCTTGATGGGCGTGCGCTTCAGGATTCGCGCGTGTGCGGGCGGGAGCTGAGGGAGCGCGACCGCCGCGTCGATGATCTCCGGCGCGCTCACCTGCCAGGTTTCGCCGTGGAATTCGAGCGTGGCGTTTCCGGCGGCGCGGACATTGAGCAGCCAATCGGTCCGCGTTCCGTACGGCAGCGCGATGATGAAGCCGGTCTCCACCCGGTCGACGGTCACCGGGGTGGCGTAAGCGGTGCCAGTGCGGCGCCCAGTGTGACGGATCACCGCGAGCCCGAAACGCCCTCCGGCGAACCGCATCACCGCCGGGTTAAGAACGTGCTTGTTGAACGAGCGGATGGCCTCGCTGCCGTTATGCCGCAGGGCCGTCGCCCGAAGTCGGTCTCTCGCGGACATCGGATCCTCCCATTCTCGGATTGTCCCGTCCACGATCGGACCGGCACCGGCCTCCGAACAGGAGGCCAAAGGCCTGTCCAATCGGGACTTCCGGGCCTTCGGACAGTCGATTCGCTCAGTCGGTTTCCGGTTGCTGCCAGGCTCTTCCGGCCCGCTGGGCGGCGATGCGCACCTCGTCGCCGTGCTCCTGCCAATTCTGGTCGGCCGGATCATGGTCGCCGGTCCAGCCGGGGCGAACGGCCTCGGCGCGGCCGCCGTCCGGCAGTGGTTGTCCAGTTGTTCGCGTCATGGTTCCTCCATCGCCTGCGCGGCGCGCTCGCGCCCGGATGCCCGGTGCGAGTGCGCCGGAGCTGGCTGCGAGCCAGGTGCGGCGACTGCTCGCCGCACCTGGAACCTCGCATCTGGCAAGACACCCGGCCTCGCCGCCTACGACTGGCCGACAGTGATCGCGCCGTCCGACGCGTTCCAGCTGATCCAGCCGTGCTGGAAGTCGTTGCGCCTGCCGCCGGGGATTCCGTATTCGCTGCTCGTCGGATAGCCGAGGAACGACCGTTCCCAGCCCATTGATGCCCACTTGGCGCGGATGGCGCCGTAAATGGCCTGGGCACCGGTGTCCGGTGTCCAGTAGATCGACGCGCCGCCGGTTCCGGTGAAGTGGTTGTAGCGGCCGACGCCGTCGGGGGTGCCGGTTTCATCAGTGGTGGGGTAGCCGAGGACGGACCGTTCCCAGCCCATCGATGCCCACTTGGCGCGGATGGCGCCGTAGATGGCTTGCGCGCCGGTGTTGGGCGTCCAGTAGATGGAGGCACCGCCGGGTCGGGAGAAGTGGTTGTAGCGGCCGACGCCGTCGGGGGTGCCGGTTTCATCAGTGGTGGGGTAGCCGAGGACCGATCGTTCCCAGCCCATCGATGCCCACTTAGCCCGGATGTCCCCGTAGATCGCGTGCGCGCCGGTGTCCGGTGTGAAGTAGATGGAAGAGCCGCCGGTTCCGGTGAAGTGGTTGTAGCGGCCGACGCCGTCGGGGGTGCCGGTTTCGTCGGTGGTGGGGTAGCCGAGGACGGACCGTTCCCAGCCCATCGATGCCCACTTGGCCCGGATGGCGCCGTAGATCGCGTGCGCGCCGGTGTTGGGCGTCCAGTAGATGGAGGCACCGTCAGGCCGGGAGAAGTGGTTGTAGCGCCCGACGCCGTCCGGGGTGCCGGTTTCGTCGGTGGTCGGGTAGCCGAGCGCTGACGCCGGGCCGCCCAACTGCAGGTACTTCGCCAGGATGTCGGCGTGTACTGCGTGCGCTCCGCTGGCCTGCGTCCAGTAGATGGCGCCGTACTGGTAGTCCTGCGCTTTGCCGCCGCTGGTCGGCACGTACTCGCTGCCCACCGGTTTCCCGAGGTAGCTGTTCGCGCCGCCGAGCTCGTTGTAGTGCGCGACGATCGGATCCGCCGCCGTTGCCGGGAGCTGGTCCATCAGGCTTTCCAGCGCGCTGCTGATCTGGTCCGGGGGAGCGGACGTGACAAGGTAGTGCTGCGGTTTGACGGTCGCGGTGTCCCACTTGTCGCCGCCGTCCGAGGCCACCTTGACCGAGCCGGGGTCGGGGTTGTCGGCGAAAAGCCCGCTGTGCCCCATGCCCGCGTCGTACATCGCGATGGGGTCCCAGCTGTTCATGCTCGCGCCGGCGCCGATCATCCGTTCGTAGGCGACCCGCACCGGGTTGGTCGTGGGCGTGCCGCCGAGCCCGGCACCGGTCGAGACGGCGGCGCCGACCTCGTAGCCTTCGAACTCGGCCGGCACTGTCGTCGGCCAGTTGTTGACGACCTGGGTGGCGGCGGACGCGTCGGCCTTCCAGTTGTACTCCGGTCCGTCGGTCGCGTTGCTGGCCGGGAACTGCCCGCCCATCATGGTGAGCGACTTGACCTTCTGCGCGATCAGGTGCATGCCGTCCAGCGGACTGTAGGCGTCCGCCGGGGAGTTCATCAGGTTCGCCAGGTTCGTTTCGAGCCCGATCGCGACGATCACCACGCTGTGGTCGGCGGCACCGGCCAGCAGTTTCCGGTACAGCGCGACCGCCTCGGGCGCGGTGTTGCCGTCGGTGATCTGCGTCGGGAAATTCTGCGCGAGATACTTCGCGTAGTCCTGGCTCGCCACGTCACCGGCGGCAGGCTTGATGCTGCCGACCGGGATGTTTCCGTGACCGTAGTAGGTGTTGATCGCGGAAACGGCGGGAGCGCCCCATTTGCTCGGGTAATTCACCATCACCCCGAGAAGGTTCACCTGGCCGTTGTCCTGCATGGCGTTGGCGATGGCGAGCGCGCCCGCGTCGTCGGCACTGCCGTAGATGTCGGTGTCCACGATCATCGGCACCGCCGCCGTTGACGCGCCGGGCGTCGCCGCCTTGGGCGCCGCGGGCGGCGTGGCGGGCTTCGTCACCGAAGGCGCCGGCTGGGTGGCCGTTATCTTGGGCGGCGCGGGTTCCCACGGTTGCTTGTTCGTCGGCGGCGGCGGGGAACCGGTCGCCGCCGAGATCGGCTGCCCGGAGGTGAGGGCGGCGGTGACGGCTCCGGCCGTCAGCACCGAAATCGCGGACAGTGTGCAGAACCGGGACCATCCCCCGGGTTTCCTCTTCATGGAACGCTCCTCCCGACCCGCTGGCGAATCCGTCGCGATACCGATATCGGGAAAGCGGGCCGGGGTGCTACAGCATTCGAGTTTCCGCGCTATTTCCGTGATCTGCGGAAAACAACTTTCGATCGCGGCCAAGGGCGCGCCGAAACCGCGCACGCCGTTTCGGCGGCGCGTTTCAGCGGCCGGCCGCGGTGCGGGCGGAAGGAGGGGTCAGCGGGGGTTCAGCGGCGCAGGAGGCGGAGCATTCTGGCTAGGAGCCCGGGTCCGCGGAAGCGGTGGCACTCGCCAGCCGGGCATAGGGCGCACTCGGTGCCGCCGCGATAATGCGCATGAGCTTCGCGAGGGTGTCCGCAGCGGCACAGGTCGCGCCCTGCCGTGGGGGAGCTGATGGCGGCCCTCCAGATGTCCCGGTGTCGCGGTCAGCATAACCCAGCGCCTCAGCTGACCGCGTTCACGACGCGGAGCACCGCGGCGGCGACAAGGAGGACGGTCACGAGGACGCCGGAGAGATCGAGCCAGCGCACCAGATGGGAGCCGGCGGGCCGGATGCCGCGGTCGCCGGCGGCCCGCTCCGCCACCACGGTACGGACGAGGACCAGCACGACGAACGCGCCGGACAGGAGCACTAGCAGCAGGACCAGTACCGAGTCGATCATCAGTGCCCCCTCCTCCGTGCAGGAGCCAGAACGGCGCAGGTCATCGCGGCAGCCCCCGATCGGCGCGGGCGAGCAGCTGGGCTCCGCTCTGGTCGAACACGACGCGGTACTTCCCGCCGTAGAGCAGGTCGGCCACGATCCGCCCGGTCCACCCGTCGGCGAGACCGTAATAGATCCGGCCGTAGTTCTCCTGAGACGGCGAAACCACCAGGTAGTCCGGGGCCGCATCGAGGATGCACTGCGCCGCGCGGACGAACCGCGGGCAGGTGCGTTCCACATCGACCTGGTGCACGGTTCCGATCTTGTCGAAGCCCATCGGGGTGGCATCGGCGCTGAGCGCGCTGATCGTCTGGCCGGGCTCGGCAAGCCGGTAGGCGTCGGCGACCGCGGCGACATCGGCGCGGCTGTAGCTGAGATAGGCGTCGCCGCCGCCCCGGGCGGTGACGGTGCCGAGCCCCAGCACGGTGAGCGCCACCGCGACCGCGACCGGGCCCGCCCGGCCGGAACGCGGGCCGACCCGGGCGACCGCACGCATCGCGCCCGGGCCGCTCGGCCGCGGCAGAAGCGCGTCCAGGCAGCAGCCGCCCAGGATCGCCGCGAACGGCAACGCGAACAGGAAGCAGCGGACGAACACTTCGCCCCCGTAGGACTGCATCGCGGCCAGCGCGAGCGGGGAGAGCGCGAGCAGCACGAGCGGGACCGACCGCAGTCCGCGGCGGCGGCGCACCCACCAGCCGCCGAGCGCGAGCGCCCCGACCGCGCCGGTCAGGCAGACCCGCAGGAACAGGATCGCCGTGCGGCCCGCGTCGCCGGTGAACCGGTCGGTGATGCCCTGGTCGACCGACGAGCTGACCTGTCCGAAATCGCCGATCACCATGCTGAGCTGGCCCTGCCAGAAATCCTTGGCCCCCAGCGTGAACCACACCAGCGCGGGCACCAGGACCAGCCACGGCAGCCAGCCCGGCCACAGCCGTCCGGTCAGCACCATCACGAGCAGCAGCCCGGCCAGCAGGAACGGGGTCAGCTGGTGCGTCGGCGCCAGCGCGAGCGCGAAGAGCAGGATCAATCCGTGCGCGACCAGCCGCTCGCGGACGAGATTCGGCGGGGGAGCGCGGTGCGCCGGACTGGACTTCCCTCCGTGCGCCAGTCCCGGCCGCACGAGGTACCGGGCGACGAGAGCGAGCGCGGCGAGCATGATCAGATAGGTGACGGCCTGCGGGGAGAAGTAGTCCTGCTCGGTCCATTCGGCGAGCAGGAAGATCCACGTCGCGAGCCAGCCGGCGCGCCCGGTGCCGAGCACGGCGACCGCCAGGACTCGAACCCCCAGCACCGCGATTCCGGCGAGCACGGCCGGTGCCCACTGCAGCAGCGGAGTGGCGTCGGGCGCGTCGCTCGCCTTGGTGAGGAACGCGATCAGCGAGAAGAACCCGGGCCACGAGAACCGGGCGTCGTAGCCCTGCAGCGGTTGCCCGTTTTCGGCGATGTAGCGGGCGAATCCGGTGTGCAGCCAGGAGACGGTGATCCGCGCGGTCTGTTCGCTGGCCGGCTGCAGGCCGTAGACGAGCAGCACGCCGAGAACCGTGCACCACGTCAGGACGCGAGGGCGCGGACGGCGGCGGACCAGCTCCACCACCACCGCGGCCGCCAGCACCGGATACGCGGCCAGCAGGACCGGCGACAACGCGGTGATCAGACCGAGTCCGCCGAGTTCCGCCGGGACCACCGGGTGCAGACCGATCAGCCACAGCGCTCCGGAGATCGCCGCCAGCGACGGCGCTAGCGCGTCTTTCGGGTCGGCTGGCAGCCGGAGCCGGAGCAGCTTCAGACGCGCCAAGGTTCCGGTCGCGGACGGCCGGAACCCGGGCGCGGGCTGAGCGAGTCTCGTCACCGGCTCGACCCCGCTCGCCGGGGTGCGGTCAGCTGGCGCAGCAGCTCGAAGAGGGTGGCGCCGGCAAGCACGGCGAACGCCTCCCACGGATGCCACCAGTGCAGTGCGGTCATGAGTTCGGCGAGCAGCAGCGTTCCGGAAAGCCCGACCGCGATCGCGACGAGCCATTCCAGCGACTGGGTCGCGAGGCGCAGGTGGGCGACCACCGCCCAGCCCGGCGCGAGCAGGATGAACGCGGTGTCCAGGTACAGCCGGGCCGCGCCGGTGAGCTGCCAGGCGCTCAGCACCAGCACAGTCGCGCTGAGCGCCGCGAGGAGCCAGCCGATCGTCCGCCGGTCGCTGCGCATCGGCGTCACCGGTCCTTTCTCTGGATCCACGCCGACCAGGCGCTCCACGCGAGTGCGAACGGCCCGGCAGCGAGCCCGCCCGCCTGGGCGAGCAGCAGCCGGGCGCGCGGGCCGCCTTCCGCGTGCCGGGCCGCACGGGGCGCGATCACCCCGCTGGCCCGCCTCGCCGTCGCGGTCGCGACCTGCCACGTGTCTCCGGGTCGGCGCAGGAGGTGCCGGACGAACATCGCCGACAGCCCGACGCCGTAAGCGTGCAGCCGGCCGCGCAATGCGGCCCATTCCGCGCCGTGTTCGTGCCAGGCCACCGCGTGTGGCGTGTACACCACGGTGCCGCCGGAGCGGGCGAGCCGCAGGAAGAGCTCGAGGTCCTCGCCCGCGCGCGTGGGAGTGCCGGGGCCCAGCAGCGGATCGAAGCCGCCCAGCCGGTCCAGCGTGGATCGCCGCCACATCGCGCAGCCGCCCGGCCCGAACCGGCCGGGGGCGAAGGCGCTGCGCGGATCCTTGGCCACTCGCGCCGGGCCGAACACCGTGCGGCTGGCGCCGTGGCCGAACCCCTTGAGCTCCTCGAACTTCCGCTGGGCCGGAGTGTCCAAAGAGGCCGGCAGGACGAGACTGGTCGCGCAGTCGACGCCGGTGCCGGCGAATTCCGCCGCCAGGTTGGCGGCCCACCACCGGTCGACCTCGATGTCGTCGTCGACGAAGGCGATCAGCTCACCGCGCGCGGCCGCGACGCCGGTGTTGCGGGCCCGGCTGACCCCTGCCGCGGGCTCGGCGACGTACCGGACGCGCGGATGGGCGGCGGCCAGCTCGGCCAGCCCGGCGGACGCGGCCGAGCCGGGCCGATTGTCCACGAGGACGACTTCGAGATCCGGGTATTCGGTCGCCAGCAGCGATTTCACGCACCCGCGGACCTGCTCCGCCCGGTCCGCGGTCGGCACGACGACGCTGACCGGAGGGGCGAAACCGTCCGCGGCCGGCCGTTCCGGCGGCGCGGCCGGCTGGACCGCGGAGGGGGCCAGGCGGGCTCTGGTCACCGGCAGCCGGGTCACGTCCAAGGTCCAGCGCCCGTCGCGGACCAGCACCAGCGCGTCGCGGTACCGGGGTTCGGCGTGCGCGGGAACCGGCAGCGGCACCGGGCCCCGGTGGACGTCGAACTCGGTGACGGCGATGGCGGCGCCGACCGGTCTTTCCCGGCGCCGGGCGGACTCGCGCAGATAGCCGCCGCCCGCGGCGAGCAACGCGGAGGCGATCGCGGCGACGCCCTGCGCGGCAGCGGCCGGGTGACCGTGTGCGGCGCGGACGACCTCGCGGCTGACGGAGGCGGGCAGCACGCGCGTCACGTAACTGCGCTCGGTCGACACGGCGTCGCCAGCCCCGGCCATCCGGCTGACCAGCGCTTTCGACACGCCTTCCGCCCAGCTGCGCCGAACGAGGTAGGACCAGGTCATGCGTTCGGCGCCGACCTGGTGCCGCACGATCGAGCGGGGTTCGAACAGGATCCGTGCGCGCGGCAGGCGCTGCCGGGCCCGGATGCACAGCTCGGTTTCCTCGCAGCCCAGCGGAAGAGCGCCCAGCCGGCCGATCCGGTCGGAGAATCCGCCGATCGCTTCGAACACACCGCGGCGGAAGGACATGGAACAGCCCATGACGTTGCGGACCTCGGCGAGGCCGGCGGGCAGCCCGCGGTAGGTGCATCCGACGACCCAGTCGAGCACCCGGTCCCCAGGCAGCCAGCCGGGCCGGCCGGTCCCGGCCGGCCAGACCGGATCCGCCGCGCCGCCGACCGCGATCACGTCCGGATCGGCGTACGGCGCGAGCAAGGCGGCGAGCCAGCCCGGGTCGGCGGCCGCGTCGTCGTCGAGGAACGCGATGATGTCGCCGGCCGCCGCGGTGACGCCGGTGTTGCGGGCGCCGGAGAGCCCGCGCGGCCCGACGTTGTCGAGGATGCGGAAGCCGGTCAGTTCGGCTCGGGCGAGCCGGGCCAGCTCCGCGTTGTGGTCGACGACCAGGAGCACCTCCAGCGGAGCCGGAGTCTGCGCCGCCGCGGAAGCGAGCGCGGCGCGCAGCGCGGGCCAGCGTGCGGTGGTGTATGCGCAGACGACTACAGAGGCGGTCGGCTCGGCTGAGGGCATCAGGCAAGCTCCTGTGCGGCGAGGTCGCCGGTGCCGGGCAGTCCTGATCGCCTTCGCGTTCGGTAGCGGTGGTACTCCGAGAAGATCGTGCGCAGGACCCGGGCTCCGTCGGAAAAGGTGCGCAGGTTCGTCTCGCCGAAAACACGCCGGCGCTCGAAACTCGGCACCTCGGCCACCTTCAGGCCGGCGCCGACGACGCGGCAGCTCAGTACGGTCTCGATCTCGAATCCGTCGCCCCAGAGTCTTCTGCCGGCGTGGGCGTTCGCGGCAGGCAGCCCCAACTGCGGCACGATGTCGCGCCAGAAGGCGTTGTAGCCGTAGCAAAGGTCGCTGAAGGCGGTGTCGTAAAGCAGGTTGGCCAGCCGGTTCAGCGCGGAGTTGCCCAGCCGGCGCAGGATGGTGATGTCGTCGCTGCCGCCCGGCTCGCGGTAGCGGGTGCCTTTGGCGAAGTCGGCCCCGCGGACCAGCGTCTCCACGAAAGCGGGGATCTCGGCGGGATCGGCGGACCCGTCGGCGTCGAACATCACGACGACGTCGCCGGTGGCCGCCTCGAATCCGCACGCGAGCGCATTCCCCTTTCCGGTGCGGGTCTGGGTGACGACGACGGCGGAGGGCAGCAAACGCTTCGTGATCTCCACCGTGTCGTCGACTGAATGTCCGTCGACCAGAATGATCTCGGCGGCACCGGGAAGTTCCGGAAGGATCATTTCGAGATTCCGCGCTTCGTTGCGTGCGGGAATGACGATGCTGACCTTCGGATCCGCGCCTCGTCCCATTGGATGCTCCCTCTCCCCGGCGACCGCCGACCGCCCCCACGGTTTTTCCGCCGTCCATCAGCATGCAACCCGATATCTAGGTGTCGTACGCCGAATGGCCGCCGTTACGCGCGAATTGATCCGAACACCGCGGCAAGATTGTTTGCTGGGGTGCGGGTGCTACCTCGTCAATCAGTAACATTGCCTGGTGTGGAAGGCGAAACCAGTCGCACGGGTGCAACTGGGACGGAGTTCGCCGCCCGGCGGCGGGGCCAAGACCGAAAACGTGCTCGACTGAGCGCGGTAAGCGTCTGGAAAACCCGGATTTTGCCGGACGATTACACACGGATGTCCGTGAAGGGCCCCTTGAGGGACTCAGATTCCCTGAAGGGGCCCTTCATGGACGAGTCCGCCCGCCCTGCCAACTGCACGAAAAGAGACACTCTCAGCTGCGGGCGTTGACGCGAATCCCGTACGGAGGCAGCGGATCGGTTTGCCCCGGCGGAGTCTGGCCGGTCGCGGTGAGATTCACCGTGAGCACCTCGCGGGTCCCGATGATCTCCAGCACCGCGCCTGAGGCCGAATAGCTGAACGCGGTGTTCGCGTCCACATTGGCGGCGAGCCACTGCCACGGGACGGCGAGCGGCAGCAGCGCCGCATTGCGGCCCCCGGTCGGCGTGGTCCACAACGCCGCGCTGGGTACATCAGAGGACTCCTGCGGTTGCCATAGCAGCAGGCGGGACGCGCCGCCGCGCAGTGCCTGGGCCACCGCGTCGACGGCCAGCGCGGCCAGCTGAGGGCTGTCGGCGGGCCAAGCCGCGCCGGCGGGCTGCGTCGGGTAGAACTCCGACCACCAGACCGGCAGGCCGGTGCGGGCCCGGAGCCAGCTGGTGACCGTGTAGAACATTTCGGTCGCCCGGAACGGGTCGGTGGTCAGCCCGGCGTCCCGGGTTCCGCTCGATCCGTCGAGCGCGAGAAAGTCCGCGCCGTGCTTGTGCGCGTTCCAGTAGTCGATGACGTCGAGCGCGCGCTGGTCGACGACCCCCCACGGGCCGGACAGGTCGGAGGGAGCCGGGCTTCCCGCCGCGGACCAGGTGTCGAGGACCACGTACGGTCCGCCGATGCGCGCGTTCGGCCGCACCTTTTTCACCGCGTCGTAGACGGCGTTGTAGAGGTCGGTGTAGTCCTGGTAGTCCCAGCGGTTCGCGGTGTCGTCGTAGAGCCCTTTCAGCTCGCTCCAGACCTGGAAATCGCGGACCTGCGGGTACCTCGCGGCGGCAGCGGCCGCGAGCGCGGCGAAATCGCGGTAGTGCGCCCGGGTCGGCGCGGAGTCCAGCTTGGTCCAGTCGGTGGTGCCGGGGCTGCCGCCTTTCATCCAGTCCGGCGCGCCGGCCAGAGTCAGCACTGGCACGCCGTGCGTCGTGTCGATCAGCTGCATCCGCTGATCCAGCGAGGACCAGTCGAACACTCCCGGCGACGGCTCGGGATTGCCCACGCCCCAGCCCATCAGGTACTGGTTCTGCGCCATCGGACGGGCGCCGAGCGCCGCCGTCGCGTCGGCCGTCTGCTCGGGCGGGTAGTCGTCGAGGCTGCCTTGGGTGTGGGTCACGCCGACCACCGGTTCGGCCAGTTCGGCCCCGGCGATGCGGTCGCAGCCGGCCAGCGTCGCGCTGAGCAGCAGCGCGACGACGGTGATCAGGAACCGTTTCACCGCAAGAACCACGGGGTGGTCCACGGGGTGCCGGCGGCGAGCGCGGCGGAGAGCGACCGGCCGCGGAGGCCGCGCTCGTCGAGCCCGGTCAGGATGCGGGCGACCAGGTCGCCCCGGTCGAAACGCGGCCGCGGTCCGTCGTCCGCACCGTCCTCTGGCCCGGCGTGGCCGTCGTGCGCCAGCAGGACCGCACCGCGGTTGAGTCCGCGCGCCGCTTGGCCGGCCAGGGTTTCCACCGGCCGGTCCAGCCAGTCCCAGGCGCACGGTCCCCACACCACGGGAGTCAGGCCCTGCCGGCGAACCGCGCGCCACACTGCGGGGGTCTGCGCGCCGTAGGGCGGGCGGAACCAGCGGACCGGGATGCCGAGCAGGTCCTCCAGTTCGCGCTTCCCGGCGGCCAGCAGCGTCCGCACGGTCGCGGGCGCGAGCTTGGACAGCCGCCGGTGGTCCATTCCGTGCAGTCCGACTTCGTGGCCGGCCGCGAGCACCTCCCGCACCAGCGCGGGATGCCTGCGCACCCGGTCGACCAGTACGAAGAAGGTCGCGCTCGCCCGGCGCCCGGCGAGTGCCTCCAGCACCCGGTCGGTGCCGCCGGGCTCGGGTCCGTCGTCGAAGGTGAGCACGACCTCCGGCGCTCGCGTGCGCACGGCGGTGAGCGAGCCGATCGGGCGCGTCACCGGGCCGGCGAGGTTCAGGAGCGTGCGGCGCACCGCGACGCCCGCGCCGCCGGCTTCGGGCAAGCCGGCCGTTGCTTCACCCGCGCCAGGCATCGCTGATCGGCTCCCGGTCGGCGGCGTTGCCCAGCGCGGGCAGGCCGTACATGGCTTCCAGGGTGCGCAGGAGCCGGTAGTGGTCGACCGGCTCGGCGTAGCTGCCCGGGCGCACCATCGGCCCGGTCAGACTGAGCGGGATCCCGTTGGTGGCGGAGGCGTCTTCGGCCTCGTCGAAGGTGACGACGAGGAGGCTGTTGTGCGTCGCGGCCCACGCCGCGTACCCGGACAAGTGCGCGCGCAGCCAGGCGTCGGCGACCGCGGTGCCGCAGTTGTGCATGTTGTGGCACATGTTCGGGATCACGAAGGAAATCGTAGGCAGCTTGGCGAAATCGGGACCGAACTCGGAGAAAGGCCGGTTCACCGACGGCGGCACCGTGGTGAAGTCCGTCCACGGCGCGTGCCAGCGCACGTAGTCGCCGGCCTGGCAGCCGGAGTAACCCGCTTTCGGGAGATCTTCGGCGTAGGCGCCGAAGCTGTGCCCGGCGTCGAGGAGCTGCCGGGCCAGATTGGGCGCGGTGAAGGTGTGCGGGCAGGAATCGTCGGTGATGCCCTGGACGTTCCCGGAGAAGAGCGCGAGGTAGTTCGGCTGGCTCGGATGCGCGACGCCGGTGGCGTTCGTGAACCGGGCGCCCTCGGCGGCGAGCTGATTCAGGTAGCCGGCCTTGGGATTCCCGGCGACCTGGTCTGATCCGTGGTTCTCCAGCACCACCACGACGACATGGTCCGGGCGGGGCACAGCGCCGGAGGCCGGCGAAGGCGTGCCGGGAGCGGTGGAACTGCGGGGCGGCGAGGCGGCCGGCGGTGGTGCGGCTGTCGGTGGTGCGGCCGGCGGCGGGCTGGCGCAGGCGGCGGCTGACAGTGCGATCGCCAGGAATGCCGTTGCTGCCCGGGGAAAAAACTTCACGCGGGTCCTCCTTCCGCATTGGCCGTGCGGACCCATCGCCACAGCGCGGCCACCGCCGCGGTCGCCACGAGACATTGCACGACGACGAAACCTAAGCCGGTCAGCGCGAGATGCGTGACCGGGACCATCGCGACGACGCCGAGCACGCCGAGCGCGCTGCTTCCTTCCAACAATGCCACGAGCCGGCCCCGTCCGTGCGCGATGCCGGCCGCGACCACCAGCGTGACGACCAGCCTCGGGAGGCACCCGATCAGGACGAGACGCAGCAGCCAGGCCCCTTGCTCGGCATAGTCGCGGCCGAAGATCGACAGGAGCGGATGCGCGAGCAGCACGCCGAGCAGCAGCACCGGAACGAACGCCGCGGCGAGCCGTCGGCTGCCCAGCGCGAACAATTCGCGGGTGCGGTGCGGTTCGTGGGAGATCCGCACGATCACCGACTGGGCGAAGCTGATCGCGGCGTAGTCGACGGTGTTCCCGGCCATCCACACGAGGAAGAACACCGCGCCGGGCACCGGCCCGAACCGGCCGATCACCAGCAGCGGCACCAGATCGGTCAGCAGGCCGGCGGCGACCTTCGCCGGGTAGGTCGGCACCAGCAGGCGCACCACTTCCCGCCGGTCGGGCAGCACCGGTTCGGCGAGGTCGGGCGGGCGTTCGCGAGCCAGCAGGCGGTACACCAGCACGGATACCACCGCGACCCCGGCCAGCGCGGGCGCGACCCAGGACAGCAGGATTCCGGCCGCGCCGAACGCGGGCCCGGCAAGCGCCAGCACGCCGACCCGGGCGACGCCGATGCTGGCGTTCTCGTAGGGCATCCAGCGCGCGCGGCCGAGCGAGACGAGCACCGCGTCCTGGAACTGGAACATCGCCCAAGCGACCGCGGCGACCAGGAATGCGGCAGCGCTGAACCGGGGAAGGCTTTCGGTGATCTCGTCACCGGTCGGCAGCAGGAGCACGACGACGGCGGCGGCCAGGGAACCGAACAGCACCAGCAGGTAGCAGCGGGCGAGGAGCACAGTGCGCAGCCGGCCCGCTCGCGGCACCCACCGCAACAGCGCCGCGCCCAGCCCGAGATCGCCGAGTCCCGCGACCAGCAGGAACCCGGAGACGAACGCGGACGCCTGGCCGACCTGCTGCTGGGGAAGCATGCGGGCGGCGACGATCCACGCGGCGACGCCGACCGCCGAAGTCAGCACCGCACCGGCGACCAGGGAGACGCCGTCGCGGACCATCGTCTGCGCCGAAGTGCGCTGAGCGCGCCGGCCGGCCGCGGCGCCTTCGGAGGTCACGGCGGTGCCTCGCCGAACTCTCTGACCACAGCGATGACGTTGCGGCGCAACCAGATCGGGTTCGCGGCGTAGCGCGTCGATTTGGCCAGATTGGCGGCGACCA
Organism: Amycolatopsis benzoatilytica AK 16/65; assembly: GCF_000383915.1. NCBI lineage: Bacteria > Bacillati > Actinomycetota > Actinomycetes > Pseudonocardiales > Pseudonocardiaceae > Amycolatopsis > Amycolatopsis benzoatilytica. The sequence continues at coordinate 1,872,130 of NZ_KB912942.1, forward strand.
GGTGCAGCCAGCCGAGCAGCACGAGCGTGCGGACCGGGACCTGGTCTCCGTCGCGCACGCTCCGGTCGCAGAGCGCGGCCGGGTCCGGCGGGCCGGTCGTGAGCCAGTCGAGCACCACCGCGCCGAGCTCCCGCCGGGCAGCCGTGACTTCCGTGGACAACGCGAGGCTCAGCACGTCGATCGCGACCAGTCCGTGGTCGCTCGCCTGCCCCCAGTCGACGATGCCGCGGACCCGACCGTCTGGTCCGACCAGGACGTTGTCCGGGCCGTAGTCGCCGTGGACCCAGCCCGCGGGGAGGCGCCGCTCCCGCAGTCCGGCGGTCAGTTCGGCGCGGACCCGGTCGACCGCGGACCGCAGCCGGCCGGGTAGGGCGGCGCGCACCAGCCCGGCCGGGTCCGTGACGTGCCGGCGGAGCAACTGCTCGTCCACCTGGACGAGCTCGGCGGTGCGATCGTGGAGTCCGGCGAGAGTCTCGAGCGCGGTGCCGGCGAACTGCCGCGCCCGGCCCGGGGACCCGCCGACGAAGGGGCGAGCGTCGCAGCCGGGCATCAGGTTCTGCAGGCTGAAAGCCGCGCCGCAAGACACCCCGTAATCCAGCGGTTCCGGTACGAGGGCATTCCACCCGGACAAGCGCGGGTCTTCCTTCAGCCGCGACAGGATCTGTGCTTCGTGCCGGAGCTGGGCCTGCCCGCACTCGGTGTCGGCCGCTTTCAGCAGCGCCACGGAACGGCCGTCCGGGCCGACCGGCGCGACGGCCGAATCGGACCGGCCGCGCAGCCTGCCCTGGATCCGCCACGAGCGCGGACCGAGCGCGGCCGGCGAGACCCGCCGGAGCAGCGCCCGGGCGCGGACGTTGGCGAGCGGGCCGGAGACCGGCCGCGGCATTCGTCCGCTGCGGGCGATCCGCACCCCGGACGCGACCACGGTCTGCCCGGCGAGCAAAGCGAGGCCGACGCCGTTGATCCCGAAGACCGGCATGAAGACCAGTGCCAGCGTCAGCACGAGGACTGACAGCGTGGCCAGCAAGCCTGCGACGACGCCGACCCGCCGCTGCACTCGCGCCTCGCTGACCGCGGCCGCGACGACGACATTGGGCAGCGCGGAGAGGGCCATCAGGACGAGCGCCCAGCGGCCGGCGTCGGCGTAGCCGGCGCCCAGCAGACGCAGCGCCCACGGGCCCGCGACCACCAGCACAGCGACCACCGGAGTCAGCAACAGCAAGGATCTCCGCTCGATGCCCCGGCGCTCGGCGGTCGGTTGGCCGGCTTCGCCCGCCGTGTGCGCGACCATGGACTGGCCCATCGCCGCGGGCACCAGGTACAGCGCGTAGGCGATAGTCCACGCGATGGAGAACGCCGCAGTCGGGCGCGCGCCGAGCACGCCGAGCACGAGCACGGGAAGCAGTTGAGTGCAGGCGAGCCAGCAGGTCGCTCCGACGAAGTCTCCGCCGAGATACCCGGCGAGCACGCGGACCGAGATCCGCTCGCGGGGCAAATCGGCGCGCTGGTGCGCGGGAATCGCGCGAAGGAACAGATAAGCCGTCGTGGCGAGCACCGCCGCCGCGGTGGCCGCCATCCAGGAGACGGTGATTCCGCCCGCGGGCAACGCGGTCGCGAGTCCCGCCAGCAATCCCAGCTTCAGCACGGAGAACGCCAGGTTCTCCACCGGTACCACCCGCGCGCGGCCGACCGCGGTCAGCACACCGTCCTGCATGACGAAAACGGCCCAGACCGCGCAGGCCGCCGCGATGCCCGCGATCCTCGCCGGGCCGTTGAGCATTCCGCTCAGCTCGGGCGCCCACCACCGGATCCCGAGCGCGAACACCAGGCCGACGAGCCCGGCGAGCCCGCCGCCGACGAGGTAGGCGAGTGCCACCAGCCGGCCCGCCCGCGCACCGGCGACCGGCACGAACCGGATGAGCACGTTGAGCAGATTCAGCTGCGCCACCCCGGCCAGGAACATGACCGCGGCGATCAGCGCGGAGTTGCGGCCGAGCACCGCCTGGTCGTACCCGCGCGCCGCGACGATCCAGAACAGCAGGCCGATCGCGGACGTCAGCGCCGAACTGAGCACCAGCGCGTAGCCGTGGCCGTACAGCACTCGCCGCGCTCCCGGCGGGCGGGCGGTGTGTTCGGGCTGCCCTTCGATCGCGGTGGTCATCGGCGCAGTCCTGCCGCGCGGAGACACCTCGCGATCGCCATCGGCAGTCCGCGGGCGCCGCCGTTGGAGGCGTCGAGAATAGTCAGCAGAGTGCGGGTACGGCGGCTGCGCGCCGGTGGGCGGCAGGCATCGCACGCGCCCGGCCGATGGCCCACCAGCCGTTCGACCGCCTGGGACACCGCCAGTGCGTAACCGCGGCGGAGCACCGGAAATCCGGACGCGCGCACTGCCTGGTCAGCGTTCGCCGGGGCGTACCCAACTGTTGCCAGGCTCAACATCGGCAGGTCGCTCGCGGTGTCGCCGATAGCCAATGCCACCGGTGCGCCGAGCTTTTCCGCCACCAGCTGCAGCGCCGTGCCCTTGTCCACGCCGGCTGCGACGAAATCGGTCTGGCCGTTGCCTTCGATCACGCGCACCTGCGACGCGACGTCCGCCAGCGTTTGGTCCACCACGTCGCGGGGGAGCGCCCCGCCGCGACGGCGGCGAGCGCGGACAACGTGCTCGAAATCCTCGTCCACCACGACCTCCGCGCGGTTGGCGAGGGCTGTCCGGACGGCGTGCAGCGCGTGCTTTCCGGCGGTGGGCACGAGGTCGTGCACGGTGCCGTCCAAGAAGACGACCGAGCCGTATTCGGCGACTCCGCCCGCCAAGCCGTACGTGGTGCAGCGCTCGGCCACCTCGCCGGCACTGCGGCCGGTGACCAGCACTGTGCGGTATCCGTGCACGTGCAGCGCACGGAGCGCGACCACGGCGGTCGGCGTGGCCATCGCGAAGCCGAGCGCGTCGGACTCCAGCACTCCGTCCAGGTCGAGAGCGACGAGCCGGCCGTCCTGCGCGGGCGGGACCGCGGGGAGCAGCACCTCCGCGAGGTAGCGCTGCACCGCCCGGGCACCGGCCCGGGGCGCGGCCTGGCCTGCTCGTTCGCGGTCCCAGAGATGCACCAGTTCGTAGAGCAGGAACCGTTCCGGGTCGCAGGGGTGCTCGCGGCGCAGTGCGGCCGCGAACTCCGGGTCCGCGCTGCCCGGGTCGATGCCGGCGAGGTCGTAGACCGGGTCGTAGCAGGCGAGGTCGGTATTGGCGAAATCCCGCACGTCGGCGTCCGCTTTGGACAATCCGGCCGGACCGCGGAACCAGTGTGCCAAGCCGGTCGCGCCGTCGACTACGGAGGGACTGCGCACAGCGCACAGCCGGCGCACCGCGCGGTCGAGCAGGATCGGCCGCAACGCGACACCGGCCCGCCCGTAGTTGCGCTGCAGGACGCGGCTGGCCGCTTCCCAGACCGGCTGCCGTCCCGCGAGCTCCCGGGCACGGTCGGACACGGCTGGCATCGCAGCCGCCCGCGCGCGCACGTAGCCGGCCATTTCCCGCGCGTCGTCGGGCTGGGGGACCGTGATTCGCTGGTGCTCCGGCAGCCAGTCGCGGAACACGATCCCGTCCTGGACGCCGTAAATGCGGGGCAGCCGGCCGGGCAGCGCGCCCGCCACCGCGAGCGCGTGCCGGCCGAAGAACCCCAGTCCCGCTCCGGAGGCCGCGATCCGCCTCGTCTCGCCGTCCGGGAACTCGACGTCGAACACCGCGCGGGCGTGCTCGCGGCCCTGCGAAAGGCCGGCGCCGGCGACCCGGTCGACGGCCCGGACCGGGCGGCCGATCAAGGACGACAGCGACCGCACCACGGACTCGGTCTCAAGCCTGGCGTGCACGGCCCAGTCGCGGTAGGGCAGGGCGACGGTGTCGTACCGGGTCAATCTGCCCGGTGCGATGTCCCCGAACAGCGGAAGCAGCAAGGTGATCATTTCCGCGGGGACGCCTGCCCGGTGCACCGCATCCGCGACCTCGGCGATCGACTGCCCGGTTTCGGGCGGATCGTCGATCACCGCGACTCGGCCGCCGCGTTGTGCGACCCCTCTGAGCAGCGCGCGCAGCGACGGCCGCATCCGGTAGCCCGGCCGGACGGTGTCGGCGTGCACGTCGCGGTAGCCAGCGGCGCGCAACGCACCACTGGCCAGCGGTGCGAGGTAACTGCCCGAGGTACGGACTCCGAGAACGACGACCGGCCGCTCGCGGTCGGGATACCGCAGCCGAAACCCGGCGGCGAGAGCGACCAGATCGGCCGGTTCCTGATCGAAACTTCGGAAACAGGACGGCATTCGCAGCACCGCTGAGGTGAGATCCCGGTCGAGCGACCGCAACGATCCGCGGAGCCGGGTGGCGGCCGTGAGCCGTGTCTCGGCGGAGCCGACGGCATCCGCCGACACGACGTCGAGGGCTGCGGCGTCCCGCAACGCCGCCGCGGCCGTTCTCCACTGGAACGCGCGCCGCGCGCCCGGCCGCAAAGACGTCACAGTGTCGACCGCGGTGGCGGCCGTGCCCAGGACTTCGGGCACCCCGCCGGCGGCGTGCTCGCGGAAGTATCCGGCCGCGCGACGCAGCGCGAAGACATCCCGCTGCAGATGGTCCTCCACGATCTGCACCGCGGCGGCCGCGAGCAGGAAAGTGTCGAGCGCGTCCTCGGCGACCGCCTGCCCGGCGAGCAGCTGGCTGATTTCCGACAAATCGCAAAGAAGATCGGAAACGACGATACGGCCACCCTCTGAGATCAGTTTGTCGCCGTATGAATACCCCATTGAAGATCCGTTCCTCCCAGCCGCACCCGTTCGTATTAAGAGAACTCGCCGATGCTCTGCCCGCTGTTACACATGCGGCCGGGTGCGCAGTTTTTCGGCAGTGCTGTAACTCTCGTGCCGGGCCAGGCGAATTACCCGGTAAGCGACCGGCGGTGATCGCGCCGCGGGGGAGAGGAGCGAACGGACCGCATCATGCTTTGGTCCCACGCAACGAGCCTGCGAACGGCAACGGCCGGCGCACCCGCGACACCGCGGGTCGCGAAAATGATCAGCCCCGCCCCCCGGGCGGAATGGAAAGCTATCCTGCGCGCTGATCCGTACGCCTTCGAGAGTCAGTCGCCGGAGTGGGCGGACGCCATGTGCGATGCGCACGGGATGCGCGACGTCAGCAGAATGTACGAAACGGACTCCGGGCGAAAAATGGTGCTGCCGATGCTGCGCGGAGCGCATGGCGTGTTCCCGGCCGAGCAGTCCAACCCGTCGACCTGCGGGCTTGGCGGAGTGATCGCGCCAGGCGGGGCGCGCACCGACGACGTCGCCCTGGTGCTGGCGGATCTGGCGGCCCGCCGGGTCGTCGTCCAGTCGGTGTCCCCCGGGCCGCTCGGGGCGGACGCCTGGCAGGACGCCTGGCAGGACTCCTGGCCGCCGCACGCATTCGTCCGCCCGCACCGGGTCCATCTGCTCGACCTGCGGCCCGGCTGGGACGAGATCCTGGAACACCGGTTCACCAAGAACACCCGGCGCGGGATGCGCATCGCCACGCGCAGGGGCGTCACAGTGGAGGTCGGCCTCGGCGGCGAGCTGCTCCCGGAGTTCTACGCGCTCATGGAACGCGCGGTCCTGCGGTGGTCGCGGATGCAGCACGAGCCCGCGTGGCTGGCCCGGGCCCGGCTGCATCGGCGCGATCCCCGCGAAAAATTCGAAGCGATCGCCCACCGGCTCGGCGACCGCTTCCAAGTCTGGCTGGCGCGCTACGAAGGCCGCGTCGCGGCTGTTTCCCTCGTCGCGCGAGGTGCCAACGCACACGACTTCCGGGCGGCCATGGACGAGGAGCTCAAGCATTGCCGGGCCACGGACCTGTTGCAGGCGCTCGCGATCCAGAACGCTTGCCTGGCCGGGTGCCGGTACTACTACCTCGGCGAGTCGGGGACCGGCAGTCTCGGGCAGTTCAAGGAACGGTTCGGCGCCCGCCCGTACGTCTACCCCGAGTTCCGCTTCGAACGGTTGCCGGTGAGCCGTGCGGAAGAGGGCGCGAAGACGGTGGTGAAAAGGTTGATCGGTTTCCGGGACTGAGCCGCCGGAGCCGGTCCGCGAGGAGAGGACGACCGGCATGCACATCCTGACTGTCGCCTACGGACGGCCCCGCGACCCCGAGGAGTTCGACCGGCACTATGCCCGCATTCATCGCCCGCTGGCGGAAAAATTGCCCGGGCTGGAGGAGTTCGTCACCCGGCATTGCTCCGCGATCGACGGTTCGCAGCCGCCGTACTACCTGATCGCCGAGCTGTCGTTCCCGTCGAAAGCCAGCCTCGACACTGCGCTCTCCTTGCTGGAGGGGCAGGCGGCGGCCGCCGACCTGGAGAACTTCGCGGCCGGCGGGGTGACGATGTTCGCCCAGTACGACTGACCTCGGCCGCTGTGGTCAAGGCCGTCCCGGCTCGGTGCGGCGCTCGATGCCGGCCAGGATCCGGAGCATCGTCGGATGGCTGCGTAAGTCCTCGCGCAGCCGGTCGTGGTCGGCGGCGGGGAGCCAGTCTTGCCGGAGCCCGGTGCCGAACAGGCGCAGGTGGGCGACGCGTCGGACGGTGTCGCGGGAGCAGGTGCGGACCAGAATGTCGTGATCTGCCTTGGCTTCTTCCGGCCTGCGGTCGTCGGCGGCTTCGAGGGCGAGCATCTGGAGCCGCAGCGCGAACAGGAATGCCGGGGTTTCGCAGACCAGGGCGGCGAGCTGGTTGGCCATCCGGCGGGCGCGCGAGAAATCGCCTGTGCGACGGCCTTCGACCAGGGCTGCGCGCAGCTCCGCACCGTGCCGGTTGCCGAACACCTGCGGCAGCGGTACCGGATCGTCGGTCACGGCTCCTCCTGCGGCGAGAATCAGCTCCCTGCTCGGCCGTTGCCTCCGGGCACCCGGGCACGGCCTGTCCGGCAACGCGCGTCATCCACGAGCCGGACCCGGTGCGGGCGCTGTTACGACCGCAAGACCTTCCGCTCGACAGGCCGGGACTCGTTGCGGCGCAACCGGTGTCGTGCTTCTGGGCCAGCTTGCGAGGTCCGTCCGTCGTGCGAGGTTTCTGCATTGTCCTTCGCCGGACCCGACGATCACTGGCCGGCCGAGCTGTCCGGGAGCGGGCCGCGGCGTTCGCGGGAGCGCTGGCAATGCCGCTTTCTGCGGGTCAGTTCTTTCTGTGCACCAGGGAAGTGGAGGCTGCGGTGGCCTGGGATGTCCTGCTCGACTTTCTGCACGACCGGATCGAAGAAGACGAGGAGGCGGCGCGCGCCGCTTGTGATCCTCGCGGCGCCCGACGGGGCGAACACTGGCACTGGGTGCATGCGTGGCCGGACGATCCGCTCGCCGAAACGCCGGTGACCCTCGACGACGACGAGCGATTCGTCGGCGGGCACTTCGCGCATGCCGATCTGCGCTCGGTCGAGGCTTACCCCGCCGGTGTCCTCCCGGACGACTCGGCGCACGTCGTCCTGCAGGGCGCGGTGGAAGTCGAGGCCGGGGTCGCGCGGCACATCGTCCGGCACGATCCTTCCCGGGTCCTGTCCGAAGCGGATGCCAAGCGGCGGATCATCGCTGTGGTCGCGGAAGGACGGGATCTCGACGCGCGGGTGCTGCGGATTCTCGCGCTTCCCTACGCGCTCCACCCAGACTACCGGCCCGAGTGGCGGCCGTAGTGTTTGCTGCGAGAACCGTTGCGCCGCAACGAGTACCGCCCGTGCACGCCGGTATGCTGCGACCTTGCCTCGCGAGCTGGCATCTGCCTATTCTCGTTCGTCTTGTCGCCCTGGTCCCCGGCGAAACGACTCTGCTTCAGCCGTCTCTCCGCAGAACCTCCGCTGCTGCCTGCTGCCCCGGACGGGGGAAACGGACCGGGTGGTGCTCGATGGCCGGAAGAGCCGCGGGCGGCGTTGCGGCACGGGCAAGGAGGTGAATCGGATGGCGGTCGCGCGGCGTTCCGCCTTGCAGGAGCTGCGGGGCGCAATCGCCTGCTGGGAGCAGCTCTCCGACGTCCAGCGCAGCTTCTGGACCGGGGTGTACTCCCGGCAGATCGGGAAAATGGGGCAGCTGACCGGCCGCTTCCGGGGATGGGGACAGGGACTGCGGCTGGCGGGGCTGATCGCCGGCGCGGTGGTGGCCCCGCTCACCGGGTTCTCCGCGGAGGCCGGACCACGCATCGCCGCGGCCGTGTTCGCGGTGCTCGCGGTCTCTCTGGGCACCGCCGCCACCGTTGTCCGGGCCGACCAGCGCGTCGCGGTGAACCGGCTGTACAAGGCCCGGCTCCTCGCGGAAGGCTGGTCCTGGGCAACCGGAGGCGGCGACTACCCCGACGGCCCCGCCACGCCGGACAGCTTCGCGCTGTTCATCCGGCGGGTGGAGGACCTGCTGTTGCAGTACACCGCCCGCTATAACGATCTGGTCGACACCGGCGACGCCCCCGCGGGTCCGGCCGGTCCGGGGGAGCAGCGGTAGCGCCCCGGTCAGCCCGGAACGAACGGCGCGGACGCCCCGCGAGCGCTGATCCGGCTGACTGACGGCCGACGCCCGGCGGAAGCTTCCTGCCGCGCAGTCATGCCCCGTCGGCCTCGGGACGGCGTCCCCGAAGCACCACCAGCCGCCCGGCGAGACCGACCGCGAACACCGCAACACCGGCGACGATCGAGGGCCACGGCAGCGTCGTCACCAGGACGATGCATCCGGTCAGGCCGAGGACCTGCAGCCATCGCGGCCAGCGGCGTTCAGGTGGCTGCTGCGTGAGCGCCGAGAGGTTGGCGATGGCGTAGTAGACGAGCACACCGAAGGAGGAGAACCCGATGACTCCGCGGAGGTCGACGGTCAGCACAAGCAGGGAAACCACGACAGCCAGGGCGAATTCGGCGTGATGCGGAACCCGGAAGCGCGGGTGCACGGCGGAGAGCCAGGACGGCAGATCGCGGTTGCGGGCCATCGCGAGGCTGGTGCGCCCGATCCCGGCGATGAGCGCCAGCAGCGCGCCGAGGCTGGCGACCGCGCCGCCGATGCGCACCACCGGGGCGAGCGCGCCCGCCCCGGCGTCGGTGACGGCGGTAGTCAACGGTGCGGCGGACTCGGCGAGCCGCTCGGGGCCGGAGGCGAGCAGCGCGGCGGTGCCGATCACGAGATAGACGAGCACGGCGATGCCCAGCGCGAGCGGGATGGCACGGGGGATGGAGCGTTTCGGGTCGCGGACTTCCTCGCCCATAGTGGCGATGCGGGCGTAGCCGGCGAAGGCGAAGAACAGCAGGCCGGCAGCCTGGAGGATGCCGTAGAGCCCGCCTGAGGTCCACGCACTGCTGCCGCCGAGGCGGCCCGGGGATGCTTCGCCGCCGAGGGCGATGCCCAGCACCACGGCGGCGAGCGCGAGCAGGGTGACCGTGACCAGGATCCGGGTCAGCTGAGCGGTGCGGGTGACGCCGCGGCTGTTGAGGACGGCGAGCGCGAGCACTCCGGCGACGGCGACGAGGCGCTGCAGCCACCATGGCCCGGGGATCGCGTAGGTGGCGAAGGTCAGCGCCATCGCCGCGCAGGAGGCGGTCTTGCCGATCACGAATCCCCAGCCCGCGGCGAAGCCCCACCATTCGCCGAGCCGTTCGCGCCCGTAGGCGTAGGTGCCGCCGGACGTCGGGTACTGTGCGGCCAGTTGTGCGGACGCGGTGGCGTTGCAGTACGCGACGATCGCGGCGAGCACGAGCCCGATGAGCAAGCCGGTGCCGGCCGCTTTGGCGGCGGGACCGAACGCCGCGTACACGCCGGCTCCGATCATTGATCCGAGGCCGATGACGACGGCGTCTCCGGTTCCCAGCCGTCGGGCGAGCGCGGGCGTGTTCACAGCGGCGGATTCTCCTTGCCGGTCGGGCGGTCAGGTGCGGGGCTGGAACAGCTCGATCGGGTTGCCGGCCGGGTCGTCGAGCACGATCTGGCGGCCGCCGGGCCCGTCGATGACGTCGCTGCGGAACGCGACGCCTTCCGCGCGCAGGCGAGCGACCTCGGCGTCGATGTCTTCGACGATCAGGTGAATGCGGTTCCAGCCGCCGGGGACCGGACGGCTGCCGTCGGGCAGGGTCCGCCCGGCGGAGCTGGCCGGCCCGCTCAGCAGCAGCCGCAGGTTTCCCCGGGTGACGTCGGCGAACGCGGGCGAGTAATGCGTGCGCACGACGAACCCGAAGTGCCGGGTGTAGAAGGCGATGGCGGCGTCGACGTCGTCGACCAGGTACCGCACGCTCACCAGGTCCAGTTCGGCGGTCATGACAGGTTCTCCTCAGCATCGGTGGCGAGGGCGAAGGGCAGGAACCGGATCCGGGCGTCCAGTTCCTTGGCGGTGCGCCGGAACGCGGGCAAGGCGTCTCCGGTCACGTCGAGTTCGCGGGCCGGGTCGGGCAGGCTCCAGTGGATCGTGGCCGGCTTCCCGGGAAAGTCCGGACGTACTTCCCGGACTTTGTCGCACAGGCTGATGACCCAGTCGAACCGCTTGCGCCGCATCGAATCCAGGTGGGTCGGTTCGTGCACGAGGGTGATCCCGTACTCCGCAGCGGCGCGCACGGCGGCCGGGTGGAGCGGCTTGGGATGGCTGCCCGCGCTAACCACCTCGACCGAGCCCCTCGCGCGGTGCCGCAGCAGGGCCTCCGCCAACGGGGAGCGCCCGCTGTTTCCGGTGCACAGGAACAACACCCGGACCCGTCGAGCCGGTCGCGGTGCGCTGCGGTGCGGCATCCCAGGTCCGGGATGCAGCGCGGCACCGGCTTCCGCCCACGCTTCGGCGCAGCGGGCGAGGTCGAGGTGGTAATAGCTGTCCCGGCCGTCGAAACTGCTGCGCCGTGCGGTGACGACACCGGCCGCCCGCAGCTGCCGCAGGTGGTAGGAGACGAGATTCTGCGGCTGGCCGACCGCCGCCACCAGCTCCCGGACGCGCTGATCGCCGGCGGCCAGCTCGCGTGCCAGCCGCCACCGCAGCGGATCGGCCATCAGCCGGACGAAGAGCGGAGGTTCCTCGGACACCGCCCGAAGATACATCAAACTGGGTTGATGTATCCAGGGCTATTTCGGGAACGCCGACATGCGCGCCGGCCGGTACGGATCGGGCCGGCAAAGACCTTGGCCCAGGTGGATGCCCCGGCCTGTCCGTGAAGGGCCCCTTGAAGGAATCCAAGTCCCGCGAGGGGCCCTTCACGGACGGACTGCCAAACTGGCCCCGTGCTGCCCGGGCAGCACGACAGCACCAGGCGAGAGCTGTGCCCAGGCATCATTGCGATCAGAGCGGGAATCCGCTTATCCTCAATGGACCTACCGCCCCAGACCCAGGCGAATCGGCTGTCTGTTTGATTGCTTGGCGCGGAGGGATTGTGCACGAATAGCCGCATTGCGGATTCCAGTCTTGCTGCCCGAGCCGTGCACGGGCGACCGCTTGGTGCGCAGGGGCCGCCGGGAGACCGGCGCCGATGCTGCGTTCCTTGGGGCAACGCGGTTTTCCCGCGGCGGCAGCAAGGGCGGGGGCCGGCCGGTGTCGGGGCCGACCCGGCCCCCGCGCAGCATCCGGAGCGCGGATGCGCCCGCGGCGGGGCGACGACGTGTGGTCCGCGGTCGCCGCCGGTGAACTCGATCGGGCCGGGCCGGGAAGACATCCGGCCGTTATCGGACGGCCGCACGCCGATGAGGGCCGAAAGTCCTCCAGTTCCGGGGAACTCGGCATCTGACTCGCTCCGGGCGCACGGCCAGCATGGACGGCATGGTGACACTGGACCGTTTCCTGCGCCGGTTGCGCCCGGCCGGCACGCCCGGTGCCGCGGCGCCCGCCGGGGTACCGCTCGACCGGACGGCGAGGCTCGCCGCGGAACTCGGTCCGGTGCTGGCTCTGCTGGACGAGGTCGAGCAGGAGGCCTCTCGGATCCGGGTGGACGGGCGTGCGGCCGCCCGCGCTCGCCGGGTCGCGGGGGAGGCCGCTGCCCGGTCGGTGGTCGCGAAGGCGACCGCGGCGGAGGCGGCCGTTCGCGCGAACGCGGCGGCCGCAGAGCTGGCATCCGCGGACAACGAGGTCGAGGAAGAGCTCGCCGCTGCCCGGCAAGCCGCTGCCGAAATCCGCGGTCGCGCCGAGGAACGGATGCCCGATCTGGCGGACCGGGCGGTCGAGGGCCTGCTGGAGACGCTGGCGGGGCTGGGGCGATGAAAGCCGCTTGGACGGCCGGGGGCGTCCGTGCGACCGGGTTGGTCAATCGGCGGATCGGGCGCGCGGGCGCGGCCGAGATGGCAGCGAGCGGGTCGCTGGAGGCTGCTCTCGCCTACCTGGCGGAAACGCCGTACCGTCCCTTCGTCTCCGGCGGGCAGACTCTGGCGGAGGCGGAGCACGGGTTGTGCGCCGCGGTGTTGTGGCAGTTGCGCGTGCTCGCCGGCTGGCTCCCGCGCTCCGGCGCGGAAGTGCTGCGGATCCTCGCGGGCTGGTTCGAGATTTCGAATCTGCTCGATCGCTTTGCCGCGCTGCGCGGTGCGGGATCGCAGCGGCCGTACGCGCTCGGGGCTCTCGCCACGGCCTGGCCGAGGCTTGCCGCCGCGTCGTCGCGGGACGAGTTGCGGGCGGTGCTGGCTACGTCTGCGTGGGGCGACCCCGGCAATGCCGCCGACGCGGATCTCGCGGCCGCACTGCACTTGTCGTGGGCCGGCCGGGTCGCGGCCGGATCTTCCCTCGCCCGGCCCTGGGCGGCGGGCGGAGCGGCGTTGCTGGTCGCGCGCAGTCGTTTTCTGCTCGGCCGGTCCGTGCCCGGAGCGGCGGAGCGGACGGTCTCCGGGCTGCTCGGGCCCGCGCAGCAGCAAGCTGATTCATTCGTCGCGTTCGAGCGGAGCCTGCCTGGCGCGGCTCGCTGGGTCCTGCACGGCATCGAGGGCCCGGCGGAACTCTGGCGCGCGGAGGAACACTGGTGGAGCCGGGTGGAACCGGACGCGGCGGCCGCGCGGCGGCGGCCCGGGTTCGGACCCGAGCACGCAGTGGGCTGCGCGGCGTTGCTCGCGCTCGACGCCCGGCGCGGCCGTGCCGCCCTGGCGCTCGCCGCCCGCGGCCGCCCGCGGGAGGTCCTCGATGCCCTGGCTTGAATCCTTGCAGCCGGTTCGCATGCAGCGGGTCGCCGTCGTCGTCGCGGCTGCGCGGTTGACGGAAACCGTGCGCGAGGTCGGTGCCGCGGGGGTCGTCGATTTCGACGACCTTCTTTCGGCAAAACGGAGTGCGGGCAACAGCACCGGCGAGGAAGCGGACCGGATGGCCGGGGAGGCGGTGCACCGCGGCTCGGCGGCGGCGCTCGCGGGCTGGTGTCCCGACCGGCTCGTCCCCGCGCTGTCGGCGCGTCTGGCCGGACTGGGCGCGTCGGTCGTCCGGCTGCCGGTGCCGCTCGGCTTGGACCCGCCGACGCTGCTGCCGCAGCGTGGCAGCGCGTCGGCCTCGTTCCGGCCGCTGGTCTCCACGTACGGCACGGTGCCGTATCCGAACGTCGACCCGACGCTGCTCGCGGGACTCGCCTACGCGGTGATGTTCGGCATGATGTTCGGCGACGCCGGCCACGGACTGCTGCTCGCGCTGGGCGCGCTGGTGTTGCGGACCGGGCGGCCGCGCCTTCTCGCGCGCTGGCGTTCGATGTGGGTCTTCGTAGGCGCGGCTGGGCTGGCGAGCGCCGGTTTCGGCCTGCTGTACGGGGAATTCTTCGGACCGACCGGCCTGGTGCCGGTCTGGTGGCTCGCCCCGTTGCAGGAGCCGGTCACCTTGCTGGCAGCCGGTATCGGCGTCGGTGCCGTGCTGTTGGCGGCGGCGTATGCGGCGGCGATCGTCAACCGGTGGCGCGAAGGAGGTGCGCAGCTGGCGGTGTACGCGTCCTCCGGGATCGCCGGCGCCACGGTGTTCCTCGGCATCGGCGGGCTCGCCGGCGGTCTCTATTTGCGTGCGGCGGCGATCGCCTGGGCCGGCGCGGCGGTGATCGCGGTAGGCCTGCTGCTGGCCGGGGCCGGGTTCAAGGTCGCGGCGGGACCCGGGGCGGCGGGGTACGCCCAAGCCGCGATCCAGGTGGTCGACGTGCTGGTCCGGATCGCGACGAACCTCATTTCCTTCGCTCGCCTGGCGGCGTTCGGGCTGGTGCACGCCGCGCTGGGCGAGCTCGTCTGGAAGGGGACGACCGGGCTCGCCGGGCTCGGCGGGTTGCTCGCGACGGTCGGCGCGGCGGTGCTGTTCCTGGCGGGCAACGCGCTGTCGTTCGCGGTCGAGTCGGTCATCGCGGCCATTCAGGCGTTGCGGCTCACGTTCTACGAGCTGTTCTCCCGGATCTTCGAGACCCAGGGCCGCCCGTACCGGCCTTGGCAGCTTCCCGGCGCACCGCTCGTGGAACCGGCATCGCCGCTCCCCGCCGGACCCGCTCCGCGCGCCGCCGACATCCGCCGCCCGCGTCCCCGGACCGGCCGACACCGCACGGAGAAGTGATGACTTCCTGGATCGCCGGTCTGCCGGTGCTGTTCGTTCTCGTTCTGGGCGCGGTCGTGCTCGTGCGTCGCAAGGGGCGAGCGGTGTTGCGCTGGTTCCTCGCGCTGGACGCGCTGCTGTTCGTCGGCGCGCTGGTCGTGCTGTTCCTCGCCGTGGCCGCCCATCCCGCAGGTGCCGCGTCGCTCGCCGCGGCGCAGTCCGGATCGACCCCGGCGAACGGGGCCGCTCTGCTCGGCGCGGCGATTTCGGTCGCGGGGTCGTCGATCGGAGCCGCGATAGCGGTGGCCTACACCGGCGCGGCCGCGCTCGCCGCGATCAGCGAGCGTCCGGAACTGTTCGGCCGCGCGATGGTGATCGTCGGGCTGGCCGAAGGAATCGCGATCTACGGCTTGATCGTCGCCGTGCTGCTGCTGGGGAAGGCGTGAGGGAGATGGGCCGGGTCGTGGTTCTCGGCGCCGCCGCGGCACTGCGCGGCTGGCCGCTCGCCGGCGTGGCGACGGTGGAAGCGGCGGACGCGGATGCGGTGCGGCGGGAGTGGGACCGGCTCGGCAGCGACACTGTGCTGGCGGTGCTGACGCCCGAAGCCGCCCGGGCGCTCGGACCGGCTTTGTCCGCGCGGCCGGTTGTGGTGCTGCCCGAATGAGGGCGCTGGACCTGGCTGCGGCCAAGGCGGAGCTTCGCACGGTCGGCTCGGCGCTGCTGGTCGACGCGAAAGACGAAGCGGCCGAGTGGCTCGAAGCGGCTGGCCGCGATGCGGAGGCGGCGTTAACCGAAGCGCGGAAACAGGCGAATGAGATCCGCGAGGCTGCTGCCGCGGCGGGCCGCGCTGATGCGCGTCGACGGGAGCGGATCCGTCGAGGCGAGGCGAGGCGCGCGGCCCGGCGGATCCGGTTGTCGGCTCAGCAAGAGGTTTGCGAGGAATTCGGCACCCGGGTGCGGGCGGAGCTGGAACGGCGCTGGCGCACCGGTGAGCTGACCGGCCTGCTGGACGAATGTGCGCGGCGGCTGCTCGGCGAGGGCGCTGAAATCGGCGAGGCGCCCGGAGGCGGCATGACCGGCCGCGCGGGCGGAAAACACGTCGATCTGAGCCTCGACGCTCTTGCCGCGCGCGCGGTCGAACGAGTCGAAGGGAGCGTGCCGCACCTGTGGACACCGTGAAAGCCGGGCGCGTCACCCGCGTGGCCGGCCCGCTCGTCGAAGTCACCGGCATGGGGCCGGTCGCGATGAACGACCTGATCCGCGTCGGCGATGCCGGGATCCCGGCAGAGGTGATGGCGATCCACGCGGACCGGATCAGCCTGCAGGCCTACGAGTACACCGGAGGACTCGGTCCGGGCGCGCCGGCGGTGGCGTCCGGGCGGCCGCTTTCGGTCCGCCTGGGACCAGGGCTGCTCGGCCGGGTGCACGACGGGCTTTTGCGCTCGCTGTCCGACGCGCCCCCGTTTCTCACCGCCGGCGCGGCGGCGGCGCCCGAGACCAGGCGGTGGCGGTTCGCGCCGCGAGTCTGTGCCGGGGAAGAGGTCGCTGCCGGCAGTCTGCTGGGCGTCGTGGACAACGCCGGGCTGCTCGAACACCGTGTCCTGGTCCCGCCGGATGCCGGGGGCACGGTCGAGTCCGTGGCCGCGGGCGACTGCGGCGCCGACGATCCGGTCGCCGTCGTCAGCGGCACTCGCATCGGCCTGTTCACCGAATGGCCGGTGCGCCGACGCAGGCCCTACCGTGCTCGTCGGCCGGACGTCGAGCCGTTGCAGACCGGGCAGCGCGTTCTCGACCTGCTCTACCCGCTGGCCCGCGGCAGCACCGCCGGAGTGCCCGGCGGCTTCGGCACCGGCAAGACCATGCTCCTGCAGCAGCTGGCGAAGTGGTGCACCGCGGACGTGATCGTCTACACCGGATGCGGCGAGCGGGGCAATGAGCTCGCCGAAGTGGTCGCGGACCTGTTCGAGCTGACCGATCCGCGCACCGGCGGCCGCCTCGCCGACCGCACCGTGGTCATCGCCAACACGTCGAACATGCCGATGATGGCGAGGGAAGCGAGCGTGCACACGGCCGCGGCGGTGGCCGAGTACTACCGCGACATGGGCTACCACGCGGTCGTGATAGCCGACTCGACTTCGCGCTGGGCCGAGGCGTTGCGGGAGTTCGCGTCGCGGACCGGGGCGTTGCCCGCGGAGGAGGGCTACCCGGCGGACCTCGCTTCCGCGCTGGCGGCTTTCTACGAGCGGGCGGGGACGGTGGAGACTCTCGGCGGACAGACCGGGTCGGTGACCGTCGTCGGGGCGGTTTCCCCGCCCGGCGGCGATCTGACCGAGCCGGTCACTACCGCCACCGAACGGTTCGTGCGCTGCCGCTGGACGCTGGATCCCGATCTCGCCTACGCGCGGCATTACCCGGCCGTGTCGTGGTCGGGTTCGTTCTCCCGGGACGCCGCCGCGATCGGGCAGCGCTCCGCGGATCTGGGCTGGTCCGCTCGCCGCGCCCGGATCGCCGCGCTTCTCGCCGGTGCCGACCGGCTCACCGCGCTCGCCGACCTGGTCGGCGCGACCGCGCTGTCCGCGGCGGAACGGGTGGCGCTGCTGGCTGGGCGGCTCGTGCGGGAATCGGTGCTGCAGCAGAACGCGTTGTCCGCCGCCGATGCCGCCAGCTCGCCGGAGAAGACCGCCGCGCTGGTGGATGCGGTACTGGCGGTCGTCGACCGGTGTGCGGAACTGGTGGACGCGGGCGCACCCGCCGAAACGGTCGAGAAGTTCGACTTCTCGACCCTCGTCCGCCTGCGTAACGAAGCCGGGCCGGGCGAGATCGGCGTCATCGCTGAGCGCCGCGATCATCTCCTCGCCGAGCTGGGCCGGGTGGGATCGTGAACGGCTGGGTCGAATTCACCGGCGTCCGCGAGCTGAGCGGGCCGCTGGTCGTCGTCGGCGGCGTCAGCGGGATCGGCTGGGACGAGTTCGCGACCGTGCGGATGCCCGGCGGCGAACTCCGGCACGGCCTGGTGCTCGACGCCGACCGCGACCTCGCCGTGGTGGAAGTCCTGCAAGGGACGGCGGGGATGGACGCGGCGGCCACCCGGGTCGGGTTCAGCGGCGCGCCGTTGCGGGTCCCGGTCGGACCGGCCTGGCTCGGGCGGGTCTGCAACGGCCGAGGCGAACCGCTCGACGGGGGCCCGCCGGTCTTCGGGGACAAGCTGGCTCCGGTGGCCGGCGCGCCGATGAACCCGATGTGGCGGCAGCCGCCTGCCGAACCGGTGGTGACCGGCGTGTCGGCGATCGACGCGCTGGCGACCTTGGTGCGCGGGCAGAAACTCCCGGTGTTCGCCTTGCCCGGTTCGCCTCAGCTGGAACTGGCCACGCAGATCGCCGCGCAGTCCAGTGCCGGGGGTGAACCGTTTTCGGTCGTGTTCGCCGGGATGGGGCTGACCCACGCCGACGCCGCGTTCGTCACCGGCGCGCTGGACGAGCGCTCCGCGGCAGGGGAGCTGGTGCTGGTGCTCAACACCGCCGAGGATCCGGTCATCGAACGGATCCTGACCCCGCGGCTGGCCCTGACCGTCGCCGAAGACCTGGCCTTCGCCCGTGGCAGGCACGTGCTCGTCGTGCTGACCGACATGACCAGCTACGCCGAGGCGGTGCGGGAGGTTTCCGCGGCCCGGCGGGAAATCCCTGCCCGCCGGTTCTATCCCGGGTACCTCTACAGCGATCTGGCGACCCTGTACGAACGCTGCGGCCGGATGAAGGGCCGCGGCGGCTCGGTGACCGTGCTGCCGCTGCTGACCATGCCCGGCGGCGACATCACCCATCCCGTCCCGGACCTCACCGGGTACATCACCGAGGGGCAGCTGGTGTTCTCTGAGGAACTGCTCGGGCAAGGCAGCTACCCGCCGATCGACCCGCTGCAATCGTTGTCGCGGCTCATGCGCAACGGTGCGGGGGAGGGGCGTACCCGCGGCGACCACCTCGAAGTGGCCGCGCAGGTGCTGGCCTCGCTCGCCCACGCGCGTCAGGTACGCGAGCTGTCCGACCTCGTCGGCGTGAGCGTGCTGAGCGAAACCGATCGGGCCTATCTCGACTTCGCCACGGCGGTGCGCGCTGAACTGCTCGACCAGCGCCCGGACGAATCCCGCACGCTGGAGGACACCTTGGAACGAGCGTGGCGAGCGCTGCTCAAGCTGCCGCGCCGCGAACTCGTGATGCTGCCGGCCGCGCTGCTGAAGGGCCGATGAGCAGGCTGCGCGTGCCGCCGGGCCGGGCCGGCCGGCAGTGGCTGCGCCGCCGCCTCGGCATAGCCGAGCACGGCGCCGAGGTGCTGGACCGGAAGCTGCGGGTGCTGGGCGCCGAACGGACCCGCCTCGCCGCGCTCGCGGCGGAGACGGAGCGGACCTGGGCGGCGCGGACGGTCCAGGCCCGGGAGTGGCTGCAACGCGAGGAACTCTGTGGCGGACAACGGGAACTCCGGCGGGCGGAGCCGGCTGCCGCCGCTGAGGTCGAGTTCGGCTGGGCAACGATCATGGGTATCCGCTGTCCGACGGAGGCCACGACGCTCGCGCCGCCGATGTCGGACTCCGGGAGAGTCTTCGGCAGCGCCGCCGCCGTCCACACCGCGGAGGCGTTCGCGGAAGCGCTGGAGGCGGCCGCGCGCCACGCGGCCGCCAGCACCGCGCTGCGGCTCGTGGAGGAGGAGGCAGCCGTGACCAGAAACCGGATTCGCGCACTGCGGCGGCACTGGATCCCGCGCCTGCGCTCGGAACTGTCCAGAATCGAGCTGGAGCTGGAAGAGCGCGAACAGGCGGATGCGATCTGGCATCGCCGGGCCGCTTCCGCGGAGTGAGGGAGCCCGCTGGCGGGCACCGGAGATTCCACAGTGGACTTTCTGGTCCGGGAAAGGCCCCTTGCCGGAATCAGATTCCCGGAAGGGGCCCTTCACGGACAGTCGGCCGTGCGCCTAGCCCTGGCAGCCGAGCGTCTGCAGCGAGGACTGCAGGCGCTGCGTCAGGAAATCGGCCAAGTTGGCCCCCGCGCCGGGGGCCGGCGCCTGCGCGAAGAACTGCCGGTCGGCAGCGAGGCGGGTGGCACCGGTTTTGGCCAGGTTGGCGCAGTACGCCTCGGGCGTGTCGGTGCCGGTGTTCACCATCGGCTGGTCGACACCCGCCCGGTACAGGTTGGCCTTCGCGACGCTCTGCTGCCCGTCGATCTGGGTCATCGGGTCGCTGAGCGGCACGAGCGCCACCGGCACGCTCTGGTGCGCAGCCGCTTGGAGCTCGTCGAGCGCCAGCGACGTTCCCGGTGCGCCGCCGCGGGTGAGATCGGGCGCGGTGAACGGCTTGCAGCCGAGCGCCGGGTCGATGAAGTTGTCCAGCAACCCGTTGTCGCTGCCGTTGGTCAGCGGCGTTCCGCCGGCCAGGTGTCCGGCCTGCGCAGTGCGGCCGCTCGCGGTCGCGACGTAGGCGGTGGTGACATTGTCGCTCTGGTCTTGGTCGACCACACCGAAATCGCGCACGGTCGGGCAGGCCAGTCCGTCATTGCCGATGCCGAGCGCGGGCACGGAGAGCTGCCCTTTCACGATGGCGTTGTTCGCGGCGGTGAAGAACGACCGCGCGTTGCAGTAGCCGAACTGCCCGAAGGGCGAACCGTCGGTCCCGTTGACGCAGGCGCCGGTGTTGAGCGAATCGCCCTCGCCGCGCAGCCTCAGCGTGTCGCCGTTGAAGCCGAACCAGATGCCCACGACGGCTCCGGCTGGCAGGGCCGGTGCGACCGGTGCGACGGCCGGTTTGTCCCCGCGGTCGACGACGAGCGGCCGGTAGATCGACAGCGCGCCGGTCGCGGGATCGACGATCGTCGCTTCGACGAACGCGGACTGGTCGTTGTTCGCCTCGTGGCAGTCCCCGCCCGGTTCTGTTCCGCTGAGCACGTAGGGCGCCGCAAGGCCCTGCGCGGTAAGCGGGTTCGCCGGCACGGTCAGGGTGCAGTTGGGGTTGTTCGCGGGGGCGGCGGGCGGTTGTTCCGGTTTCCGTGTCTTGCGGCGCTGGGGCGGCGCAGCGGCAGTCGTGCCGGG